>NZ_CP058910.1:4133455-4480147 GCF_013415885.1 Halosimplex rubrum
CGTCAGCACCACCGACGGCACCACCTACGTCTGCGACGACTGCGGCGCCGAGTTCGACTCCGCCGACCTGTTTCTGCCCTGATCGCGGCGCGTCAACGAGTCGAACGGTCGGGCCGGCTTTCGAAATCCTTTTTTCTCCCCTCCCCGCACTCGGAGATACGCCCGACGGCGAGCCGCCTTAGCTCAGACTGGGAGAGCACTCGACTGAAGATCGAGCTGTCCCCGGTTCAAATCCGGGAGGCGGCATTTTCCTGCGAACGACGTGAGCAGTGAAAATGCTCACGAGCGCGATTCGAACCCCGGAAGTCACGCGCAGCGAGCGGAGCGAGTGAGCATGTCTCCTCCGGTTCAAATCCGGGAGGCGGCATTTCCCGATCCCGACCGACGGGAGGAAGCCTTTCGGCCATCGCTCTCGAACGATGTACCCGTGCGCTCCACGCTCCTCGCCCGCTCGAAACGGCCGCTCCGGTACGTCATGGGTCTCTCGTACGTCCTCGCGGGAGTGCTCCACTTCGTCGCTCCGAAGACGTACGAACGGGTCGTGCCGCCGCAGTTCCCGCGGCCGCGGACGCTCGTCTACCTGTCCGGACTCGCGGAAGTCGGACTCGGCATCGGTGTGTTGTTCGAACGGACGCGTCGCCGCTCGGCGTGGGGCATAATCGCGCTGCTCGTTGCGGTGTTCCCCGCGAACGTCTACATGGCGACCGGCGACGACTTCGAGCTGGGGGACGTTCCGGCGCAGTTGCGTGACCCGCACGACGCGGCGCTGTGGGCGCGGTTGCCGCTCCAGGCCGTCCTCGTCGCGTGGGCGTGGTGGTACACCGACGAGTCGTCGGAGTCGAACGATCGGAGAATTTGAAAGCGTCCGCACGGTCGAGTGAGAGTCATCGCACACCGCAGCGGGCTCGTAGTCGCGACGCCCGACCCGGAATCAGCTCGATGAGCACATTTTAGTACACCTTAGATAATACCCGAGTATGACTCGACGGGGGCGAAGCGGATCGGACGCGACCGGAAGCGAGGAGCGGACGCTCGTCGTCGGCGGCGACCGGCCGATCCGGATCAGCGCCGGGCACAGACTCCAGCATCACGACGGGAAGTGTGCGCGACCGCACGGACACAACTACGAGATCCGCGTCGAGGTGACGGGACGGCTCCGCGAGGAGGGATGGGTCGTCGACAAAGGCGATATTACTGCAGTCATCTCCGAATGGGACCACATGTTCCTGCTGGAGCGGGGCGACCCGCTGGTCGAGGCGTTCGAGGCGAGCGGCGACGGCGACGCGGCCGTCGTTCTCGACCACCCGCCGACGGCGGAGGTGATGGCGGTCGTCCTCGAACGGAAGCTGCGCGAGACGTTCCCCGAGACGGTCTCCGACGTGGCGGTCGAAGTGAGCGAGACGAGCGAACTCCGCGCGGCGTACTGATGCCGGTGAACGACGCGGTCGACGGCGAGACGGCCGACCGCCCCGACGGCGAGGCGGCGCTGCCGGTCAACGAGCTGTTCTACTCGCTGCAGGGGGAGGGGAAGCTGGCGGGCGTCCCGAGCGTGTTCGTCCGGACAAGCGGCTGTAACCTCCGGTGCTGGTTCTGTGACTCCTATCACACGTCGTGGGAGCCGACCCACGCCCGGATGGGGATCGACGAGGTCGTCGACGCGGTGGGCGAACACGACGAGGCCGACCACGTCGTCGTGACCGGGGGCGAACCGATGATCCACGACGAGGTGGTCGCGCTGCTCGACCGGCTCGACGACGCGGGCTATCACACCACCGTCGAGACGAACGGGACGGTCCATCGGGACGCGCCGATCGACCTGGCGAGCGTCAGCCCGAAGCTGGCGAGCAGCACGCCGACCGCCGATCGGGACCCGAAGGGCGACGGCGAGTGGGCCGACCGCCACGAGGACCGACGGGTCGACGTCGAGGCGCTCGCGGCGCTCGTCGACGACTACGAGACCCAGCTGAAGTTCGTCGTCACCGGCCGCGACGATATGGCGGAGATCGAATCGCTCGTCGACCGCGTGCGCGAGGCGGCGGGGACACCGATCCCGGACTCGGACGTGCTGTTGATGCCCGAGGGGCAGACTCGCGAGCGGCTGGACGAGACGCGTGCGGCGGTCGCCGAGCTGGCGACGGAGTACGGCTACCGGTACACGCCGCGGCTGCACGTCGACCTGTGGAACGACGCGCCGGGGACCTGAACGCGGACACGAGAGACAAACGATGACTGACAACGACCGAGCGGTGATTCTGGTATCGGGCGGGATGGACAGCGCGACCGCGGTCTACGAGGCGATAGATCGGGGCTACGAACCGTACTTCTTCCACACGTCCTACGGTCAGGAGACCGAGACCAGAGAACGGGAGTGCGCCGAGGCGCTCGCCGACGAGGTCGACGCCGCCGACTTCTGTCACGTCGAGACGCGCCACCTCGCGGCGATCGGCGCGTCGAGCCTGACGGACGACGAGATGGACGTGGCCGACGCGGACCTCGACAGCGAGGCGGTCCCGACCTCCTACGTCCCCTTCCGGAACGCGAACCTGCTCGCGATGGCGACCTCCTACGCGGAGGCCAACGACTGCTCGGCGGTGTTCATCGGCGCCCACAGCGAGGACTTCTCGGGGTATCCGGACTGTCGACCGGAGTTCTTCGACGCCTTCCAGCGGGTGATGAACGTGGGGACGAAACCGGAGACGGAGATCGAACTCGTCGCCCCGTTCGTCGAGTGGTCGAAGACCGACATCGCCGAACGCGGGCTCGAACTCGGCGTGCCCTACGGGATCACCTGGAGCTGCTACCGCGAGGAAGCGCCGGCGTGCGGAACCTGCGACGCCTGCGCGTTCCGGCTCCAGGCGTTCCAGCGAGCCGGCGTCGCGGACCCCATCGACTACGCCGAACGGCCGGAGTACTGACCGCGAGGGGCGCGACCGTCCGACTACCGCTTCGGGAGCGTCGCGATGAACTCGTCGGGGCCGACGCGGTCGACCGTGTATCCCTCGGCGTCAAACGACTCGACTTCGGCGGCCATCTGGTGATACAGCGGCGCCGGTTCGTGGTCGTTGACCAGCGTCAGCGCCTCGCCGCTCTCCAGGTCCTCGAACGCGTCGAAGATCTTCGGGTGTCGCTTCGGCGGCGGGATCTCGCGGAGGTCCAGTTGCTGTCCTGCCATCGTCGGGACGGACGTGCCCCTCCCGCGAGTCGGTTTCCCGGAAGATGTTCGCCCGGCGGAGCGTGAGTCACGCGGAGGGTCCCGCCGTGACCGCCCAGACCGTGCTCTGGATCGACTTCCCGAGGAAGTACCCGACGAGCGCCCACAGGACGGCCCGCTCGGGACTCTGGACGGCGGCACCCACGGCGCCACAGGACGCCGCGAGGAGGAGCCCCGGACGCGCCAGCGTCGACAGCGATGGCATGGTGCGTCCTCGGTCGGGCCGCGACAAGAGCGTTCGTCCGAACGGGTTCGGTCCGGGGAGAGGCGGGCGAGGCACCTGGCGGGGACCGCGGCCGTCACCCGAAATCCGTTCGACAGGCCACCGACCACTCGCAGTCGGATTCCCGACAGATTCGGTCGTAGAAGCGGCTCAGCCCCTCCGAATCCGTCTCCGGGAGGACGTGCAACTGGACGGCGCGGTTGCGGACGGTGACGCGGAACACGTCGGCGGTCGCCTCGTCGCGGACGAGATACAGCGGCATGGGCAGCTCCATAAAATCACCCGAGCGGTAGGTGTCGGCGTCGATCACGTCGGTGACGAGCGCTTCGAGGTCGCCGTCCGAGCGGTCGGCCTCCGGGGTGAGGACGAAGACCGTCTCGCCCTCGTACTCGACTCCGCCGCTACGAGGGTAGGTTCGCTCCGGTCGCCCGGGGATGGCGAACGAGGGGTCACGCGCCGGCATGTGGTCGCCTCGCCCGGAGATACGGCGCCATCCCTTTTAACTTCTCGCGCGAGCCGTTGGCTCACGTGTCGTCGCGCTCCGTGCGCTCGTTCGAACCGTCGGCAGACGCGTCGCCGTCTCCGCGGGAGTCGAGATCGCGTTCCTCGGGCGCGAGCGCGGCGTCGAACGCCGAGGTGTCGTCCAGTCCGTCGAACATCTCCGCGAGGTCGTGGCGCAGCCGGTCGAGCTGTCGGTCCAGTCGGTCGAGCGCGTCCTCCTCGTCGGCCAGCGCCGCTCGGCGTTCGGCGAGGTCGTAGAACTCCTCCAGCCCCGCCCGGTATCGTGCGCGCGCCGCGAGCCACTGCACCGTCTCCCGGACGGCCACCGGGTCCCGCCTCACGACCGCGTCGACGGTGTCGGTCTCGACGGCCGTCCGGCCCGAGTCGGACACCGACACCCCGACCTGACAGTCGAACTCGCGCGCGCGAACGTCCGTCAGGAGGGAGTCGATCGACCCGTCGACCAGTTCGGCGTCGACGAGGACGACGTCGACTTCCTCGTCGAGGCTTTCGCGGAGGGCGTCGGCGCTGTAGGCGGTCCGGACGGTACCGTCGTCGCGAAGCGCGCTCGCCAGTGCGTCGGTGGCCGCGGGCTCGGCACCGGCGACGACGACGAGGTGCCGTGCCGGGGGCATATCCGGCGGGAAGGACGGGAAGTATAAAGAGCCACCCCTTTCCTGTCCCTCGATTACGTCAGAGACCGGCCCCGGCCGAGCGGCCGCGGTCGGCGTCGACGACCGCGTCGCAGACGATCCGGAACGTCTCGACGGTCTCGTCGTCGTGAGCCGCGGGATCCAGATGGAAGACGACGACGCCGTCGACGCGTCGAGCCACCTCGCCGAGCGTGTAGACGAACTTGAACGCGGTCGGTTCGTCGACGTAGCCGAGCACGCCGGTCAGCGAGTGGACCGCGACGCCGACGCGGTCGCCGGCGTCGTCGGCCCGCTGGAGCACGTCGCTGACCCGGCGACCGATCGCCTCCAGATCCGTCGGGTCGACGACGCGTTCGACCGGCACGGGACCGTCGGCGTCGGCCGTCTCCGTTGTCGAGCGCGTCGTCCGATCCACGTCCACGCACGCGGCGAGCGGCGGCCCGGTGTCGGCCTCGCGCTCCCACAGCGACAGCCACTCCGACGCCGGCTGAGAGATCGTGACCGGGACCGCCCGGTCGATCCGGTCGTCGAGACCGTCGAGAACGGTCAGACAGGCGTCCGTCGGCCGGTCGGACACGTCGGGAGCCAGCAACAGCACCGTCGTCGCGTCGCCGATATCCGCCGCTCCCCGGATGCGGACGGTCACGAACTCCCCCTCCCGAACGGACGGAACTGCATCACTTCCTATCAGTCCACCGGGTCCACACGACTATGAGTGTTGTCGTTCCCTGACACCCGTCCGCCATCCCCGGGTTTCAGAACCTATTAGCGAATTTTGAGGTATGTCTGAAATATCGTTTTCTAATCTCTGTCGAAGATACTGATAATACAAGTCTTAATTTATCCCGAACTTTTAGATAAATTCAATCACAGACGGCCTGAATAAACACTTGGCTATGAGCCAAGAATCAACGCGACTCCGCGAATTCCTCGAAGAGAACCCCAAATGGATCGGCGTCATGTTCAGCGCGCTGCTGCTGCTCTCGCAGGCCGGCTCGGTGACGGCCGCGTCCGGTGGTTCGCTGACCGGACCGTAGTTTCAGATATCGTTTAGTTCGCTGCTCCATCGCAGGGCACCATCGAACTCCACGGGGAGATCCTGTTTGTAGATGAAACTCCGCAGCTGTTCGTCGGATAACTCGTACTCGTCCATCTTACCCGAGTTCATGTAGAATCGGTTGATGCCGTCTATCACCGGAGAGAAGACCGTCCCCATCGGTGTAGAGAGTGACGGGTATCCGTAGATAGAGACCCGATACTCGCTCGGATCCGGCCGATCGACCACGACCCGGTGCGGCGTCCCGGACTGGTTCTCGACGATCGACGCGCTCGCGTCGCCGACGACGAGGTAGTGGTGGCCGATCTGTTCGTACTCCTTGATGATCGAAACCGTGGCGGCGAGCGAAAAGCCCTGATTGAGCAGTTTCGCAGCGGTATGGCCGACTGAGGTGGCGGCCTCGTTGACGATGTCGGTGACCGTGGCGATGCCGGCCATGGCGCCGGCGTCGACGAGGCCGCGGCCCTGCTCGTAGGAGTCGCAGGCGTTGAGGAGGAACGCGCTGACGTTGACCTCCGAGAGGTGCCGGGTGTCGAGGTAGCCGTCGGCACAGCGGATCCCCTCGTCGTCGACGTGGCCGATGTAGTGGAGGAAATCGATCTCCGACCGCAACAGTTCGCGCATCTCCATCGCGGTCAGTTGCTCGTGGGCTTCGATGCCGAACTCGATCCAGTCGCGCGTGCCGTAGATCTCGGAGACGACGTTCTCGTCGGTCATCTCCTGGTCGTTGCAGACGACAGCGACCTGAATCTGGGGGTCGGTCGTCGGCTCGAACTCCAGCCGCCGGTAGTAGGCGTCGACGGTCATCTTGCTCGCGCCGACCGGAAGCCCCTCGCCGACGTAGGCCTGCTCGATGCTGTCGGCGGGTTCGGGGCGGAAGATCTCGGAGGTCGCAGTCGAGGGCGACGACTCGGAGCGGGTCTGTGTCCGGGTACTCCGCCGGAGCGCCTCGGGGTTGTTTCTGAAGAAGGACTCGACCTGGTCGGTGAGTTCCTGCAGCGCTTCGTCGCGGGTTTCCTGAGAGTGCGGACAGCGGACGACGGCGAGTTCGTTCGCGAGGAACGGGAGCGCGCTGACGTTCGCGGCGTCGGGTCGCACGTCGGCGGTGAGCTTCCACTTGGGTACGACCTCGGCGACCGCGTCGAACGGCACGTCCAGATACGCCCGCAACTGCTCCGACAGGGGCCGCTCGTAGACGTCCGCGAAGTCCAGGTCGACCAGGGATTCGACCGCCGCCCGCTCGTGGAGGTCGACCTCGTAGTACCCTTCGGTGCGCGTGACGCAGTCCATGAGGAACACGTGTTTCAGCACGCGCTCGACTTCGGCCTCGAAGCCGTCGTCGCCGTCGAGCGGGAACGACCAGTCCTCGCCGGCGATCCGCGGCGACGGACCGGGTTCGATCCGCGCACCCGTGTAGTACGCCAGCGGCACGACGGGGTAGATGTACTCCTCTATCGGCGGCACCTCGATGCCGACCCCCGTCTCCGGAGCGGCGATCGAGTCCGGTACGTCCAGCCGGTCGCCGAGCTCCACGAGCGGTGGATGGCCGCGTAGCGACGGGAACGACCGCTCGCAGCTGGTGGTCTTCAGCGCCGAACCGAGCGTCGAGAGCGCCCGCATCAGGTCCTCCGGCTGCTCGGTCGTCGTGACGGTCGCCGCCGGCTGTTCGTGGACCGACCGCGCGCCGACGTGGATCCGGTCGGTCTCGGAGAGTGCGATCCGAACGGTGTCTCCCATCGACGTGACTTCGATCCCGCCCTCGATGGCGAACTGGAGCTTGACCTGCGTCGTCGCCAGTTCGACGTTGTACCGGCCGGGCGGCACGCTGACGGACTCCTGGTCCGAGACCTCCGCGACGGTGTTCCCCTCGGCGTCGCGGATCCACAGCGGGACGAAGTAGGGCGTCTCGACGGCCGTGGTCCGCACGGTCGCGCCGGCGTCGGCGGGGAAGTAGAACTCGTCGGGGTCGCAGTCGTCGATCCCGGGCTCGTCGGGCGTCAACAGCGAGAACTGGGTCTCCTGGATCGGGTCGGTAACCTGGATACCGTCGCGACTCGGATGCGGGCGGATCTGCGGTCGAGTGGCGTCCGGGTCGACGTTCATGTTCGGAGGGTTCCGTCGGCTCTCACGGCGTCACAGGGGAGACCCACGCCTGACCCGTGCGAGCGAATAGGCGTGAGAACGCGGTGAGGAGAAAAAAGCCTGTTGGCCCCGAGCACGTCTCAATCGGAGAACAGGCTGGTGTGGACGGGCGCGAACGAGGGGTCGTCGTCCTCGGGCGGCTCGTCCGTGTCCGTGACGGCCGTCCCCTCGACGCCGTCGGCGAGGAAGTCGGCGAGCGGCGGCCCGACGCTCTCCGGTTCGACGAGGAAGGCGTCGTGGCCGTGGTCGGACTCGACGAGGTGGTGGGCGGCGGCCACGTCGGCCGCGCGGAGCGCGTCGGCCAGCTCTTCGGCCTGCGTGGGCGTGAAGTGCCAGTCGCCGGTAAAGGACATCACGAGCGCCTCGCCGTCGAAGGCGGCCAGGGCGTCCTCGTCGGACTCGAAGCCCGCGGCGAGGTCGTAGTTGTCCATCGCTCGCGTGAGATAGAGATACGAGTTGGCGTCGAAGCGTTCGACGAAGCTCTCGGCGTTGTAGTCGAGATACGACTCCACGTCGCGGTAGGGGAAGAAGCCGGCGGCGGGGTCGGTCGGGAACGACCGGGCGGCGTCGCGGCCCGCCGCGCGGCGGCCGAACTTCTGCTCCATCGAGGCCTTCGAGAGATACATGACGTGGCCGATCTGGCGGGCGAGCGCGAGCCCGTCGGTCGGTTTCGGACCGTCGCCGTAGTAGTCGCCGCCCTGCCAGTCGTCGTCGGTGGTGATGGCGCGGCGGGCGATGGCGTCCATGGCGAGACACTGCACGTCGAGTCGCGCGGCGGCGGCGATGGGGGCGATGCGCTCGACGTGGTCGGGGTGTTGTTTGGCCCACTCGATGACGTTCATGCCGCCGACGCTGCCGCCGACGACGGCGTGGAGGTGCGGGACCCCGAGTTCGTCGAGCAACTGACGCTGGGCGTCGGTCCAGTCGGTGACGGTGACCGCCGGGAAATCCGTGCCGTAGGGCTCGCCGGTCTCGGGATTGGTGCTCTCGGGGCCGGTCGTGCCGTAACACGAGCCCGGGACGTTGGCACAGAGGACGTAGTACTCGCGGGTGTCGATGGCCTTGCCCGGGCCGACGATGTCGTCCCACCAGGCGCGGGCCTGCCCGTCGGTCTCGTCGTCGGGGTGGCGCCCGGCGACGTGGGCGCTGCCGGTCAGCGCGTGACAGACCAGCACCGCGTTGTCGCCCGTGAACTCGCCGTAGGCCTCGTAGGAGACCTCCAGCTCGGGGATCGAGCGGCCGCACTCGAACTCGAACTCGCCGAGCGCGACGGCGTCGCGTTCGATCTCCATCTACGAGTCACCCGCGTTCGGCGTTCCGTCGCTCGCCCCGGCGTTGGCGCGCTCGATGGCGCCGTCGACGTCCGCGAGGATGTCCTCCGCGTCCTCGATGCCGACCGACAGCCGCACCAGGTCGGGCGTGACGCCGCTGGCGCGCTGTTCCTCGGGAGTGAGCTGCGCGTGGGTCGTGCTGGCGGGGTGGATGACTAAGGTCTTCGCGTCGCCGATGTTGGCGAGGAACTGCGCCAGGTCGGTCTCCTCGCAGAAGCGCTTGCCCGCCTCGAAGCCGCCCGCGAGGCCGAAGGCGACCATGCCGCCGTACCCACCGTTCAGATACTCGCTGGCGTGGTCGTGGGTCTCGTGGGAGTCGAGCCCGGGGTAGGTGACCCACTCGACGCCGTCGTGGTCGGCCAAGAACTCGGCGACGCGCTGGGCGTTCTCGCAGTGGCGTTCCATCCGGAGCTCGAGCGTCTCGGTCCCCTGGAGGGTCGCCCAGGCGTCGAAGGGCTTCTGGCCGTCGCCCAGCGAGCGGACGGCGCGCTGGCGGGCGGCCGTCGCGAAGGCGCGATCGCCGAACCGCTCGGCGAAGGTGACGCCGTCGAAGGCGTCGTTGGGTGCGCCCAGCTCGGGGAACTTCTCGGGGTGCTCCGCCCACGGGAACGAGCCGCCGTCGACGAGGACGCCGCCGACGGTGGTGCCCGAGCCGTGGATCCACTTGGTGGTGGACTCCCAGACGATGTCGGCGCCGTGGTCGAGCGGGTTGCACAGCGCGGGCGTCCCGAAGGTGTTGTCGACGAAGACGGGGACGCCCCGCTCGTGGGCGACCTCGGCGATGGCCGCCATCGGCGGCGTCACCAGCGAGGGGTTGCCGATGGTCTCGTAGTGGACGTAGGCGGTGCGGTCGTCGATGGCCTCGGCGTAGGCCTGCGGGTCGAGCGTGTCGACGAAGCGAGTCTCGATCCCGCGGCGACTGCCCATGTTCGAGAGATAGGAGTGGGTGCCGCCGTAGATGGAGGAGGCGGTGACGACGTTGTCGCCCGCCCGGGCGAGGATCGAGGTCGCGGCGTCGAGGGCGGCCATCCCCGAGCCCGTGGCGACGGCCGCGGTCCCGTTCTCCAGCGCGGCGAGCCGGCGTTCCAGCGTGGAGACGGTCGGGTTGTCGAACCGCGAGTAGACGTTGCCCCCGTCGTCCAGCGCGTACCGGTCGGCCGCCGTGTCGGCGTCGTCGAACACGTAGGAAGTGGTCTGGTAGATCGGCGGCGCTCGCGCGCCTGTCGCCGGGTCCACGTCCTGGCCGGCGTGGACACAGCGCGTCCCGAAGGCGTACGGATCGGTCATGTGTGTCGTGCATATATCCACAAACATCTATAACCACGAGTTACGGCAAATATCTCAGCGTCTGAGATCCTCTCGCACGCCGTGCGAGCGGGGTCCGGCGCACGCGCTCACGGGCGCTCGGTCTCGATCACGGACAGCGAGCGGTCGACGGTCACGTCGAGGCGGTCGTCGCCGGCTCGGAGCGGGACGGTGACGTGGAGGGGGTCGTCCCGGGCGACCGCGATGTCGTCCGGGTCGCAGGCGTCGACGGTCCACAGCGGGTCGGTCAGCAGGTCGGGCGCGTTGGCGGCGACGAACGGCAGCACCTCGGGGTGGTAGATCAGGATCTCGGGGAGGTCGGTGCAGAAGAAGTTCTTGCAGTACGAGCAGTGGTGGACCACCGCGGGGCCGGGCATCGCCTGTTCGAGCTCGCTCGACTTCTCCCCGTCCGGCACCACGTCGTGGTACATCTCGCTCGCGCAGGTGGGACAGACGTGGCTGGCGACGGTCAGCAGGTCCCGGCGGGCGTAGAGGCTCGCCGCCGACAGCACGGCGTCGGGGTCGTTCGACCGGATCGCGCCCGGCGGGAGGTGGTACTTGAACGCGAGCGCGCCGCAGTCCCCACAGCGGACGACGAGCATGCTGTTGCGGTAGGTCGCTTCCAGTCTCGCCCCGCAGTCGGCGCAGTCGGCGTCGACGGGGAACGGCTCGACGGTCGTCCGGTCGGTGAAGCTGTCGGCCTTGATCGCCTGATAGAGGATGACACCGGGGTACAGCAGGCCGTACCCCTCCGCTTTCTCCTGGACGAACACGCCGAGTAGCTCCTGGAGGTGGTAGTTGAACCGACCGCTGTCGGACACGTCACAGCGCTGGCGCAGCTCCTCGAAGGGGAGCGGGCGGGGCTGGCTGCCCTCCTTGGCGTCGCCGAGTTCCAGCAGGATGGTGACGCGCAGTTCGTTGCCCAGCAGGGAGAACGCCTCCGCGGGCGGGACCGACCGTCGCTCGGAGACCTGAAAGCCGTCGGTCATCGGCACACATCTCGCGCACCCAGCCATTTATGACTGTCTCTCGGTTCGGAGGTCGCGCTCCGAGGCGAACCGGACCCGCCGGAGCGCCGGGAGCCGACGACGGTCGACCCGAAAGGACTTGGCCCGTCGACAGATTCCTCCCGCTATGGGCCGCCTCGGCGACTTCGCCGCCATCTGGTTCGGGACGCTCCTCGCCCTGAACTTCGCCGTCTTCCCCGCCCTCGGAGCGCCGCTGGGCATCTACGTCGAGACCGCCCTCTCCGCGCTCGCCGGCCTCGTCCTCGCGACCGTGCTGGTCTTCGGACGGGGCGCATCCCTGCCGACGGTCGTCGGTTCCGATTCGCGCTGACCCGTCGGGAACGAGTGACCCGCGAGGCGGACCGCCCCGCCCGTGACGTCGGTCGGCGGGCGTTCGTCCGCGGAGTAGAGGCCCGTTAACGGGAGCGGGTCGAGCGTTTGACCGACACAAGCCGAGCATAACGAAGGTAGTGTGACCGTAGGTGTCGGTATGCTCGTCTCAGAGTCGCAGTTGCTCCGGGCGTGGCGGACGGTCGCGTTCGTGGGTCACTTCTCGCGGGTCGAGTCGCTGTCCTCGCGCGGCACGAACAAGATTCTCGCGTACCACTCGGTCGGCGGCGGGTTCCACGACGACATCGACCCCGACCGGCTGCGTCGCGACATCGCGTACCTCGACAGGCACTACGAACTCGTCGACCTCCCGGCCGTCCGCCGGCCCAGCGACGAGAAACGGGTCGCCCTCATCTTCGAGGACGGCTACCGCGACTTCGCCGAGAACGTCGTGCCCGTCCTCCGCGAGTACGACGTGCCGGCCACCGTCTTCGTGATCGCCGACGCCATCGGCGACCCCTCGTTCACCCACAACGACCGCTTCGAGTACGAGTACATGGACCGCGAGGACCTCCTCGCGCTCCTCGACGAGGACCTGGTCACCATCGGCAACCACACGCGGACCCACCCGAAGCTCGCCGAGGTCCCGCCGGACCGCCTCGAACGGGAGATCGTCGGCGCCAAGCGCCGCCTCGAACGCGTGCTCGGCGTCGAGGTCGACCGCTTCAGCTACCCCTACAACAGCTGCACCGACCGCGCCGCCGCGGTCGTCCGCGAGTCCCACGACATCGGCGTCGCCGGCCGCGGCCGCCGCGAGCACATCTCCGCCGAGACCAACCCCGAAGTGATCCCGCAGGTCAACGGCGCCAACCCGTTCTGGGAAGTGCGCTGGGACCTCTCCGACGCCGGCACGTTCGTCGGCTCCCTCGCCGACCGCCTCGTCGGGCGGGCGGTCTGACTGGGCGACTCGACGGCGCGGCGACGCGACTCGCCGAGCGAGACGACGAACCGCAGAACGCCACCGCCAGGACTCGAACCTGGGACAACCTCGTGTCTGCGGCACGCAGGTGACCTGCGCACCCTAACAGCGAGGTGCTCTACCAACTGAGCTACGGCGGCACGCATGCATCCATAGCCGGAGTTGTTGTATAGGGATTTCGTTTTTCCTTCGCCACGACACGGAGTCACGTACGGCGATTCGACCGATGGTCCCCGCCCTCGCGACACATCGGACGGGTTTTCACCGGTCCCGAACAACCCCGACCCATGAGCGACGAGTTCGACGCCGTCGTCGAGCGGGTCCGCGAGCGGGTGACGCCCGACGACGACGAACGCGAGCGACTCGGCCGCGTCGTCGACGACCTCCGCGAGCGCACGCGCGACGCCGTCGCGGATCTGCCGGTCGACGCCGACGTGGTCCAGGTCGGGTCGACGGCCCGTGACACCTGGCTGGCGGGCGACCGCGACATCGACCTGTTCGTCTCGTTCCCGACGAGCGTCGGCCGCGATGAGCTGGAGTCCTACGGCCTCGAAATCGGCCACGCCGTGTTACCCGACGGCCACGAGGAGTTCGCCGAACACCCCTACGTCAAGGGGACCTACGGGGGGTTCGACGTGGATCTCGTGCCCTGCTACGCGGTCGCCGACGCCACCGCGATCCGGTCGGCGGTCGACCGCACGCCCTTCCACACCGAGTACCTCGCCGAACGCATCGACGCCGACCTGGCGGGCGAGGTGCGGGTCGCCAAGCGGTTCCTCGCCGGGATCGGCGTCTACGGGAGCGACCTCCGGACCCGGGGGTTCTCCGGGTATCTGACCGAACTGCTCGTCCACGAGTACGGCGGCTTCCGGCCGTTCGTCGAGGCCGCCGCCGAGTGGCACCCGCCCGTCGCGTTCGACCCCGAGGACCACGCCGACGCGTCGTTCGACGACCCGCTCGTCGTGATCGACCCGACCGACCCCGAGCGCAACGTCGCCGCCGTCTGTAGCGCCGAGGCGGTCGCACGGCTCCAGCATTACGCTCGCGACCTGCTCGCCGAGCCCCGACCGGCGCTGTTCGTTCCCGACGACCCCGAACCCGTCGACCACGACGCGGTCGCCGCGGCGTTCGAGCGCCGCGGGACCGCGCCGGTCGCCGTCCGGTTCGACGCGCCCGACATCGTCGACGACCAGCTGTACCCGCAGCTCGACCGCTCGCTGGCGGGGCTCGTCGGCGAACTCGACCGCCGCGGGTTCGACGTGCTGCGGGCGGCCGCGTGGGCCGAGGAGACGGTCGTCCTGTTCGCCGAACTCGAAGTCGCCGAGCGGCCGGCCGTCGAGCGCCACGAGGGACCGCCGGTCGGCGTCCGCGACCACGCCGAGGGGTTCTACGACGCGTACGCCGACGAGGTCGCCGCGCCCGACGACGGACCGGGCACCTACGGTCCGTTCCTCGACGGCGACCGCTACGTCGTCGAGCGGCCCCGCGAGTTCCGGACGGCGGTCGGACTGCTGGAGAGCGACGCCGTCTTCGACGTGGCGCTGGGCGCGCGAGTCGAGGCGGCCATGGACGAGGAGTACGCGGTGCTGTCGGGCGACGACGTGGGCGCGCTCGCCGGCGAGTTCGGCGTCGAACTGGCGCGCTATCTCGACCCGCGACCCTGACGGCGGTTCTCGGTCACGTCACGACCGGTCTCGGCCGCGTCACGACCGCTCACGCCGTCGACGACGAATAAAAACAGTCGACACGTCCGGTCCCGTCGGACGGAGTCACTCGGTGTCGATAGCGTAGAGCCGCTGGCGGGCGTCCGCCGGGTAGATCCGTTCTTCGACGATGTCGGCGTCCGTCAGGTCCGACAGCGCGCTGCGCACGCTGCGCTGGGAGAGGCGCGTCTCCTCGGCGAGCGTCTTCTGAGTCAGTGGGCCTTCGTACTCGAGGACCGTGTACACGAACTTCGCGCTCGGTGTCAGATCGTCGAGTTGCGATTCCCAGTCACGATACGATTGTTCCGTACAACAGCACACGGGGAAAGGTCACCAACAGCACGGTTCCGCACGCTCCCATGTATAGATTTCCGCGGTGCGTTGATGTGTATCCCGGTACCCATCAGATCACGGACTGATACTCGGGACCCGGTCGCTCTCGGGAGACTGACAGACCGAACGCTACCCCGGGACAGTGCCGGTCACCCGGAGGACGCCCCTCGACGCGGTGTCGGACGGGCGGTCACTCGTCGGCGAGGTCGAACCCCTGGCCGCGCACGTCGTCGACGACCTGACGCGCGGCGTCCTGCACGTCCTCGTTGGGTTCGGCGGGGGTGTAGCCGTCGAACACCTCGTGGACGGTGCGGATGCTCTCGGTCAGCGTGTCGAGGCCGTAGCCGCCCTCGAGGACGAACCCGAGGCCGGTGCCGACGCGGTCCGCGAACTCGTCGACGCGCCGGGCCAGCAGGCCGTAGCCCTCCGTGGAGACGCGCATCCGCGAGATGGGATCGTGTTCGTGGGCGTCGAAGCCCGCGGAGACCAGCAGTAGGTCCGGGTCGAACGCCTCGAAGGCGGGGAGGATCAGGTCGTCGACGGCGGCGAGGTAGCCGCTGGTGGTCGTCCCCGGCGGGAACGGGACGTTCATGGTGGTGCCCCGGGCGTCGCCGGTTCCCGTCTCGGTCGCGTCGCCGGTCCCGGGGTAGATGCCGTCCTCGTGGATCGAGACGAAGAAGACGTCCTCGCGGTCGTCGAAGATGTCCTGGGTGCCGTTGCCGTGGTGGACGTCCCAGTCGAGGATGGCGACGCGGTCGGCGTCGCGGTCGTCGATGGCGTGCTGGGCGGCGACGGCGACGTTGTTGAAGAAACAGAAGCCCATCGCGTCGTCGTAGACGGCGTGGTGACCCGGCGGGCGGCCGAGCGCGAAGGGAGTGTTCCGTCCGTCCGCCCCGTCGAGCGCCTCGTCTGCGGCCCAGTTGGCCATGCCGGCGGCGGCCAGGGTGGCGTCCCAGGTGGCCTCGACGGCGACGGTGTCGGCGTCCCAGTCGCCGCCGCCGTCGGCGCAGAACGCCTCGACCGAGTCGACGTAGTCCGCGTCGTGGGCGGCGGAGACCTGCTCGACGGTCGCGTCCTCGGGGGAGACGTACCTGACGCCGTGACACTCCGAGAGGCCCTGGCGGATGGCCCGCAGGCGGTCGGGGCTCTCGGGGTGGCGCTTGCCGGTGTCGTGGTCGAGACAGGCCTCCCGGTAGCCGAAGTTCATGCGGTCACTCGTAGTACTGGCTCAGTCGAAAGTAGGCCTCGACGTCCTCGGCTTTGACGGTCCGCCGGTCGGCGTGGCGCGCCAGGTCCGCGGCGGCCGCCGCCACCCGGTCGGCGTACGACTCTAGTTCGGCCGCCAGCGCGAGGCGAGCGTCCATGGAGACGCGGTAGTCGTCGATGTCGAGGCGAGCGATGCGGTCGACCGGCGCGATCGGGAGTTCCAGATCGTCCTTGTCCCCGGTCGCTTCGGTGCCGAAATCCGACGCCATCAGCGTCTTCCGCCCGTCCGCGGTCGCCACGTCCGCCGCGTCGACCGCTCGCTCGGCCCCGCGCTCCTGGATGCGGCGGGCGAGTTCCTCGGCGGCCTCGGCGCTGACGCGCAAACTCCCGGCGTTGCGCCGGATAATAGTGTCGACCGGCGCGAACGGTAGCTCGACGCTCATAGAACACAGGCGGGCCGTTCCGGCCTTAAGCGTTTCCGAAACCCGCTCTGGGCCCTCGACGGCCGATCTGCCGTCGCGATCCACTGTTGGCACACAATCACGTCGGCAGCGACTGGCCGACAGCGGCCGTCTACGCGGTCAGAACACGTCGTCGGCGTCGAGCCGGTCGTCGACCATCGCGCCGCGGGCGGTCACTTCCTGCCCGAGCGTCAGCGCCGCCCCGGTCTCGACCTGCATCGTCTCCTGGCCGTCGTCGAGGATGACCGGGTCGCCCGTCTGGACGACCGTCCCCGTGAACTCCACCTCCTCCGCGGCGGCCGCCGCTGCCCCGCCGGACGCCGCTCCGTCGGACGCCGCTCCGTCGGACCCGTCTGCGTCGCTCGTCCCCGAGTCGCCGCCGTCACCGTCACCGGTGAACGCGCCGAGTCCGGCGTCCGCGTTCGAACCGCCGTTCCCGCCGTCACCGGCGCCCGTACCGCCAGCCGAGGGCGCGGCCGAGCCCGCACCGGTGTCCTCGTCGAGGACGACCACGGTCGACTGCCAGCCCGCCGACGCCTCCAGGTCGTCCTGCCAGCCGTCCTGGATCTCGGCGTCGGCGACGAACACCTCGTCGCCCGGCGCGATCTCCTTGTCCGCCTTCTCGCCCCACAGCGCGACGCGGATGTCCCCGGTGTCGTCCTGCACGCGGACGTTCCGGACCTGCCCCTCCGAGCCGTCGTCGCGGTCGAAGGTCCGCTTGGGGTCGGCCGACCGGACGACCCCCGCCAGGTCGACCACCTGGTCCATCTCGACGCCCCCGATGGCGTCGGCCTCCGGCGTGAACTCGACCGTCTCGTCGATCTCGTCGATGGCGCCGTGGTCGCCGACGTGCAGTTCGAGGTCGCCCTCGCGCTCGCGGACGTAGCCGTCGACCACCTCGACGGCGGTCCCCGGGTCGAGTTCCGTCGCGCGGTCGGCCCGCTCGTCCCACATCGTCACGCGCACGCGACCGGTCTCGTCGCCCAGCAGGAGGTTCGACACCTTCCCCTCGCTCCCGTCGTCGCGGTCGAACGTCCGGATCGAGTCCGTCTCCAGGACGATCCCCCGGACGTTCACGTCGGACTGGCCCATCGTCAGCGCGTCGACGGTCGACCCCTCGCCCAGCTCCACGTCGATCTCGGCGTCGTCGTCCGGTTCTGCTTTGTCGACCGACACTTCGAGACCGTTGTAGCCGTCCTTCGGTCGGCCGGCGATCCGGAGCACCTGGCCCTCTTCGAGCATCCCCTCGGTGATGGCCTCGGCCTCCTGGTCCCAGAAGGCCAGCCGGACGGTCCCGGTCTCGTCGGCGGCCTCGACGTTGACGACGCGGCCGTCCTCGTCCTCGCCGTCCCGTTCGAACGTGCGCAGGTCGCCGATCGAGACCACCTTCGCGAGGAACTTCACCTCCTCCATCCCCGGTTCGATGTCCGCGACGGTGTCGACCTCCCCTTCGTTGAGCTCGTGGGCGATCAGCATCGCCGCCGTCTCCTCGTCCGCGAGCCCGCCCATCTGCTCGACCTTCTGTTCGACGGCCTCGCGGAACTCCTCCTCGGAGACGTCCGTATCGAGATCCGCGTAGACCTCCTCGATCGCTCCCATTAGTATAGCCGTTGGCATGGTTGCGCTCCGCTTAAGCGTTGTCGTTGCCTCGCTACCCCGCTCGCGTCGCTCGATTTCGGCGCGGCGCCGAACGACGGTCTCTCCGCCGCTGGGACCGGTTCCGCCACCGCCGTCGCGTTCATAGCACGGACTGGTCGGACCCTCCGATATAAAGTTGCGGACGGACGACCGCTCGTCGTCGGCGTCCCCGACGGCCGATCCTTCTTGTAGTCGGTGACCCAACGCACGGTCGTGTCCCGGAGTCCGACCCTGACGCTGGTCGTCGCCTTCGTCGCCGTCTTCCTCGTCCAGCGCGTCGTGGCGCTGCTGCAGATCCCCTTCGCGTTCGCGCTCGCGCCGCCGGTCGGCGACCGACCGTGGACGCTCCTCACCAGCGTCTACGCCCACCTCTCGGTCGGCCACCTGCTTGCCAACGTCGCCGTCCTCCTGCTGGTCGGGCTGTACCTCGAACGCCGGACCTCGCGGCTGCGCTTTCACGCCTTCTTCCTCGCGACCGGCGCGCTCGCCGGGCTCGCCGAGGTGTGGGTCAGCGGCCTGCTCGGCCCCGGCCCCGGCGTCGCGGTGCTGGGCGCCAGCGGCGGCATCGCCGGGCTGGTCGGGTACGTGCTGGCGGGCAACCGCATGAGCGACACGCTGCTGGACCGGACGCCGCTGTCCCCGCGAGCGCAACTCGGCGTGTTCGTCGTCGTCGCCGGCGCCGTCACCGTCGTCACCGCCGGCCCCGGCGTCGCCCTGATCGCCCACTTCACCGGGCTGCTGATCGGGCTGGCTGCGGGGCGCGCGCACCTGTTGCGGCCGTCCGGGTCGGTGTGAGCGTCCCGGCGGGCCGCGGTGTTCAGATAAGGTTTGAAAGGTGAGGCGTAGCGTTTTCTGAGTGATTCATGCCCGAAAACGCTAGCCTCGGCGGTAATCTCGACCAATTCGACTTAGATTTTGTGGATCGAGAAGCGACACCGCGACTGTTGATGAAGCTGAGTATTCAGTTGCATCTGGCTGGACTCTCACTTTCGAATACTGTTTCTGTTCTTGATGTATTCGGTGTCAAACGTGCTCGTTCAACTGTTCATAATTGGGTTCACAAGGCTGATTTACAGCCCGAAGGTGGACACTCACCGGATCACGTCGCGGTTGACGAGACCGTGATCCGACTCAACGACGAGCAGTATTGGCTGTACGCTGCTGTCGATCCGGAAACGAACAAACTGCTGCATACAAAGCTGAGACCAACTACAACGAAGGTTCTTGCTCAGTCATTTCTCGCCGAGCTCAGCGAGAAACACGACGTTGACGATGCCGTGTTTCTCGTCGATGGCTCCAAATCGTTACAAGCTGCGTGTCACCGACATGGCTTCGATTTCAGATACGAAAAACATGGAAATCGGAACGCTGTTGAACGTGTCTTTAGAGAAATAAAGCGGCGAACTATATGCTTCTCAAACTGTTTCAGCAACGCCGAAACAGAAACAGCTGACGATTGGCTCAGATCGTTCAGCTTCGCATGGAATCAGCTTATCTGAACACGATGCGGCGGGCCGGCCGAACCTATTTCCAACTGGAGCGACACGTCGGACCGTGACACCGACTCGTCGGAGTCTCTTGCGAACCGTCGGGACCGGCTCGCTCGCCGGCCTCACTGGCTGCGGCGCCATCGGCGGACGGACGGCCACACCCGACTGCGACGTGGCCTGCTTCGAGAGCGACCGCGAGCGCGCCGACGACGGCCCCGACAGCCTCACGCTCACCCACGTCGCCGGTCGGGACCTGTCCGCCGGGGAAGTCGCCGTCTCCGGGGTCGCGTTCGACTGGCCGCCCGCCCGCGAGTCCGGTTTCACCTACTCGTGGGCCGAGCTGGCCGATGTAGGCCCCAAAGACGGGATCGCCGGCCGGTCGCTGGTCGTCGAGCCTGCGCTGGTCGACGCCGTCCGGATCTCGTGGATTCGCGACGGCGAACCGGTCGAACTCGGCGCGTTCCGCGTGGCGGACTGCGAGCGCGGCGTGGCCTGTTTCGAGGCCATCCACCGGGGTGCCGACGACGCGCTGGACCGGTTGACCGTCCGCCACGTCGACGGCCAGGATCTGCCCGCCGAGGAGGTGTTCCTGACCGGCGTCGCCGAGGAGTACCCGCCCGACCCCGAGACCGGTCGGACGGTCGCCTGGCACGAACTGAGCGACCTGGCGCCCGGCGACGGCATCGCCGGCGCGACGGTCCAAGCGAAGCTCGGCCTCGTCGAGCGAGTTTCCGTGCTGTGGCGCCGCGGCGGCGAGGAGTCCGCCGTCGAGTCCTTCCAGTTGTACTAGTCGTCGATCGCCCGTGGGGCGGTACGAACCCCCTATCTCACAGAAAATCCGCCGCTGTCACGCTCTCCAGATACGACTCGCTGACGTACCGGTATTCGATCTGTCCCTCGAACCCGTGCTCTGGAAGTAACCGCTCGGCCGCCCGTCCAGCCGGTCTGTCCGTCGTCAGGAGGTCGACACCCTCTGCGTCACCGCCGTCGAGTAACTGGGCGGCGAGGCCGACCAGTGCCGTATCCGCCTTTTCGATACCGTCTTCCTCACGCCCGGTTTCGTTCGCGATCACTCGCCGCGCGTCGTCCATGACCGTCGAGACGAGTGGGTTCGCGTAGTCGAGTTCCGCGGCGACGACGATCCATCCTTCCTCAAAGCCCGTCGAACACGGGATATCTCCGGACGGGTACTCGTCGGCGATCGAGTCACCGCCGAGTTCTTCGTACACGCGCCGCGGCACGCTGAGCGTAACGCCAGCCCGACAGACCGCCCCGCGCAGCCGCTGGAACTTGTCGTTGTCGGGGCCACCACAGCGGACGAAAACGCCGGTATCGGCGACGTAGGCGGTCGTCATTCTCCGACGGCGTAGGTTTCGACGACCGGTTCGAGCGCCTGCAAGACGATCTCGGCTTCGAGCGGTGAGACGTCGAGTTCGCGGGCCGCGATGCGGGCGTTGACCGAGCCCTCGACGTACTCGGCGGCGTAATCGAGCGCCTGAGCGAGGCCGTCGAGGCCGTGACGGTCGACGAAGGTGTCGATGTCGCCGTCGTCCTCGCGACGCGCGACGGCCGCGATCAACGCCGGAGCGATGGTTCGGGAGTTCCCGTCCGTCGTCAGCGTGAGCGTGACTGGCTCGGCGGCGTACTCGCACGGCCGCTGGTCGCGGACCTTCTCGACGAGGCCGGCAGTCTCCAGTTTCTCGACGTAGTCGTACGCCGTTCCCTGCGGCACGCCGAGATCCTCGACGAGGTCGGCGACGGTCACCGGACCATCATCGAGAATGTGAGCGTAGATCCGGGCCAGTGCGGGCGTCTCCAACACGTCGACCACAGTCTGGAGGTGTCGGATCGGCGGGTGGCTCGACCCCGTCGGGGACTTCGCCATCTCGGTTACGAATTGCAGATAATTCGTGATAAGGGTTCCGGCGGTCGGGGGAACCGTCGGCGGGACGACAATTCAATACAGCTGCTTCTCCTTCTCCTCGCGCTCCCGTTCGCGCTCCTGCTCGGCCTTCGACTCCCGGCGACGGGCGATCCACTCCCGCACACCCGGAACGTACGTCCGGCGCATGTCGCGGGCGAACGCCCAGATGCCGTAGACCCAGAAAAAAAAACAGCAGGGTCCCCATGCCGAAGTACAGCCAGGTGGCGGTCGAGACCATCAGGTCTCCTCCCGGGCGCCGGGGTGGCCGCCGCCCATCGCCTCCGAGCGGAGGATGTCGTGGCAGACCGCGTCGCCGGTCTCCGTGTCGAAGACGTGGATCTTCCGGCGGTCGAGGACGACCTCGATGTCCTCGTCGCCGGCCAGGTCGCTGTCGGGCTCGACGCTCATCAGCAGTTCGTCGGCGCCGTGGGCGCTGGCGGCGCCGCTGGTACCGGTGTCGGCGCCGGCGGCGTCCTCGCCGCGCAGGACGAGGTAGACGAATATCTGGTCGCCCATCGGTTCGAGCACGTCCGTCCGGGCGCGGATGCGCCGGGTGGGGTTGGCGAGTTCGCCGGCCTCGCTGGCGGGGTAGACGTCCTCGGGGCGGACGCCGATGGTCACGTCGTCGCCCTCGACGAGTTCGGGGACCTGCGCGGGGTCGAACGCCACGTCGAACCCCTCGGTCCGTATCTCCTCGGCCTCGACGGTCCCCTCGACGAAGTTCATGCCGGGCGAGCCGATGAACCCCGCGACGAACAGGTTCGCCGGCTCGTCGTAACACACCAGCGGCGGCGCGATCTGCTGGAGGTGGCCCTCGTTCATGACGGCGATGCGGTCGGACATCGTCATCGCCTCGGCCTGGTCGTGGGTGACGTAGATGATGGTCGTGTCTAGTTCCTTGTGGAGGCGCTGGAGTTCCGTGCGCATGTGGACCCGGAGCTTGGCGTCGAGGTTGGCCAGCGGCTCGTCCATGAGGAAGACGGCGGGTTCGCGGACGATGGCGCGGCCGATGGCGACCCGCTGGCGCTGGCCGCCCGAGAGCTCGTCGGGCATCCGGTCGAGCAGCTCCTCGATCTGGAGGATCTCGGCGGCGCGCTCGACGCGGCGGTCGATCTCGTCGCCGTCGAAGTCGCGCAGCCGGAGCCCGAAGCTCATGTTGTCGTGGACGTCCATGTGGGGGAACAGCGCGATATTTTGAAAGACCATCGCGATGTCGCGGTCTTTCGGCGGTTTCGTCGTCACGTCGTCGCCGGCGATGGTGATCGTCCCCTCGCTGGGGATGGTGAGGCCGGCGATGGTTTCGAGCGTGGTCGACTTGCCACACCCCGAGGGGCCGACGAGCGTGACGAACTCGCCGTCCTCGATGTCGAGATTCATGTCGTCGACCGCCGTGACGTCCGCGTAGCGTTTCGTGACGTGTTCGAGTCTGACTTCTCCCATTGTGTTACTCCTTGAGTGCGCCCGCAGTGAGTCCGCTGACGATGCGCTCCTGGGCGATCACGACGAGGATCACCACGGGGAGGACGCCGACGATACTCGCCGCCGCCATCAGGTTGTAGAAGGCCTGATACTGGCCCTGGTAGTTGACGACGCCCCAGACGATGGGCGCCCAGTTCTGTGCCTGCCCGTCGGTCATCAGGAACGAGATGAAAAACTCGTTGTAGACGCCGATGAAGGTGAGGACGCCGGCCGTGGCGACCCCCGGCGCCGACAGCGGGATGATCACGCGAAAGAGGGCGCCGATGCGGGTGGCGCCCTCGACGCGGGCCGCGTCCTCCAGCCCGTCGGGGATCTGGCTGTAGAAGGTCGTGAGGATGAAAATAGAGAGGGGGAGAAAGAGCGCGCTGAACGGCGTCACCATCGCCCCGGGCGTGTTGAACCAGTTCGGGCTCGATATCGTCCCGACGGCGGGGAGCGTGAGGATCTCGACGTTGCCCGTGAAGAACTGGAAGAGGGGGATGATAAAGGCCGCCGGCGGGAAGTAGGAGATGGCCAGCAGCACGAGCAACAGGGCGGTCTTGCCGCGGAACTGCAGGCGGCC
Organism: Halosimplex rubrum; assembly: GCF_013415885.1. NCBI lineage: Archaea > Methanobacteriati > Methanobacteriota > Halobacteria > Halobacteriales > Haloarculaceae > Halosimplex > Halosimplex rubrum. Next base: position 4,156,991 of record NZ_CP058910.1, read on the forward strand.
GAAGGCGTAGCCGGCGAAGCTGGCGACGAGGAGGACGATGAGCGTCGTCGTCAGCGCGATGACGATGCTGTTGAACATGTAGACGTGGAACGGCAGCCGCTGGAACATCTCGACGAACGAGGCGGGGTTGAACCCGTTGGGCAGCAGGCCGATGTCGGTCATCCGGTCGCCGGGCGTCAGCGCCAGCACGAGCAGCCAGTAGAAGGGAAACAGCGTCGTCACGAGGAAGAAAACCGTGACGACGTAGAACAGGAACTGGTAGGCGTCGCCGGGGTTGCGGATGGCCGCCCGGGTGCGCTGGGCGATCGGGCCGTCGTCGTCGCTTTCGCTCTCCTCGACCGTCTGGGGGGCCATCAGGCGCCCACCTCCAGGTCGGCGAACTTGACGATGTACACCAGCGCGACCAGGGCGACGATGCCGGCGGTGATGAACGCGACGGCGGCGGAGGTGGCGTAGCGTCCCGACCGGAAGGTAGAGACGACCAGGCAGGTCAGCGACGGCAGGGTCGAACAGCCGCCGGTCGTCTCGATGATACCGTAGACGCGCATCGACTGGATGGTCCGGAACAGCAGCGCCACGAGGAGCGCCGGCAGCACCAGCGGGAAGGTGATGTAGCGGAACTGCTGGACCCTCGAGGCGCCGGCCACCTTCGCCACGTCGTAGAGGCTGCGGTCGACGCTCTGGAGGCCGGCGAGGATGAGCAGCGCCATGAACGCCGAGGTCTTCCACACGTCGGCGACGATGACGATGATCAGCGTGTCGGTGGTGTTGATCAGCGGGTTCGCCGAGAACACGCCCAGGCTCTGCATCACGTCGGTGCCGACGCCGATCCCCGGCTGGAAGAACAGCCAGAAGATGAGCCCCTGGATGGCGATGGGCACCGCCCACGGGATGAGGATCGCGACGCGGACCCACCGGCGCCCGCGGAAGCTCTGGTCGAGGACGAGCGCCTGCCCGAAGCCGATGACCGTCTCCAGGGTGACCGCGATGGCCACGTAGATGAGCGTCACCGTGAGCGCGCTCTGGAACGGCTGGCCGAAGTCGAGGAAGGGGCTGCCGAGGACGGCGTTTCGCTCGCCGGTCAGCAGTTCGACGTAGTTCTCGAAGCCGACGAACTCGCCGACGTACTCCGCCGAGAACAGGGCGTCGGCGCGCAGCGACATCTCGAAGGTGCTGACCAGCGGCCACAGCGCCATCGTCGAGACGAGCAACAGCGTGGGCACGAGGAGGACGTACGCGAACCCCTGTTCGGAGAGACGCTCGGTCCAGTTGGCCGGGGCGACCGCCGCCGACCGCAGGCGGCCGCGGCCGTGTTCGTCGCTGGTCGCCATGTTAGACGCTCTGTTCGAGTTCTTCGAGGCTCCCCGCGAGCGCGGACATCGCCTCTTCTGGGGCCTGCTGCTGGGCGATCACCGCGTTGACGCGACTGGCGATCTGCGAGGACTGGTCGGGCCAGACGACCGTCACCGGCCGCGGGATGGCGTTCTCGCCGGCCACCCGGAGCGTCTCCAGGTGGGGGCCCCACGGGTCCACGTCGCCGACGTTCTCGGGGTCGAACAGCCGCCGGTCGCCGGTGAGGTAGCCGAGTTCGCTGAACTGGAACGTCCGGAAGCTCTGCTGCATCGTCGCCTCGATCACCTGGACCGCCGCGTCGACGTTCTGTGAGTTGGGGTTGACGGTGAGGTGCCACCCGCCCAGCGCCGAGGCGGTGCCGCCGATCCCCTCGTATTCGGACTCCTCCTGGCTGACCGCGTAGGGGATCGGCATCGTCCCCAGGTCGTCCGGCGAGAGGTCGCCGGACTCCTCGAAGGCGGTCGCCGCCTCGAAGATGCCGCTGGGCCAGTACCGCAGGGCGACGGCGTTGCCGTTCGTAAAGGGCGACAGCGACGGCCCCTCCGTCCACTCGAGGACGGCGTTGGGCGAGATCTGCCGGTAGCCGTCCAGCGCCTGCTCGTCGTCGGAGCCGTGGATGAGCGCCCGGACCATCCGCAGCGCCTGGTGGACGGGCTCCTCGTTCACCGTGACCGGGCGGTCGCCGACGGGGCCAAAGAGGGTATCCCGGCCGCCGAAGTAGGCGCCGCCCCAGGTGCTCATGAACTCGTTGAACGTGCAGCAGGCGAGGCCGACGTAGTCGGTCCCCTGCCAGTTGAAGCCGTACTCCACGTCGGCGTTGCCGTGGGTCTCGGCGATGACCTCCGAGAACCGCTGCCAGGTCATCGGCTCGGTCCCCCAGTTGTTCCCCTCGGGGTCGAAGCCCGCGTCGGTCACCAGGTCCTGCCGGTACTGGATCGTCGGGAAGCCGACCTGCCAGGGGACGCCGTACAGCTCGCCACGCGGGCCGCCTCCCATCCCGGTCCCGGTGTCGGTGTCGCCCCCGCCGCCGCCGACCGCCTGGGCGGGCGCGCGGGCGCTCTCCAGGGGCGCCTCGAAGTAGTGCTCGTCGAGCATCGACTGGGCCTCCTGGGAGAGCCGCTCGCTGAGGTTGACGAGCTGGTCGCGGACGATGAAGGGGATCGTCCACCCGCTGTCCATCCGGAACACGTCCGGCGTCTCGCGGCCGGCGTTGAGCCAGCTGCGGTACTGGGCCTGCACGTCGCCGGATATCTCCGAGGTCGAGAGGAAGGTCACCTCGATGTCCTCCGAGAGGCCGGCGTCGTACAGCGCCTGGCGGGTGTCCTCGGCCCGGTCGGTGACGTTCGACGGCATCGCCATCTCGACGGTCCCGCCGCCACCGCCGCCACCGCCGTCGCCGCCCGTCCCGTCTCCGGTCCCGTCCGTTCCGTTACCTGCTCCGGGCCCCGCGCCGTCCTGGCAGCCGGCGAGCCCGACCGCGCCGGCCACGCCGACGGCCTTGACGAACCGCCGCCGCGAACTCGACGCTCCGGGCCCACTCTCCGCTCCCGACGATGAGTTCTGGGACATATCTCTCACGATCGATGCTGCCAGACTAAGGTATAGTCCGCCATCCGCTGACACGCTCGGGATAACCGCGGGTTACCGCCGGCCCCGCTGTCGAAACGGTCGCCGCCGATTTGATGACGGGTGCCCGACATACCGCATGGAACTCGTCGGTCACCGGGGTTGCCCCGACCACGGTCCGGAGAACACCGCCCGGGCGGTCGCGTCGGCCGCGCGCCACCTCCCCGCCGTCGAGGTCGACCTCCGGCGCTGCGGCTCGGGCGAACTCGTCGCCGCCCACGACGAGCGCGTCGACGGCTTCACCGACGGGACCGGCCGCGTCGCCGACCTCGACCTGGCGGCCTTGCGGGGCCTGCGCGTCGACGGCTCCGACGAGCCCGTCGCCACGTTCGCCGAGATTCTCGACGCCGCCCCCGTCGAAACGACGCTCCACGTCGAACTCAAAGAGCCCGGCCTCTGGCGGGACGTGCAGGCGACGCTGGACCGGACGGACCGGCCGCCCGTTCGCCTCTCGTCGTTCTCGGCGCCGGCGCTGGCCGAGATCGCCCGCTCGGAGTGGGACCCGGAGACGGGCCTGCTGTTCGGCGACCACCCGATCGCGAACCTTGACCTCGCGGCCGCGCTGGACTGCGCGAACGTCCACCCGCCCGCGGGGCTGTGTCTCGACCCCGGCGGTCGCGCCCTCGTCGAGCGAGCCCACGACGCCGGGTTCGGCGTCTACGCCTGGGGACTGGACGCGGCGGCCGGCGACCGGGAGAGTCGGTCGGCGACGGTCCGGGGGCTGGCCGACCGCGGCGTCGACGGCGTGACGACCGACACCTGGGACCTCCCGTCGCCGTAGCGACCGCCTACGGGCCGTAATCCACGCCTAGGCGACCGAACCGACGATACGCTCAAACGGGCGACCGCCGAACCGCGAGCCATGCGACGACTCCGGAGAGCCGACCGGTCGAACGGTGTCCGAGCCGCGCCCGCGGACTCGGTGTCCGGCGGGGAGGAACCGGGAACCGACGACCCGACGCCGGCGACGCTCGCGGAGGCGACGACGGCCGACGGCGAGGCGATGCTCGCCGACCTGGTCGAGGCGGGCGTCGTCGACGCGACCGGTGGCGACGCGCGACTCGCGGCCGACTTCGACGAACACCGGCGGACGGCGGTCGAACGGCTCCGCGCGCTCCCGCCCGACGACCTCGCGGCCGCGACGCTCGCCGTGGCGCCGACCGCGACGAGCGCCGAGGCGGTGACCGAGGGCGAGCGAACGTTCGTCGTGCTCTCGGACGGGTCGAGCGAGCCCGCGGGGGAGGTGTGGCTACGCCGACCCGTCGCGGTCGCCGAGACGGCCGCCGCGCTCGCGCTGGCGGAAACCGCCGACCTCGACGCGGACCGCCGGGCGGTCGCCGCCCACGGCCTCTCCGTCTACCTCGACGACTGCCCGGTCTGCGGGACCGACCTCGAAGCCCGCAAGGCCGGCGGCTGCTGCGGCCCGCCGCGCACCGACGCCGAGGGCCACCCGCTGCGGGCGCTCGTCTGCGTCGACTGCCGGACGCAGTTCGTCGCCTTCGAGTAGCCGCGGCGCCACTCGTCCGGTGTGACCCGCTATCTCCTCGCGACCGCGTCGGTCCACACGACCGCCGCGGCCGCCGACTACCTCGCCGACCGACTCGGCGCCGACGACGAGGTCGTCGTGCTCACGGCTTCGGAGCCCGACCTCGACGCCCGCGACGCCGGCGACGCCGCCAACGTCGCCCGGTCGCGGTTGCTGCCCGCGACCGTCGACGTGCTGGAACGGACGGGCGACCCCGCCGACGAGATCCGAACCGTCCTCGCCGAGCGAGACGCCGACGCGCTCCTGCTCGGGCCGCGCCGGGGTGACCCAGCGGCGAGCGGCGACGGTGACGGCCCGGCCGCCGGTTCCGCGCTCGGCTCGACGGTTCGCGCGCTGCTCGGTGACGTGGCCGTGCCGGTCGTGGTCGTGCCGGTGCCCGAGTCGTCGGAGCCCGCCTGACGCCGCGGTTCCCCTCGCATCGCCGCCGAGTGTCGCGGGAGTCGCCACCGGCGGCCGCGCCGGTCAGTCGTCCTCGGCCGCGAGCCCGATATCGGCGCCGTCGGCCTCGATACTCCCCGTGTCTGGCGTGGTCCGCTCGCCGCGGGCGGACTGGATCTTGCCGACCGCGACGGCACAGACGTAGATCCCCACGGCGAAGAGGACGATGACCCCGCCGGCCGTGACCCCGCCGTAGTAGGCGGCGGCGATGCCCAGCAACACCGCCAGTTCCGCGAGGACGACCGAGACCACGAGCGACTCGGAGAAGCTCCGGGACACCTGGGTCGCACCGGCGACCGGGACCACGAGCATCGCCGCGACGAGGATGACGCCCATGATCTGCATCGCGCCGACGACGACCATCGCCGTCAGCATCACCATCACGCGGTTGTACCAGTTGACGGGGATCCCCGAGACCTCGGCCGCGGTCTCGTCGAAGGTGACGTACAGCAGCTGGTTGCGCGTGACGGCCACCGTCCCGACGATGACGGCGAACAGCACCAGGAGGATGGCCGCGCTCTGTGGCGACACCGTCGAGAGGTTCCCGAAGAGGAACTGGTCGACGCCGACGGCGAGCCCGCCCGCGTTGAGGCTGATGAGGGTCGTTCCCAGCGCGAACCCCGTCGAGAGGACGATCGCCATCGACACGTCGTTGTAGGCGTCGGTGGTCTCGGAGATGAGTTCGATACAGAGCGCGGCGATCATCGCCACGATGACCGCGGTGAGGTACGGCGACACCCCCAGGTCGATGACGGCGTTGAGGAACAGCCCGACGGCGACGCCGGCGAACCCGGTGTGGGCCAGCGCGTCACCGATGAGCGCGAGCTGTCGGTGGACGAGGAAGGTCCCGATGAGCGGCGCCATCACGCCGACGCAGAGCCCGACGAGTATCGCCCGCTGCATGAACCGGAAGCGCGGGTTCAGCATCTCCAGGCCCGTGAGGTAGTACGCCCAGTCCATCAGCCAGTACCACTGCTCTAAGACCCACAGGAGGACGCCGAAGACGAGGTCGCCGACGGCGCCCAGCCCGCCCTGCAGGGGGAGCGCGAGCGACGGGTCCACGACCGACGGGGTCACCAGCGACGGGTCCACGGCGGCGAGGACGGTCGCCGCGAGCGCGGCCGCCGCTCCCGCGCTCATCCGTCGACCCCCGCCAGCGACCGCGCCCCGGGCCCGAACGCACGGGCCAGCGCGTCGCTGTCGACGAACTCGTCGGTCGGCCCGTCGAAGTACACCTCGCGGTTGAGACAGACGACGCGGTCGGCGTGTTCGACGACCGCCCCGAGGTCGTGCTCGATGAGCAGGACGGTGATCCCCTCGGCGTTCAGCGCCGCCAGCAGGTCGTAGAAGGCGTCGACCGACTCGGCGTCGACGCCGACGGTCGGCTCGTCTAAGACGAGCAGGTCGGCCTCGCCCGCCAGCGCCCGCGCGATGAACGCGCGCTGGCGCTGTCCGCCCGACAGCTGCGTGACGCGCCGGTCGGCGAACGCCGTCATCCCGACGGTCGCCAGCGCCTCGTCGACAACGGCCCAGTCCTCGCTCGATAGCCGCCCGAACCCGACGTGGGGGAACCGACCCATCTTCACCACCTCGCGGACGGTGATGGGCATCTCCTTCGCGGCGCTGGCGTGCTGGGAGACGTAGCCGACCCGCTCGCCGTCGTCGAAGCGGTCGGCGCGCTCGCCGAACAGGCGGGCCCGTCCCGCGTCGGGTTCGAGCAGCCCGAGCATCAGCTGCATCAGGGTCGACTTCCCCGAACCGTTCGGGCCCACGACCGCGACGTACTCGCCCGGGTCGACGGCCAGCGACACGTCCTCGACCACCGGCGTCGCCGTGTAGCCGAAGGTGACGCCCGCGAGATCGACGACCGGCTCGCTCGCCGTGGCCTCCGCGTCCGCCGCTGTGGTCGTCCGCTCGTCCGCTCTCTCCGCGGTTCCGGAGTCGATATTCTGCGAGTTCATCTCGGTTCGAAGTTCCGCCACTGTTCGAGCCACTCGGCCGACGGCGCCGCGTTCTCGGGCGTCTCGTTGCCGAGGACGATGTCGAGCGTCGGCATGTTGACGTTGTACGCGATCTCCTCGTAGCCCCAGTTCCGTGCGACCCACTCCTCGTGGACGCCGGCGTACGGCGTCACGGGGAAGTACGCCTCCACGTCCGTCTCGCGGACGAGCTGCTGGGCGGGGCGCTGGGACTCGAAGACGCCGTTGGCGATATACTTGATATCGTTCTCGCGGATGACTCGCTCGGCCTCGCGGATGTCGGCGGGCTTGACGTCGCCGCTCGCCGCGAGGCTGGTCACCAGCGGTCGCATCCGCACGCCGTAGCGCACCCCGAGGTACTGGAAGGCGTTGTGCGCGGCCAGCTGGACGACGTCGCGGCCGGACCGGTCGAAGATGGCCTCGTAGTCCGCGTCGATACGGTCGAGCACGTCGGACTTGTACGTCTCGGCGTTCTCGCGGAGGGCGTCGGCGTGTTCTGGGACGATCTCCGCGAACCCGTCGGCGATGTTGTCGACGGACCGCTTCGCGCGCCGCGGATCCAGCCAGAAGTGCGGGTCCTTCCCGCGCTGGGCGCCGACGCCCTCCTCGTCGCGGTCCAGCGACGCGGCGAGGTCCACCAGTTCGATCCCCTCCCGGACGTTGATCAGCGCCGTGTCCACGCCGTCGCCCTCGATGGTCCGGATAGCTCGGTCGGCCCAGGGCTGGAACTCCTCGCCGACGTGGACGAACGCGTCCGCCTCGATGATGCGCCGGGTGATGCTGGCGTTGGGCTCCCACCCGTGGCCGTGCAACCCCGTCGGGACGAGGTTCTCCACCGTCAGCGGGGTCCCCTCGGCGATCCGTCGGCCGAAGTCGAAGAAGCTGAAAAAGGACGCCACGGCGACCGGCTCGCTCCCGCCGTCGCCGTCGCTCCCGGCCTCGACCGGCGCGCTCGGGAGCGCCGTGCAACCGGCCACACCCGCCAGCATCGCCGCGCCGCCGGCGCGGAGCGCGTCCCGTCGCGTCACTGCCTGTTGGTCGTCTGTATCGTGTGACATGACTTAGCACCAAATCCAAAAATTAGACTTGTCTAATCCATAGTTCGTGAAAGGCACGTTTATATATTTCGGTCAGGGAAACAACTGCTGACGGGGCGCTGGGACGGCGACGGACACCGGCTCGTTCCCGCGGATCGCCGAACCGACGCCTCGGTCGGTACCGCCGTTCGGAGAACGTCGCGGGGGCGGCCGGTGCGGGAACCGTCGGTCCGCTACAGCCGGTCGAGGACGGCTTCGGCGTCGTAGTTGAGGGGTAGCTCCCGCGAGCGGCCCCGCCCCTCCACGTCGGCGTAGCTGGCGGCCGTCGACGTGCCCGTCGTGTCGTGCCACTGGTGGCACTGTAACCTACGCGTGGTCGTCGATCCAGCGGCACCACGCCTCGAACGCTTCGGCGCCGCACTGGTCGGCGATCGAGTGTAGTGTTCCGATCCGAACTTCCGTGTGCATCGGAACGTCTACGTTTCTGACCTCTCCGGTGTCGGCGTTCTCGTACCGGAGTCGAACGTGACTCCCGGATCGGGAGACAGGTTCGTACCCGAAGTCGGTCAGGACAGCGATGATCTCCCGTCCCGAGAACGTCGTCCGCACCATCAGCAGTCAACGAAGAAACTCGGGGAGCGGTCCGTCGGCGTCGCGCTCGTCCGGATCGACATCGAGTTCGTCTCGAAGGAACTCGTCGGGGTTTTCGATGGACTCGCCGCCGCCCTCGTGGAGTTCGAGTACCTCCGCGAGCTGTGCGAGCGCCTCCGCGCGGCTGTCGCCACCGCGTGCGAGCCCCGTCTCTAGGTCCCGTGCGGTGACTGTCCCGTCGTCCTCCCGGACGAACTCGACGCCGTCGGGACCGTCGCCGTCGGGGTCGTCGGTCGCGCTTGCCATACGCAGACGTTGCTCGGTTTCGGCGATAAACCTTCGCCCGTCAGCACCGGACTATTTCAATTCGACCAGCAGGCTCCGTGCGACCCGTTCGAACCCGAGTCCCCCGGCCAGCGCCACAGAGGCCGTCCACCGTTCGACCGTCCGATACTCCACGAGATGCCCGCGGTCGAGCGCGTGGGCGGTCGCCGCAGAGACCGCCGCCTTGGCGTGCCCCTCGCCGCGGTGTGCCGGGTGCGAAGCGACCGCGAGTTTCGCCACACCGTCGACGACGCCGTACTGGACCGCCGCGACCGGTCGGTCGGCTCGAAGCACTGCGAACGTCGGTACGTCGGCATCGACAGCGAGTCCCGAACGCACCCACTCCTCGACCGGACAGGGGTCGCGGAGCCAGTCGAGTCGACGGGGCTCGATCCGCCGGACCCCGCGTTCGACGGGATCGAAGGTGGTTTCGTCGCAGTACTCGACGAACTGGGGACCGAGCACGTCGTCGACTGCCGCCACGGGTTCGACCAGCGCCCGTGCCCCTTTGCGGTCGATATCGAACGGGACGTGGTCGGCGTGCTCCCGGAGCGCCTCGAGAAATGCGGGCGGTGCGCCGACGGCCCCGCCGCTCTCCCAACAGAGAATTTCGACGCCGTTCTGGCCCCATTCCGTCACCGTCGTCGCCGAGTCGAAGACCGACTCGGGGCGGCAACCGATGATGTCGGCCCAGTGGCGCCTGGCAGTTCCACGGGCATCGGAGTGCATATCGAACCGAGCGCTCGCGCGTGAAAAAAGCGTTTGCAGGCCCTGTGAACGAGTGTCGGACGTCCCTCAGAGCCGCTCCAGCACCGCGTCGGCGTCGTAGTTCAGCGTCAGTTCCCGCGAGCGGCCCCGTCCCTCCACGTCGGCGTAGCTGGCGGTGATGATCCCCAGCTGGTCGAGCTTGTTCGTCACCTCGGAGTAGCGGGTGTAGCCCAGCCCGGTCTCGTCGTTGAACACGTCGTAGATGTCGCCGGCGCGCTTGCCGTCGTGCTCGGCGATCACCTCCAGCAGGGCGCTCTCGGCCTCCGAGAGTTCCTGCAGGCGCCGCGAGAGGTGGACGTACTTGGACTTGTCGTAGGCCTTCTCGACGTCCTGCATCTCGATGGCCTTGCTCGCGCGCATCTCGGCGTTGAGCCCCGCACGGCGCATCAGGTCGATGCCGACGCGCAGGTCCCCGCCCTGTTCCTCGGTACACTCGGCGACCCGGTCGAGGACCGGCGCGTCCATCACGCCCTCGTGGAACCCCCGGTCGACCCGCTCTTCGAGGATGTCGACGATCTCCGTCTGGTCGTACTTCGGGAAGTACACGTCCTCCGGACGGAAGACGCTCTGGACGCGCGTGTCCAGCGCGTCGATCACGTCGAGATCCAGGTCCGAGGAGATGCAGACGACGCCGATCTTCGCGCCGCCCTGCTCCTCGTGCGCGCGCAGGAGCGAGTAGAGGGTGTCGGAGGCCTCGTCCTCGTAGAAGAGGTAGTTCACGTCGTCGAGCGCGACCGCCAGCACGCGGTCGTCGTCGACCAGCTGGTCGGTGATCTGGGAGAACAGCTTCTTGAACGAGATGCCCGAGGAGGGCGGCTCGTAGTCGAACACCCCTTCGAAGAGCCGCGAGAACACCGAGTACCGGGTGGAGTTGACCTGGCAGTTGACCCGCACCGTCTTCACGTCGGTCTGGGCGCGCAGTTCGCCGAACAGCTTCTGGACCGCCGTGGTCTTGCCCGTCCCCGGCGGCCCGCGCGCGACGACGTTGAGCGGTCGCGAGCCCCGGACGGCAGGGCGGAGCGCGTACTTCAGCGTCTCCATCTGCGTGTCGCGGTGGAGAAACGTCTCCGGCAGGTAGTCGATCTCGAAGACGTGTTCGTCGCGGAACACCGACTCGTCCCACGACAGCATCCCCTCCTCGGGGTCCTCCGTCATTACTTTCACCACGCTCCCCGCGCCACTTAACCGTTTGCCAGTCGGGGCGAAAGTGGAACGCAACCGCCAGCAGACGGTATGTTTTCCCGACCGTCGGGCCGAAAACTGGTCGGCGTCCCGCGGAACCGCCCTGGGCTCGACGGAAGTGAAGCGGGCGTCGGGCGGTTCGACGAGTGGTGTCGCGCGGCGATGGATCGAAGCCGAGCCGGCGGGACGCTCCCCCAGTATGGAGCCGACCGAGGCGACGCTCTGCCATCCCGTCGTCGACGACTCGATGCACGTCCACGTCTTCGCCGCGACGGCGTCGAGAGCGAGCCCGAGACGACCGAGGAGGCCGTCCCGGAGTGGTACCCCACGGAGGCGGTACCCTACGACGAGATGTGGATCGACGACCGGGTGTGGCTCCCGCATCTCGTCGCCGGCGAAACCTTCCGCGGGACGTTCGTACTGAGCGACGACGGCGAGTCACTGGTGCGCTACGAGATGGACATCGGCGTCGCCGTGGAGTGAGTCGGCGGTCAGTGCAGAGTGTTGTGGTTGCAGTGCGGTCGGCGCGTGCTGTCGAGCGTGCCCGCCTTTTGGCGGGCCGCTCGAAATAGCCGCGCGAGGGATGAGAGAGCCGAAGGCGAGCGAATCGGCTGGGGAGGCTCGTGGCTGCCTGCGGTGCTGTGCGGGGCAGTTACCGTTGCGGTGCCGTGCGGTCCCTGGTGGACTGAACGGGCGAGGCGTGCTCGCGCCGGTAGTCGCCTGAGCGGCCACTATCCGCGCGGGCGGTGCCGAGAGCGCGGATATCCCGCTCAGCGACCGCGAGCGCGTCGAGGACGTTCATCGCGTGCTGTCATCTGCAGTCACGATCGTCCCCGTTTCTTCCACGAATGAGCAACTCGAAACCACTGCTCAACTCGCAACCCGAACAGACCATCGTCGCGATGCTCCCGGCAGGGCTTTTGCGTCGTCGCCACGTAGCGCCGGCCAGTCATGCAACTCGACGCCGACAGCGCGGCGGTCGTCGTGGTGGACATGCAGAACGGGTTCTGCCACCCCGACGGCAGCCTCCACGCACCGGGGAGCGAAGACGCGATCGAACCCGTCGGCGAGGCGGTGTCGACGGCCCGCGAGGCGGGCGCCGAGGTCGTCTGGACCCGCGACGTACACCCGCCCGAGCAGTTCGAGGACGCCCACTACTACGACGAGTTCGACCGCTGGGGCGAACACGTCCTCGAAGGCTCCTGGGAGGCGGAGATCGTCGACGGGCTCGACCCCCGTAAGGAGGACCTGGAGGTCGTGAAACACACCTACGACGCCTTCTACGAGACCCAGCTGGAGGGGTGGCTCGACGCCCACGACATCGACGACCTGGTGATCTGCGGGACGCTGGCGAACGTCTGCGTGCTCCACACCGCCTCCAGCGCGGGCCTGCGAGACTACCGGCCGGTGCTGGTCGAGGACGCCGTCGGCCACATCGAGGAAGGTCACCGCGAGTACGCCCTGGAACACGCCGATTTCCTGTTCGGCGAGGTCGCGCCGCTGGCCGACATCGAGTTCGCCTGAATGGATCCCGACACCGATCCCGGTCGGCTCCGCAGATACGAACCGCGGGACCGAGATGCCGTCTGGAGTCTGCACCGGACCGCGCTACGCGACGCCGGCTCGAACCCCGAAGACGTGCCCGACAACGACGACATCCGCGCTATCGAGGCGAACTACCTCGACACAGGCGGGGAGTTCCTCGTGGTCGAAGTCGGCGGCCAGGACGGGGACGGCGAGGTCGTCGCGATGGGCGGGCTCGCCGTCGAGGGCGAGGAGATCCCCGACGGAGCGGGCGAACTACTGCGGATCGCGGTCCACATCGACCACCAGCGCGAGGGCTACGGCGGCCGGGTCGTCGCCGGGCTGGAGGACGCGGCCCGCGAGCGCGGGCTCGACCGGGTGTTCCTCTGGACCGCCCAGCGCCAGCGGTCGGCCGTCCGCTTCTACCGCTCGCGAGGCTACGAGGGCACCGACCACCGGACCGAGGGCGAGTACGAACTGCTGCGCTTCGAGAAGGCGCTGGGCTAGCGGGACGCTCGGACGGACGGATCCGCCGGTCAGCGTCGTCTGACCGCGAGCGCCGCCGCGAGTGCGAGCGACGACCGTCGCGGTCTCGCGATCGGGCATTGCGAGCGATCGGCGCGGACGCAGGATATCTCTTCTAGTCAGAACAAACTGTTTTCGATAGGGCGAGCGTCCGGGTCGGGGGAACCGCGCCTCGACTATCGCCGGCGGAACTCGACCGAGACGGCGTCGCCGACGGAGAGCGACATCGACTCGTCGACGAGTTTCACGGCCGCCCGTTCCCGGCCGAGCGCGAGCGCCAGACCGGTGATCGGTTCGCCGTCGGCCAGCACCGTCGGGTCCGTCCAGGCCACGTCGCGGCCGTCCACGCTCCCGACGCGCTCGCCGAGGAGGAACGCGTCGGACGGCCGGCCCCGGGCGCGGAGCAGCCCGCCGCAGTCGTAGTGGGGGAGCCCGCCGTCGAGGACTCCGATGGACTCGCCCCCCGCGTCCGTCGCGGCGAGGCCGGCGAAGCGCTCGCCCGGGGCGGGGTGGGTCGGCGAGTCGAGGACCGCGTAGGTGTCGCCCGCCGCGACCACCGTCCCGGTCCCGTCCCAGTCGAGCGCGTCGACGCCCAGCGTCGGGTCGATCTCGACCGGCAGCGACCCCGCGGCGCGGTGGTGGTTCGCGCCGTGCTCGCGAAACCCCAGGTGGAGGTGGTTGGCGACCCACGGCGCGAAGAACCCGGCGCGGACGAGTCGACCCAGCGAGTCGCCCACTGCGACGCGCTCGCCCGGTTCGACGGCGGGGTCGACGTGCAGGACGCGCGCGACGGCGTCGCCGGCGTCGACGAGGATCAGGTGGTCCTCCTCGGCCGCGTACGGTCGTGACGGCGCCCGCACGGTCCGGGTCTCGACCACCTCGCCCGCGACCGGCGAGGGCGCGTCGATCCGAGGGCCGTCCTCGGGGTTCGGCCGGAGCGTGTCGCCGCCGGCGTCGCCGGGGTACAGGTCGACTGCGCAGCCGCGGTCGTGGGCGTCGAACGGCGAGTCGTAGAGGGTGACCCGTCGGAAAGGGGCGAGCGACTCGGCGGACAGCGTGACGGCCATCGGCGGCGGTTGGGCGAGCGGACACATTACGGTCGCGCTTCCGGGTCGAACGCGGACCACGCCGCTCGCGGCCCGAACCGAACACTCCCTCGGGGTCGCCGACAGGGATTTGACCGCGAATTCGAATATTCGGACGATACGCCGGTGCGGCGGCGACGCTGACACTCACCGGTACCCTCCCGGTCGGCGATAGCGCGACGAACGACTCCGCGGAGACCGGCCGCTTCGGCGGGCGGGCCACGGCGACGCCGGCCAGCGACGCGACGGTGACGGTCCCCCGACGGCGTCGAGGCGGCCGACCGAACCCGCGGGGCCGCCCGCACCGGGCAGAACCCGGTTCCGTATCGCGATATGGGATTTATCCCAGTTCGCACACCCCTCTCTCGTCGGTTCGAACACGAACGAGAACCGGTTAGTCAGGCGGGGTCAGCGGCGGATTCGCGGTCGCAGGCGACGCGGTCGCCCACGGAGAGCGTCGCGGGGGCGCCGGGGACGCGGGTGTTGACCATCAGGCGGTAGAAGTGGTCGTACCAGTCGCGGTCGACCCACTCGGGGAGGGTCGCCCGGCGGCGCTCGACGAACCGCTCGCGGAACCCGTCGTCGGACTCCCCGGTGTCCGGGTCCCGCGTCGGAACGACGCAGCGCTGACAGGGGTTGACGCCGGCGAACTCGACGCCGCCGACCGAGAAGCCGACGGTCGACGCCCGGTCGGCGTACAGCCGGTCCTCCCAGAAGGCGGGCGCGTCGACGACGAGGTTCGGCCGGAAACGCCGCCGCAGTTCCGCCGCGTCGACGGCCGGGCGGCCGGACTCGCCGTCGAACCACGACGCGACGGCCTCCAGGGTCGCCGTCGAGATGAGCGTCGGGCCGCCCGCCGACGTGTCGTCGGGGTGCCCCTGTTCGTCGTCGCGTCGGACGGTCACGTCGTAGCCGAAGAACTCCGAGAGCCACGCTTCGAGTTCGCCGCGGTCGGCCTCGGGGTCGAATCGGGCCCACTCGTCGCTCCCCTGCTCGCGCAGACGGACCTCGCCCGCGCCGAAGTCGAACTCGGAGCGGATCCGGTGGACCCGTCGTTCGTTTTTCCCGTTGACGTAGTCGCCGTCGGCGTCGAACAGCGCGTAGCGGCGGTCGGACTCGATGGCGCCCGAGTCGGCCAACCGGACCGACTCGACGGGTTCGGGGTCGAGCGACTTGACGGGGTAGACCCGGATCTCGGAGAGCGGTGGCATACCTCCCGTTCGCGGCGCCCGCCCCTTCAGGTTGCGGTTGCCGCGACGCCTGCCGCCGGCCGAACGCGTGCGGCCGTGGCGGGCCGGGGCGGTCACGATTCGCCGGCGAACGCCGTCAGGACGGCCGACTCCGCCCGCCGCAGGAGTTCCCCCGCCGTGCTGGGTGCGCAGTCCAGTGCCGTCGCCACGTCCGCGACCGAGCCCGACCGGTCCACGTCGTAGTAGCCGACGGCGACGGCGGCTTCCAGCGCCTCTCGCTGGCGGTCGGTCAGCCGCGCGGGCTCGGGCCAGCGGCGGAACTCGCGGACGCGAACGACCTCGGTGTCGAAGGCGGCGTCCAGATCCCGGTAAAACTCCGCGAGCGCGTCCGACTCGCCGACGGCCTCGAACCGCGCCGCGCCGGACCCCCGGAAGGAGACGGGCGGGACGAAGGCGACCCGTGAGTCGGCGACCGCTTCCAGCGCGGCCTCGGGGAGTTCGTAGGCCGACTGCCGGACGAACGCGTAGGTCCCCCCGTCGGCGGCCACCAGCCGCGTTTCGGTCGCCGAATCGACCGCGTCGAGCACCTCGTTCACGGCCGCCGGCTCCGCGTCGAACCAGGTGAGCGTGGTCACGTCGGCCGTCGGCCCCCAGATCAGCAGCTCGGCCCGCGTCACCGGCCCGTCACCCGTCAGTCGCCGATGGAGCGGGTGGGCCGCCTCAGGCGGGTACGTCGTCTCGAAGGTGACCTGCCGCATCGCTCGCTCCGTCGTGCTCAATATAAAAGACCGTACTGATCCGGGACAACGACCGAGGGTCCGGCTCGCCTACGATCGATCGATGACTCACTCGACGCCCGCTCGTGAGCGTCCCAACGGGACCGACACCCTGTCGCCGGAAGCCGGGGGGAGCGGCGCCGCCCCGACGGCAGCGGACGCCGAGGACCCGCGAACGGTCGAGTACGGGACGGCGGGGCGGCGGCTGGCCTACGGCGAGTGCGGGACGCCCGACGGCGACCCGGTCGTCTTCCTCCACGGGACGCCCGGGTCGCGACGACTGGGCGTGCTCGTCGACGACGCCGCGCGCGCGGCCGGGATTCGTGTGCTCGCCCCTGACCGGCCGGGGTTCGGCCGCTCGACGGACTGGTCGGGGCGCCGGCCGACAGACGCGCCCGCGTGGGTCGAGCCGCTGCTCGCGGACGCCGGGGTCGAGCGGGCGCGCGTCCTCGCGTTCTCCGGCGGCGCGGCCGACGCGCTCGCGCTCGGAGCGACGCGGCCGGACCTGGTCGATCGGATCGACCTCGTCTCCGGAGCGGCGCCGCCGTCGGTCGCCGCGGCGACGCCGCGACTCCAGCGCCTCCTGGGCCGGCTGGCGGCGACGACGCCGCGACTCCTCGGGGCGATCCTCCGGGGGCAGACTCGGCTGGCCGAGCGGACCGGACCGTCGACCGTCCTCGCGCAGTACACCGACGACCCCGGCCAGATTCCGGCCGACGCGGCCGAACTCGTCCGCGCGGACTTCCTCGAAGCCCTCGGCCGCTCGCGCGACGGCGCGGTCACCGAACTCGCCTGGATCGCCGAGGGGTGGGGCGTCTCGCCGGCGGACGTGACGGTCCCGGTCCGTCTGTGGCACGGGGGCGGCGACGCGAACGTGCCGGTGGAGGACGCCGAGCGCCTGCGTGACCGGTTGCCCGACGCCGAGCTGACCGTCCTCGACGGCGACCACCTGACGACGCTGCTGGACGCCCGGTCGCGCGCGTTCGATACCGCGCCCCGGGGTTGATTGCCCCGGCGCCCGATCGACCGGTATGGTCGAGCGACGCCACGAGACGGCCGTCGTCGACGGTCACCGGATCCACTACCTGACCGCCGGGGACCCGGGGGATCCGCCGCTGGTGCTGTTGCACGGCGGGATCGTCGACGCCGCGGGCGTGAGCTGGGGCGCCGTCCTCGAACCGCTCGCCCGGGAGTACCGCGTCGTCGCGCCCGACCTGCTCGGCTACGGCCGCAGCGCCAAGCCCGACGTGACCTACTCGCTGGATACGCACGTCGACGCGGTCGCGGCGTTCGTCGAGACGGTCGGCCTGGAGCGTCCCGCGGTCGCCGGCATCTCGATGGGCGGCGGCACTGGGCTGGGACTCGCGCTCCGGTCGCCCGAGCTGGTCGACCGCCTCGTCCTGCTCGACAGCTACGGGCTCGGCCGGGAACTCGCCAACGGCGGGCTCACACGCCTGCTGTCGAAACAGGGGGTGACCAACAGACTCGCTATCGCGCTGATGCGGCGGAGCCGCGGGTTCACGAAGGCCAGCCTGGAGAATATCGTCCACGACACCGACCGCCTCTCCGCCGACGCGGTCGACGCCGTCTGGGCGGAGGCCAAACGCCCCGGCGTCGGGACGGCCTTCCGGAGCTTCCGAGCGGCGGAAGTCGGACCCGAGGGCTACCGGACGGACTTCACCGACCGGCTGGGCGGCCTCGACACCCCGACGCTGCTGCTCCACGGCGAGTTCGACGAGGTGTTCCCCCACCGCTGGAGCGAGCGCGCGGCCGCCCGGCTCCCCGAGGCCGAGTTCCGACTGCTCGACGACTGCGCCCACTGGGCGCCCCGCGAGCGACCGGACGCCGTCGTCGACCTGATCTCGGGATTCGTCCCGCGGTAGCCGCCCGTCTTTCGGGATATCTCCATTCTACACACCGAGCGACCGATTCGTCGCCGTCTCCGTACTGTGGGTCGTCCCGCTCGCCCGCGGACGATAAACTGTATTTCGCGATAGGAAAATCAAGCCACGCGGGGAACGGCGGGGGACGATCGGACGGGCGAAAACCGGCTACAGCGCGTCCAGGAAGGCGTCGATAGCGCCGCTCTCGGGGTGGCAGTGGCAGTAGGTCCCGAGCGTGCGGTACTCAGTGAGTCCGTCGCGGCCGTCGTCGATGCCGTCCCCGCGTTCCACGTCGAACGCGAAGCGGGCGTCCTCGGCGGTGTCGGCCGAGGAGTAGTGGAACTCGTGGCCCCGGCGGCGCTCGCCCGCCGCGGCGGTCAGCGTGTCCGTCCGCGCCTGGAGTTCGACGTGGTCCAGCGCCCGGTAGCGCTCGTGCATCGCCACGTCGGCCGGCAGGACGCCGGCCATCTCGTGGGTCTCCCCCGCCGTGGTCGTCAGCGACTCGGAGAGGGCCATCAGCCCGCCGCACTCGCCGAAGACGGGGAGGCCGTCGGCGGCGCGGTCGGCCAGCGTGTCGAGCGCGGGGCTCGCCGCGAGGTCGGCGGCGTAATTTTCGGGGTAGCCGCCGGGCAGGTAGACGCCGTCGCAGTCGGGCAGGCCCTCGCCGTCGGCGGGCGCGAACGGGACGAGTTCGCCCCGCTCGCGGATCCGTTCGAGCGTCGCCGGGTAGACGAACCGGAAGGCGTCGTCGCGGGCGACGGCGACGCGCGGGCGGGCCGTGTCCTCGTCGACCGAGGGGATCGTCCCCGTCGGCCGGCCGCCCGCCCGCTCGGGTTCGGGCGGTTCCCGGGCCACCGCACGCAGGCGGTCGACGCGGAGGTGCTCGGCGGCGGCGTCCAGCGCGCCGTCGCCGAGCGGCGACTCGTCGCCCATGTGGAGGCCGAGGTGGCGGTCGGGGATCTCCAGGTCGTCGTCGGGCGCGATCCGGCCGAAGTAGGTCAGCCCGTCGGGCAAGGCCTCGCGGATCCCCTCGGCGTGGCGGCCGCCGTGGGCGCGCTGTGCGATCACGCCCGCCACGTCGATGTCGCGGCCGGCGTGGGCGGCGTACTCGCGGAAGCCGACGGCGGTGGCGGCGACGCTCTCCATCCCCGCCTTCGCGTCGACGACGAGGACGACCGGGAGGTCGAGCGCCTCGGCGACCATCGCCGTCGAGGAGCCGTCGCCGTCGTACAGCCCCATGACACCCTCGACGACGCACACGTCGCCCTCGCCGCGGTGGTAGTTTCGCCGCAGTCCGGCCTCGCCCTGGAGCCAGCGGTCGAGCGTCCGCGAGGGTCGGCCCGCGACCCGCTCGTGGTGGCTCGGGTCGATGAAGTCGGGGCCCGCTTTGGCGGGCTGGACGGCGACGCCCTCGCGGTCGAGGGCGCGGATCGTCGCCAGCGTCGCGACGGTCTTGCCGACGCCGGAGCTCGTCCCGCCGAGGACGAACCCCTTCATTCGTCGCTACCTCCGACCCGCTCGGGATCGGAGCTGTCGGCCCGGACGACGAGCACCGACAGATCGGAGAAGGGCGTGTCGTCGGGACCGCCCCCGCCGGCGTGGGCCGCCAACTCGCCGAGCGCGGCCCGCGTCACCGCCTCGTCGTCGTGGGTGAGTCGCTCGTAGACGAGCGCGGTGAGGGCCGGATCGGCGCCGGCGTCGAGCAGGTCGGCGGCGATATCGCCGGGCATCAGGTCGTAGGGCCGCGGGAGCACCAGCAGGTGGCGGTCGCCGACGGCGGCCCGCAGTCGCTCGCGGTCGGCGGTCAGGTCGCCTCGCCTGTGGAGCGTGACGAACGTCGCGTCCTCGATCGGCGTGCGGGCGCGACTCGCCGCGACCTGGACCGCGGAGATCCCCGGTACGACCTCGACGGGGCGGTCGACGGCCCGTTCGACGCGGCCGAGGAACTGGTACCCCGAGAAATTGGGGTCGCCCATCAGGACCGCCGTCCCCGCGGCGCCGTCGGCGACCCGCTCGGCGAACGCGGCCAGGGTCTCGCCCTGGTCGTCGTAGCCGCAGGCGAGGGGCTCCCCGTCGATCCGCTCGCGGACGTAGTCGACGACCGTCTCGAACCCGACGACGGCGTCGGCCTCGCGGATCGCCCGCTCCCCGCGCGGGGTGAGATACTCGGGGGTCCCGGGACCGATGCCGACGGCGCGGACCGGATCGGCGCCCCGCGGTCGTCGGTCGGTCTCGGCGACCGGCCGTTCGGGCGCCGCGGCGGCGACGGACTCGGGCGGACGGTCGTCGTTCGTCGGAGATGTGTCGGTCACGATATCGGGGCCACGGCGGGCGCCCCGTTGACCGTTTCGGACCGGCCGGACGGATCGGTAGACCGGCCGCGTCAGGACGGTCAGTAGATCCGCCGGGTCACGAAGACGAGGACCCCCAGCACCAGCAGGCCGATCCCCCAGTAGAGCGATGGGTACGGCAGATATTCGAGCAGGAGCGTGACGATGCCGGAACTGATGAGCGACCAGCCGATGGTCGTTCGGTAGGCCATGGTCGACCGGTCGGCCCGCCCGCGGTTAGTTACCCGCCGGTTTCGCTCGTAGCGCGAGCCTACCGGTCGACGGGGGCGTCGAAACGCCGTAGTACGGGTTTCGACAGCCTGAGGGCGCGATATCAGGCGCTCGCGGTCGACGGGCTCTCCCGCCCGACCTTCCCGCAGATCCAGGAGCCGACGACGCCACCGAGGAGACCAGCGATCGCCGCAGTACCGAGGACGACGGCGCTGAAGACGACGAACAGCAGTCCCGTCGCGGGCGCGAACGACCACGCGTCGGCGAAGCTCTCGGCGCTGGTGCGTATCGCGGGAGCGATCCAGACGTAGCCGGCCAGGCCGCCGATCACGCCGGCTCGGAGGCCTGCGGCCCCCGCGTCTGCGGCGTACCGACGGGCGAGGAAGCCGGCGATCAGGCCCCCGACGACGACCGCGTTGAACGAGAAGTGGTCGCTCGCGCCGGAACTCCAGTAGACGGCGAGCGTGAGCGGCATCGACACCGCGCCGCCGACGAGGGCGTACTGCCACGTCCGCGAGAGCGATCCGGGCGGGAGGCCGGAACCGGGACCAGTTCGGGACATAGCCGTTGGGTTGACAGTACTTCGCGCGCCGACATAAATCACGCGTCGCTCGACGGGGACGGGATCCGTCGGTCCACGCCTACAGCCGCTCGGCGAGCGTCCCGGCGGTCTTGGCGCCGACGCCGTCGACGCGCTCCAGTTCCTCGCGGGAGGCGCCGCGGACGTTCTCGACGCTGCCGAACCGCCGGAGGAGCCGCTTGCGCGTCTCGGGGCCGATCCCGTCGATGTCGTCCAGCACCGTGGACACGTCGTCCCGCAGCGTCTGGTGGTACTGGACGGCGAAGCGGTGGGCCTCGTCGCGGGCGCGCTGGAGGAGGTGGAGGTGGCCGGCGTCGTCGGGCCAGTCGTAGACGCCTGACGGGGTCACCACGAGTTCCTCGTCCTTGGCGAGCGCGACCGCGGGCACGTCCCAGCCCGCCGCCGCCAGCGCGTCCCGCGCGGCGCCGAGTTGGCCCTCGCCGCCGTCGATCAGCAGCAGGTCGGGGTCGGGCCGCTCGTCGCGACCCTCGACGGCGCGGTCGGCGCGCCACCGCACCAGCGACCGCATGTTCGCGTAGTCGTCGTTCTCGTCGGCGAGTTTCTTCCGGCGGTAGTCGGCCTTCTCGGGCTCGCCGCCGACGAACGTCACGTCGCTACCGACCGCCGACTTCCCCTGGGCGTGGCTCACGTCGAAGCCCTCGATCCGTTCGACCCGCGCGTCGAGGCCGAGCGCGTCGGTCAGCGCCCGGCCCTCGTCGTCGCGGCGGTCCCTGCGGCGGGCGTTCTTCAGCGCCAGGTCGACCAGCGTCGCCTCGCGGCCGGCGCCGGGCACCCGCAGGGCGACGCCCTCGGCATCGAGCCACCCCTCCAGGTCGCCGTCGTCGGGGTGGTCCGAGCAGAGGACCGCGTCGGGCAGCTCCCGCTCGGCGTAGTACTGCGCGATAAACGCCGCGAGCACCGCGCCCGCCCGCTCACCCTCGGGCGCGTCGAGGGTGTGCCGTTCGCGGTCGACGAGCTTGCCGTCCTCGCTGTGCAGGCGCGCGACGGTCGCCCGTTCGCCCTCGACGGCGACGCCGAGCACGTCCACCGCGCGCTCGCGGTCGGGGTCCTCGTGGCGCCCCTCGCTCGCGACGGCGTCGCCGGCCTCGCCGTGGATCGCCTCCACGGCGTCCAGCCGGTCGCGGAGGTTCGCCGCCCGCTCGAACTGCTGGTCGCCGGCCGCCGCCTCCATCTCCCGGCGGATCGGGTCGGCCAGCGCGCCCGTCTCCCCCTCGAAGAAGCGCTCGACCGCTTCCACGTCGCCCACGTAGGCCTCGCCGTCCACGTCGGTCTCGGGGACGCAGGGGCCCGAACAGAGCCCGATGTCGTGGTCGAGACACGGCCGGTCGCGGTTTTCGAACTTGTGGTCGGAACAGCCACGCAGGCCGTAGGTCTCCCGGACGGCCTTGACCACGGTTTCGAGCCGGCCCTTGTCGGTGAACGGCCCGAAGACGGTGGCACCGGGGTCGGGGTCGCGGGTGATCTCGATCCGGGGGAACTCGTGGACGGTCAGCTGGACCAGCGGGTAGGACTTGTCGTCTTTCAGCCGGACGTTGTAGCGCGGGCGGTGGCGCTTGATGAGGTTCGCTTCCAGCAGCAGCGCCTGGGTCTCCGTGTCGGTGACCGCTACCTCGACGGATTCGGCCTCGGCGACCATCCGCCGGATGCGCTCGCTTCGGGGGTCCCCGTAGGAGCGTACCCGACTCCGCAGGTCGACCGCCTTCCCGACGTAGAGGACCCGTTCGTAGGCGTCCGTCTCGGCCAGGTCGGAGTCCGTCCGGGGTTCGGAGGCGCCCCCGTTCGCGTCGTCGCCGTCGGTCGGGCTGTCGCTGCCCGCCGCACCGTCGCCGCTCGTCGGATAGGCGTCGGCGTCGCTCCCGCCCTCCCGGCGCCCCCGGGACTCCCGGACGAGGAACTGGTAGACGCCCGGCTCGGCGGGCAGGTCGCCGGCTCGGTCCCGGACCGCGTCGGGATCCATCGCCCGTCGGTAGCGACTCTGCGGATTTGAACCCTGCGTCCGCGGGCCGACCGGGCTCACCCGCGCCCGTCGCCGCCCGCCGTCTCACTCGCTTGTCTCGCGCTCGCCGGTCCCCATCACCTCGTCGACCTCCTCGGAGAAGTCCGCCCGGCCGGTCTCGCGGACGGCGCGGTCCACCTCTGACGCCTCGCGCTCGCTCGAACCGGCTCCGCCGGCGATCCCCCCGCTACGGACGGCGCCGGAGTCGCCGGCCAGCGGATCCCCGTCGCCGGTCCGCGGATCGCCGTCGCTCGTCGGCGTGTCGCGAACGCTCGCGTCGTTCGCCCCGCCGGTCTCGGCGGTCCCGAACAGGACGACTTCCAGGTCGGCGACCGCGCCGTCGATCGTCTCGTCGTCGGCCGGGACGCGGATCGGGTCGGCGTCGCCGGCGACGCCGACTTCGAGCACGCGGTCGCGGGTCAGCAGGTAGACGCCGAAGACGAAGACGGCGAACAGCACCAGCAGGGCGCCGATCGTGCGGGCGAACTCGTCGGTACGGGCGATCAGCGAGAGGAACCGCTGCAACATCGCGAGTAATCCGCCCATCCCGAGCTGGCCGGCGCCCGCGCCCGCGAAGGCGTCGGTCGGAACGAACGACCCGAAGTCGACGAAGACGCCGACCGCCAGCAGGACGGCACCGTAGATACCGAGCCGGCCGCCGTGTCGGATGAGGTTGTCCTCGCCTTCGTGGCCGGCGCGCACGTCGGCGACGTTCGGCAGCTCGACCGCGCGGTAGTTCTCCCCGTCGCCGTCCGGAGTGAACGCCAGCAGCCGATGCGAGGTGACGACGACGCGGTTGTCCTCGCCCAGTTCGAGCCGCTCGCGGACCGACTCCCCGTCGTACAGCAGGTCGTCGACCGACCCGGCCCACGCCCGCCCACCCGTCCCCCGGACGCTGTCGACGAACCGCCGGAGTCGGGACATATCTCCCCCTGTCGCGCGCTAGGTCTTGAAACTGTGGCCCGGAGTCTCGCGATCGATACGCGGGACAGTCGGGTAGGCACCTCATTACTACCTCGGTGACCGCGCGAACGCGACGCATGTTCGACGCCCTCCGGTCGAAGCCGGTCGCGGCGGCCTGTCGCTGGGCGCTGGTCGTCGCGGTCACCGGCGTCGAGGCGGCGGCGCTGTCGGTCTGGTTGGCGCTGCTCGTCGGGGCGACCCCCGTCTCGCGGGCGGTCGCCGTCGGCGTAGTCGTGCTCGCCGCCGGCCTCCTCGTCGGCCAGTTCCTGATCGACGTGGCCGTCAACGGGCCCGCCGTCGGGTTCCCGCTCGGACGGACGCTCGGCGTCGCCCTCAGCGAGACCGCGCTCTGGACGGGGTGGCTGGCCGCCGTCGCCGCCCTCGGCGGCCCGCGCGGCGCGTTCGTCGGCGGCGTCGCCTTCGCCGTCGCGCTCGCCGTCCAGCACACCGCCGAGGTCGACGCCCTCCGCGGGGCGCCGCTGGGGTCGCGACTCGTCGACCCCAGCACCGTCGGCTACAGCCTCGTCACCGCCGCCGGGGCGACCGCCTGGCTCTCCCTGGAGACGGGACTCGCGAGCGTCGGCCCGCTCGCCGGCCTCGCCGCGGACGCCGGCTTCGCGCCCGAAACGGTCGGGTTCGTCGCGCTCGCCGGCGCGTTGCTGGTCGAACACGTCGTCGGCGTCGCGGTCGCGCGTCGCGAGTGCGCCGAGCGGACGGCGCCGACCTGGTTCCGCCGGCGTTCGTGGACGTGAGCGCGGCGGCCGGGCGCCCCCGGAGACGCGGTCGCCCGCGACTGTCGGATCCGCTGGCTACAAACCCGCGCGCGTTCCACGTGAGGGTATGAGCGACGACACCGTCAGGTGCTGGCTGGTCGACCGGATCTCCCGCGACGAGAACCTCGTCACGCTGGTGTACGCGACCCCCGACGGCGAGCGCCAGCTCACCAAACAGCTCTCCTTCCGGTTGCTCTCGCGCAAGCCCACTACGGCGGCCGTCGACGTCGACCCCGAGAAGCTGGAGCCGACGGCCGACGACGAGCGCGAGCGCTACGCGACGCAGGCCCGGTCGATGGCCGACTCGCACGACCCCGACGACGAGGTCTGAGCCGGTCGCCGGCCCCGTCGCCGACGCTCGCGGATCCGTCCGTCGGAGGCCGAGAGTGTATCAAAACCTAAATCGGAGGGCGCGAAAGGCCCGGCCATGCCAGCGATCGAACTCGACGGCGTGGCGAAACGCTTCGACGACGTCACCGCCTTGCGGGGGGTCGACATGACCGTCGAGGACGGGGACGTGTTCGGGTTTCTGGGGCCCAACGGCGCCGGCAAGACGACGACCATCGACATCCTCCTCGATTTCGTCCGGCCGACCGCCGGCTCGGCCGAAGTCCTCGGGATGGACGCCCGCGAGGACTCGGAAGCCATCCGGGAGCGACTGGGGGTGCTCCCGGAGGGCTATGACCTGTACGACCGGCTGACCGGCCGCCACCACATCGAGTTCGTCGGCGAGGCCAAGCGGGCCGACCCCGACCCGGAGGCCATCGCCGAGCGCGTCGGCCTCGACCGCGAGGACTTGGACCGGACAGTCGAGGGCTACTCCCGCGGGATGGCCCAGCGGCTCGCGCTGGGGATGGCCCTCGTCGGCGAACCGGACCTGCTTATCCTCGACGAGCCCTCCTCGGGACTCGACCCCAACGGCGCGCGCCTGATGCGCCGGATCGTCCGCGAGGAGAACGAGCGCGGCGCGACGGTCTTTTTCTCCAGTCACATCCTCGGACAGGTCGAAGCCGTCTGCGACCGCGTCGCAATCCTCCAGGACGGCGAGGTGATCGCCGTCGACACCGTCGAGGGGCTGCGCGAGGCGACCGACACCGGGACGCGCCTGGTCGTCAGCGTCGCCCCCGACGACATCGAGGCGGCCGCCGACGCCGCCCGCGACGTCGACGCCGTCGAGGACGCCGCCGTCGAGGGCGACGACCTGGTCGTGACCGTCGACAGCGACGCGAAGATGACCGTCCTCACCGCCATCGAGGACGCCGGGGTCGCGGTCGACGACTTCGAGACCGAGGAGGCGTCGCTGGAGGACCTGTTCGCCGCCTACACCGACGCGGGGGCCGACGCCGCCCCGGCGGCGACCGCGGGCGGCGGGAGCGATGCGGACGCCGACGGCGACGACGGCGACGACGCCGACGACGCCGACGGTGGTGCGGAGGGAGAGGCCGACGGCGAAGACGGAGGTGAGGACCGATGAGCGCGGATTCGGGGAACGAGAGCGGCGGTCTCGACGGCGCGCTCCGGGACGCGTTCGACTGGTACCCGGTCGCCAAAAAGGAGTTCCGCGACGCCATCCGGTCGAAGGGGCTGTGGGTTCTCTCCTTCCTGTTCACGGCGCTGTTCGTCATCCCGGCCGCGCGCAACTGGTGGACCCTGCGCGGTGCCCAGCAGGTGCCGCGCCGCCTGCAGGAGTTCGGTCTGCAGACGGCGATCTCCCGGCCGTACCTGGACATCGTCACGCTGCTGGTGCCCATCGTCGTCATCTTCGCGGCCTACGCGGCGGTCTCCGACGAGCGCACCAGCGGGTCGCTGAAGGTCCTCCTGTCGCTGCCGTTCTCCCGCCGCGACGTGATCGTCGGGAAAGTGGTCGGCCGGAGCGCCGTCGTCGGCGTCCCGCTGCTCGCCGCGCTCGGGCTGACGGGCCTGTTTTTCGCCGTCTCGCCGTTCACGTTCAAGATCGGCGTCTTCGCGTGGTTCGTCCTGTTCACGGTCGCGTTCACCCTGGTCTTCACCGCCTTCGTCGTCAGCATCTCCGGCGCGATGTCGACGAACCTCCGGTCGCTGGCCGGCGCCGGCATCGTCTACTTCTATCTCTCCTTCGGCTGGAACGCGCTCGCGAACTCGATCGGCGACGTGCTCGCCAACTACGCCGGAATCGAGGGCGCGCTGCGCTGGCAGATCGTCCTGTTCGTCAAACTGCTGAGCCCGACCCAGGCGTACAAGACGCTGACCAACTCGATGCTCGGCGAGGGCGCGGGCGCCGCGACGACCGCCCGCTACGGCATGTTCCAGCAGAGTCAGGAGGCCATGAGCACCATCTGCGGCGGCGTGCTCGGTGGGACCCCGTCGGTCCGCCAGACCATGTTCGGTAACCAGACCGTCTGCGAAGCGGGCGGCTCCGGCGTCCCGTTCTACTTCTCGGACCCCGCCGTCTTCGCGAGTTTCCTCGTCTGGATCGGCCTCGCCGCCGCGATCAGCTACTACACCTTCGACCGGGTGGACCTCTAACCGTCGTTCGTTCCGGTCGTATCCGATTCGTTCGTTCCGGTCGTATCCGATTCGTTCGTCCCCTCCGGTGGCGCTTTGCTCCGAGATCGGCGACTCCGACAGCGCTCGCCGTCCCTGTCGAGAGCCGTGGCGCCGTCGTGCTAGAGTGCCGCGCCGAACAGCCCCAGGACGGTCTGGAGGAGGAGGAACACGAGCGCGAGCACGAAGAGCGCGACCACTGTCACGATGACGACCGTCTGGAGAGTCGAGTCCTCGCTCGTAGCGGCCCCGTCGCCCCTGCCGACTTCGCCGTCGCCGTCGATGTACCCCATCGACCGAAGTGTTCCGGTCGCGGAGTCGTCCGGGCCCTCCTCCCCCACGTCGACGTTTCCATCTGCACCCCCTGTCTCGGAACTGTTCAGCTCCCCTCTCCCGCGGTCCGGTCCCCCGTCGCCGTTTCGGCTCATATGTATTCGAGTCGACAGACGGGGATAAGCTTTCTCCAGCGATCCGGCCCCGACCCCGCTCGCGACGCCGGCGTCAGGCCCCCACCTCGACGCCGTACTCCCGCAGTTTCGACTCGAACGCCTCGACGCCGTCCAGTGTCTCGACCCCGTGTTCGGCGGCGTCGTCGCGTTTGGTCTGGCCCGGATTCGACCCGAGGACGAGGAAGTCCGTGTTGCTCGACACCGAACTCGTCGCCGAGCCGCCGGCCCGCTCGACCAGATCCTGGGCGTCGCCGCGGGTGTAGCCGTCGAGCGACCCGGTGAAGACGAAGGTGAGCCCGTCGAGCGCGTCACCGGTCTCCGTCTCGGCTTCCCGGGGGTCGACGTGGGCGAGCAACCGGTCGAGCACGTCGCGGTTGGCCTCGCTGTCGAAGAAGTCGCGGATCTCCGCCGCGACGGTCGGCCCCACGTCCTCGACGGCCTGGAGGTCGTCCTCGCCGGCCGCGCGGACGGCGTCGAAGGTGCCGAAGTACCGGGCGAGCGACGCGGCGACGGTCTCGCCGACCTCGGGGATGCCGATGGCGGTGAGGAAATCGGCGAGCGGCGGCTCGCGGGCCTCGTCGAGTTCGGCGATCAGGTTCTCGGCGCTCCTCGCCCCCCACCCCTCCAGGTCGGTCAGGTCCTCGACCGTCAGCTCGTAGAGGTCTGCCACGTCGGCGACGAGGCCGGCGTCGAGCAGTTGCTGGACGCGCTCCTCGCCGACCCCCTCGATGTCGAGGCCCTTGCGGGAGGCGTAGTGCTGGACCGACCGCTCGCGCTGGGCGCGACAGCCCAGCCCCCCCGAGCAGAAGGCCATCGGACCGTCGCGCTCGACGGGGCTGGCGCAGACCGGGCAGGTCTCGGGGAACGCGAAGTGACCGTCGCCGTCGGCGTCGGTGACCTCGGCGACCTCGGGGATCACGTCGCCCGCGCGGCGGACGCGGACCTCGTCGCCGATCCCCACGCCGAGGCGCTCGATCTCGGCGGGGTTGTGCAGGGAGGCCCGCGAGACCGTGACGCCGCCGACTTCGACGGGGTCCATCAGCGCCACCGGGGTGAGCCGGCCGGTCCGGCCGACCTGGACGACCACGTCCCGGACCGTCGTGTGCTCGCTGCGGGCGGGGAACTTGTAGGCGAACGCCCAGCGGGGCGCTCGCGAGGTGGCGCCCAGCTCCTCGCAGGCGTCGGTGTCGTCGACGGAGATCACGACGCCGTCGATCTCGTAGTCCAGATCGTCGCGTTCGTCCAGCCGGGCGTCGCGGTAGTCGATGGCGGCCTCGATGTCCGGTTTCAGGTCGGTCTTCTCGCAGACGCGGAGCCCCCACTCGGGAAGGGTCTCGTGCATCTCCCAGCGGGTGTCGAACTCCGTTCCGGCGAGGGTGTCGAAGAAGAACACGGAGAGCGGGCGCTCCGCCGTCACGGACGGGTCCAGTTGCCGGAGCGTCCCGGCGGCGGCGTTGCGGGGGTTGGCGAAGGGGTCGTCGCCCCGTTCGACGAGCTCGCGGTTGTACTCCTGGAACGCTGGCTTGGGCATGTACACCTCGCCGCGAACCGCGAGGAAGTCGGGGTGGTCGCCCCGGAGGCGCTGGGGGACGCTGGGGATGGTGCGGACGTTCTCGGTCACGTCGTCGCCCGCCTGACCGTCGCCGCGGGTGGCCGCCCGCTGGAAGACGCCGTCCTCGTAGACGACCTCGACGGAGAGGCCGTCGAACTTCGGCTCGCAGTAGTACTCGAGTTCGCCCGCCCAGTCGGCCGATTCGAGCCCCTGCCGGACGCGGCGGTCGAACTCCCGGACTGCCTCGGCCTCGCCGCCCTGGTCGATCGAGCGCATGGGCGCGACGTGTTCCACGTCGGGGAGTTCGTCGCGGGGCGCACCGCCGACGCGCCGGGTCGGGCTGTCCTCGGTGCGGACGTCGAACTTCTCCTCGAGGTCGCGCAGTCGGGAAAAGAGAGCGTCGTAGGCGCGGTCGTCGATAGCGGGGTCGTTCTCGACGTAGTAGCGGTGGTCGTGGTAGCGGATCGCCTCGCGGAGCCGCTCGGCCTGGACCGCGGCGTCGGCCTCGGTCAGGGCCTCGACCGGGTCGAAGTCGGTCGGCGGCTCGTCGAGATAGGGGTTGTCCGCGGGCGGGTCGGCCGCGTCGTCGCTCATTGCACCTCTCTCGCGGCGGCACCCTCTTTGAAGGTTCGGTGCGAGGTCACCGACCCGCGCGGGCGGCCTCGGGAGCGGTCACTCCCCGGCGCTCACTTTCCAGGTCGTGCTCGACGAGCGACCCCACTGCTCGATGGTCACGTCGTCGGTGCGGTCGGCGAGGATGCCCATGTTGATCCCCACCTCCTTCGACGAGAGGTCCAGGTCGTCGGCGACGTACTTGGCCTTCAGGTAGGCGGTCCCGTCGACCCGGTCGCACAGGTACGAGAGGAGTCGCGCCTGCGTCTCGGACAGCGAGGGCCTCGCGATCGACCCGTTCCGGCCGGCTGGCGTGGGCATGGTCGAGCGAACGACGCGCCGACACATCGTTATGCGCCGTATTCCGTCCGGAAAGCGGGGTGTTCTCCGACGACCGGGAACGCGGTCAGTCGCCGCGGGCGGCGCCCGGGCGGTCGGGTTCGGCATCCGGTCGCACGGCGTCGAGCAGCTCGTCGCCGGCGTCGTCGACCTCGATCGCGTCGACGTTGGCGAACAGGAAGCCGGCGAACCCGACGCGGATCAGCAGGTCCATGTACGCCCCCACGGTGCTGACGACGAACTCGTCGAACACCTGCGCGACCGAGAGCAGGGTGAACGCGATGAGCATCCCGATCAGGAAGAGGAGGAGGTTCCGCGCCTTCCAGTGGAGGAGGCGCTGCCGGTCGGGGAGTCGTTGAGCGCGCTCCCAGACCCGGCCGAGCAGGAGGTACGCGAACAGGACTTGCCCGACGATCATCACGAACAGGCCGACGATCCCGGCGGTGCCGCCGAGGATCACTCCGCCGTTGAACGCGACGACCTGGACCACCGGGACGACGACGAAGACGCCGACCATTCGGCGGGATTCGCCGGCGAGCAGGGCCGTTATCCCCCACAGTACGGAGTAGGCGATCAGGTCGTCGGCTATCCCCGGCGCGTCGAGACTGGTTCCGCCGATGTCAGTACCGACACCGAGCGCGATCAGCACCGTCGCGACCAGCGAGACGCCGAGGACGACCAGGACGGGATAACAGTACTGTCTCCGGGACGCCGAGATCTCCCGGAGCCAACCGAGCAGGACGACGAGCGCGACGGCCTGCACGGCGGCCGAGGCCCAGAAGACGACCGACGACTCAATCATCGTCGCCCCCCGCGAGCGAGACGGCGCCCGGTCCCGTCCCGTCGCCGGCCGCGCCCGCCTCGTCGCGCGTCTCGAACTCGGCGAGGCGGTCGAGCAGGTCGTCGGTCCGCGTGGAGAGGTCGTCGGCGCGCTCGCGCACGCCGGCCATCGTCTCGGCGGTCTCGGCGGCGGTGTCGGCCAGTTCGTGCGAACGGTCGGCGACGCGGCGGGCGACCTCGCCGACGGAGTCGACGGTCGCGGCGACCTCCTCGGTGGCGGCGGCGCCGTCGTCGGTGGCGCGGGCGATCTCGCCCATCGCGGCGTCGACGTCGTCGACGGTGTCGGTCAGCGAGTCAAGCGTCTCGCCGACGCCGGTCACCGTGTCGACGCTCGCGTCGATCCGGTCGCGGGTCCGGTCCATCTCGCCGGTCACGTCGTCGACGTCGGCCCGTGCCCCCTCGACGATGGCCTCGATCTCGTCGATGGCGTCCTGGGTCTCCTCGGCGAGCTGCTTGACCTCGTCGGCGACGACGGCGAACCCGTCGCCGCCAACGTCCGCGTGGGAGGCCTCGATGTTGGCGTTCAGCGCGAGGATGTTGGTCTGCTCGGCGATGTCGTCGATGATGCCGGTCGTCGCCGCCACCTCGTCCATCCGGTCGTCGAGTTCGGTGACCAGCCGGTCGAGTTCGTCGACCGTCTCCTCGACGGTCTGGATGGCCGCGATGGCCTCCTCGGCGCGCTCGGCGCCGGTCGCGCCGACGTCGGAGGCCTCGGCGGCCTGGTCGGCGATCTCGTCGGTCGTCGCGGCGACCTCCTCGATCGTCGCCGAGAGGTCGTCGACCTCGGCGACGGCGCTCTCTAACTGTTCGGCCTGGTCTTCGAGGTCGGTCGCCAGCTCGCGGATGTCCGCTGCCAGCCGCTCGTTGAGGTCCTGGACCTCCGCGGACTCGGCGGCGACGGTCGTGCTCGACTCCTTGACGCGGTCGGCGAAGGTGCGGATCTCCTCGACGGTCTCGGAGAGGCCGTAGGTCATCTCGTCGTAGGCGTCGGCGATCCGGTCGACCGCGTCGACGTCGGTGTCGGTCTCGAGGTCGCGCGTGAAGTCGCCCTCGGCGGCGGCGGTCATCGCGTCGCCGATGCGCTCGGCGTGGTCGAGCAGTTCCTCGTTGAACGCCTCGGCCTGTTCGGTCGCCGCTTCGGCCTCCTCACGGGCCCGTTCGGCCTCCTCGCGCGCTTCGTCGGACTCGTCGAAGGCCTCGCCGAGCGACCGACGCATGCTGTCGAAGGTGGTCGCGAGGCGACCGAACTCGTCGCCCCGGTCGACGTCGGCCGAGGCGTCGAGGTCGCCGTCCTCGACGGCCTCGGCCGCGTCGGTCAACCGGCGGAGCGCGACGGCCGCGTTGCCGCCGAGCACGATGGCCAGCAGTCCGAGATTGAGGACGAGGACGAACAGCGTCCCCGCGATCCCGGAGACGCCCGCGGCCGACCCCGTCGCGGACGCCGCGTGGTCCGCGAACACCGCCCCCAGCGCCACGGTCGCGGCGCCGGTCAGCGCGACCGCCGTAGCGATGCGCCGACTGTAGTGGTTTCCGATCGCTGATACTGTCGCCGTATTCATCACTGGATCGGCGTTTCGTGAGCCCACTTTTATTCGTACCTCTCCGAGTATGCGTTCTGATAACGGATTTATTATAGAACGTTACCTAGAGGAGTATTGGCGTGGGAATCGAGGGGAAAGAGTCAGAATTGATATTTGAGGGGGGGCCTCCATCCCCGTCCTGTCCGCCGAATTAGTCGTCGTCCAGCACGCCCTCGGCGACGGCCGTGTCGTCGACGGCGGGGTCGTCGGCGGTCGACCGGAGCACGAACCGCTTGCCGTACTCCCCGCGGATCTGCTCGTGGGCGTACATCTCCGCGGCGGAGCACTGGATGGCGCCGCCCCCGTATCCCTCGTCGAGGTCCGACTCGACCACGTCGCCGACGGCGGCCTGCTGGGCGGAGTCGAGGTCGCCGTACTCACCCCCGTAGCGCTCGCCGGCGTAGTAGTCGCGCATGCGCTCGACTTTCAGATCGAGCGTGTCTGCGGTGTAATCGGCGCCG
This sequence comes from Halosimplex rubrum, assembly GCF_013415885.1. Classification (NCBI taxonomy): domain Archaea; kingdom Methanobacteriati; phylum Methanobacteriota; class Halobacteria; order Halobacteriales; family Haloarculaceae; genus Halosimplex; species Halosimplex rubrum. The sequence goes on from NZ_CP058910.1 coordinate 4,190,068, forward strand.
TAGTAGGCGCCGTTGCTCAGGATCGACCCGTGGTTCATCAGCCCGTCGCGCTGGAAGGCCTTCTCGCCCTCGCGGATGTCCGTGCCCGTCATCACCGTCTCGCCGTCGGGACCGACGACGTTCTCGGGGATCGGCGGTGGCTCCTGGTAGGCCAGCCACGCGCCGCCGGCCATCACCACCAGGTTGAACACGAAGACCGCTGCCAGTATCTTCGCGATCGTCGCCGTTCGACTTCCATGTGCGGGCGTCGGTCGTCCCTACTTACCAGTCCCCGTCCCGCTCTCGGCGACCGGCAACCGACCCGAACACGTTCGATCGGTCGGAGTCGCTACCGTGCGATCCGGGCACAATTCTGCAAAAAGTCGGCTCGGTCCGGCCGGCGGCTGGCTCCCCGATTCAGAGGTCGGCCACGTCTTCGATCGCGTCGGTGAGTTCCTGAATACTCTCCAGGTCGTGTTCGCCCATGTGGCCGATGCGGAACGTCTGCTCGCCCAGCTGGGAGCCGTAGCCGTTCGAGAAGACGAAGTCGTACTCCTCGGAGACTTCCTCGATGGTCGCGGCCACGTCGATGTCCTGGGTGTTCTCGATGCAGGAGACCGTCTGGGAGCGGTAGCCCTCCTCGGCGAAGAGATCGAAGTGCTCCTCGGCCCAGTCGTGGACGTACTCGGTCATCTCCCGGTGGCGCTGGTCGCGGCCCTCGTGGCCCTCTTCGAGCATGTACTTCATCTGCTTGCGGTAGGCGAGCATGACCGGGATCGCGGGGGTCGAGTGAGTCTGACCCTTCCGGTCGTAGTAGTCGATGGTGCGCTGGAAGCCGCCGTACCACGAGGCCGAACCCTTGTCGAGTTCCCGGTCGTAGGCGTCGTCGCTGACGACGCAGACGGCGAGGCCCGGCGGCATGGCGAAGGCCTTCTGGGTCGAGGCGAAGATCACGTCGATGTCGTGCTCGTCGATGTCGACGTAGTCGCCGCCCAGCGCGGAGACGGCGTCGACGACGAAGTAGGTGTCCGGGTAGTCGGCGACCACGTCGCCGATCTCCTCTATCGGATTGCGGACGCCCGTCGAGGACTCGTTCATCACCGTCGCGACCACGTCGTAGTGTTTGTCGCTGTCCTCCAGTTCGGCGCGGATGTCCTCGGGCTTGATGGCCTCGCCCCAGTCGTACTCGAGGCGGTCGACATCCTTGCCGAGCCGTTCGGCGACGTTGGCGTGGCGCTCGCTGAAGCTCCCGCAGGTCGGCACGAGGATGTTCTCGTCGACGAGGTTGAGCGTCGACGCCTCCCAGAACTCGGTGCCCGACGCGGTGAGGATGACGACCTCGTTGTCGGTGCCGAGGAACTCCTTGGTGTCCTCGACGATGGTCGTGTAGAGGTCGGTCATCCGGTCCATGCGGTGGCCGAACATCGGCTGGGCCATCTCGTCGATGACGTCTTCGCGGACCTCGGTCGGGCCGGGGATGTACAGCGTCTTGTCGTCGTAGTCGCCTGTGTATTCCTGTTTTGTGGGCACGGAAACCACCGTCTGTTACCGAAACCGTCGGAGCGGGAGGGTATGGTAGTTTTGATGCCGGGGCGACACCGTCGACGCGGTCGACACAGTTCGTTCGAAACCGAGTGGTCGCGGACGCGACGACAGCGGGAAGGAGACGGCGCGGAGCGAGCGCGATAGTGAAACCGACGGGTGACGACGGTACCGAAGACGGACGACCCGGCGGCGTCAGGACAGGTCGATGTTCGCGGAGTCGTCCGCGCGGTCGAACGTGACTTCGAGGATGCCGTTGTTGTACGACGCCGAGGCGGAGTGTTCGTCGACGCGGGCGGGGAGGCGAACCCGCTCGTGGTACTCGCGGGCGTCGCCGCCCGCGTCGAGGGTGAGCACTTCGCCGTCACAGCGCAGGTCGATGTCGCGCTTGTCGACGCCGGGGATGTCCGCGACGACCCGCAGGGAGTCCTCGGCCTCGTACACGTCGAGGTGTACGTCCGCGCCCGACGGCTCCGAGGCGGCGGGCCCGCCGGCGCCGGCACCGCGAGCGCGGGCGTCGTCCATCACGTCGTTCATCATCCGCTCTATCTCCCGGAAGAACTCGTCGAAGGGGTCGTCGCGGTCGTCGCGTCGCATGCCAGAGGCTATGTGGATCGGCGGCAAAAGCTTTCGGCTCGCGGATCCGCGACCGTGCGCGGCGGTGTGGGGGCGTCTCGGCCGTCTCCGGTCGGTCCGACGCCGAAGGGACGTGGCCACCGCGCTCACCTGCGCCGGACGCGCTCGGCGCCCTGACCGCGCTCACTCTGCGGCGTCGCGGACCGGCGCCTCGAAGCCGACGGCGTCGGCGTCCTCGGCAGCGCGGTCCGCGGCGGCGTCGAGGTCGAACGAGCGGACCACCTCGCCGTCGCGGACGAGCGGCTGGAGCAGCGCCTCGCCGTCGGGGCCGTCGGCGTCGGCGAGCCGGACGTGGTGGCCGCCGTCCGCCGTGCGGTACACCTCCTTCTTCCCGGTGAGCTTGCCGCGCTTGGCCGCGAGCTCGCCCTCGATTTCGACGATATCCAGGGAGAAGTCCGTCGGGTCGGCGTTGCTGACGTGGCTCCCCACGCCGAACCCCTCGACGTACTCCCGGAGGTCGTGCAGTTCTTTCGGACCGAGCCCGCCGCTGACGAAGATGCCCACGTCGTCGAACCCCTCGGCGTCGAGCGTCCAGCGCACCTCCCTGATGATGTGTTCGAAGTCGCCGCGCCGGGACCCGGTGGTGTCGAGCCGCACCGATTCCAGGGCGTCGACGGCCTCGGCGGCCCGCACCGACTCGTCGACCTCGTCGCTGTAGGTGTCGACCAGGGCGACGCGGGGCACGTCGGGGCCGACCGCCTCGTCGAACGCCTGCCAGGCCGCCTCCTGCCCGCCGCGACCGAAGCAGATGACCAGCGCGTGGGGCATCGTCCCGCCGGCCTCGCGGCCGATCACCTCCCCGGCGGCGACGTTCGAGAAGCCGTCGAGCCCGCCCAGAATCGCCGAGCGCTCGACCATCGCGCCGATGGAGGGGTGGACGTGGCGCGACCCGAAACTCAACACCGTCGAGTCCGGCGCGGCCCGTCGCGCTTCGAGCGCCCCGGTCGCGACGCCCGTCGCGTGCGAGAGGAACCCCAGCAGCGCGGTTTCGAGCCGGCAGAACTCCAGATACGGTCCCTCGATGCGCATCACGGGGCCGCCGTCGAACAGCCGCCCCTCCCGCAACGCGTCCACGTCGACGGCCCGCCCCTCGAAGAGCCGGGCGGCGTCTTTCACGCCCGCGAGCAGTTCCCACTCGCCGGTAGCGAACTGGTCGGCGGTCACCTCGGCGACGACGCGGGGGTTGCGGTCGGCGTGCTCCAGCGTCTCGACCGTCCGGTCGAAGTAGGCGTCCGTGGCTCGGCCCCCGGCGATGGCCTCCGGCGGGACGATGTCGAAGCCCGACTCGTCAGTCATGGGCTGTCTTCCGGGGCGAGCGCCAAAAACCGTCCGCGTTCGAGTCGAGCGTCGGTCCCGAGGATCCGACGGGTCGGCGGGACGCCGGCCGGTCGCCGGGGCGCCGGCCCCGCCTACCGCGAGCGCGAGTGAACCGCACGCAGCCCGTCGACGGTGGGCGCGTTGACGACCCGAACCGTGTCGCCGTTCCGAACGACGCGGAACGCGTCGGCGAACTCGCCGTCGGGGACGACGTAGACGTTCCCGCGCGGGTTGCGTGCGTCGTGGGTCTCCAGCACCTCGCGGTAGGCCGACGCGAACTGTTCGGCGTCGCGCTCGGAGTCCCAGGCGGTCTCCCAGACGTAGGCGCCGGTCGTCCCGTTCGTGTAGGGGACGACGCTGTCGCCGCCCCAGCCGGCGGACGGGTCAGAGTCGTAGCCGTAGCGGTTCTCGGGGTCGACGGCGCCGTTGTGGACGAGCATGGCGTAGATGGACGCCTCGCCGACGGTGTCGGCGACGGGGTCGACGTCGAAGCGGCGCCACTCCCCGTTCGAGCGGTCGGCGACGGTCACGTTCACGGGGTCCTCGTCGGGGTACAGCTGGGGATGGATCAGCTGTTCGGTGCTCTCCGGGCGGGCGTCGTAGAGCTCGTTGACGCCGTCCCAGCCGCTCTGGGCGCGCACCTGGTCGACGAACTGCGAGCCCGCCGCGTAGGGCGTGTAGATGGTCAGAAACAGGCCGCGGTTGTAGTCGCTGCTCGCGGAGCCGCCCCCGCCGCCGGCGTCGGGCTTGGGGATACAGGCCCACTCGCTCCCGCAGCGGTTCTCGTAGAGGGCGTCGACGTAGCGGGCGTCGCCCTCGGTGACGCCGCGGTTGGCGAGTTGCTGGTCCTGGGTCTCGCCGTCGGCCCCGAAGCCGAAGTGCTGGTCCTGCAGGGCGTGGACGAGTTCGTGGGCCAGCGTCGTCCGGTCGATGGTCGGGGTCTCAGAGTCGCTGACGAGGACGATGGCGTCCTCCCCGGGCGAGTAGGCGCCCTGGATCGACTGGCCCAGCGTCTCGTCGGAGGAGTTCGAGAACGACGAGCGCTCGCCGACGATGAACAGCGACTCCCAGACCTGGTCGTTCCACCGGGAGTGGGTCGCCGACCCGTTGCCGCCGCCGCTCCGGTTGGCGAGGTACTGCTCGCGACTGAGCACGTCGACCGGCACCGTCGAGTTGAACTCCAGGTCGCGGATCCGCTCGACGCGGGCCATCGTGCGGGCGACGATCGCCTCGCGCTCGGTGGCGTTGTAGCCGTCGCCGCTGGTCACGTTCACCGGGTCGTCGTACCAGTAGCCGTTCTCCCACCCGATGCGGTCGCTGTCGGGGTCGCCCTCGGGGTGACCGCCGCCCAGCGACTCGAAGGCGGTACAGCCCGCGAGGAGCGCGAGGACGGCCACCGCCGCGACTGCGACGCGCAGGCGCGATTCGGGTCCGAGCCCTGCCATCGAGGGGACTCACTCCCTCCGCCGCCCGAGGAGGGCGACGAGCGCGAGCGCGACGAGCGCACCGGCGAGCCCGAAGCCGGGACCGCCCGACGCGGTGGTCTCGGCGGGCGCGTCGGTCGCCCCGCCGTCGTCCGCGTCGCCGTCACCGCCTGCGTCCGCGCCATCGTCGGTCATCGGTTCCTCGGTCGCGGTGTCGGTGGCGGTCGCGGTGTCCGAGTCGGTGTCGGGCGCGTCGGTCGCCGTCCCCTCGGCGTCGGTGGTCGTCTCGGTCCCGTCCGAGTCGGTCGCGGTCGCCGCGGCGGTGTCGGTCTCGTTCGACTCGGCGGCCGGCGCCGCGCCGGCGCGGACGGCGCTCAGTCCCTCGACCGTGGGCGCGTTGACGAGCGTCACCGTCGTGCCGGTGTGGTTGACGTAGAAGGCGTCGGCGTAGGAGCCGTCGGCGATCCGGTAGGTGTTCGCGCTGTCGTCGACGGACTGGGCGCCGTAGTAGTCGAGCAGCATCGAGTACCCCTCGACGAAGTCGGCGGCGTCGCCCTCGGAGTCCCAGACGGTCTTCCAGACGTAGCCGGTCTCGTTGGTCTCCGCAGAGTCGTCAGTGACGTAGGGGTACAGTCGGTCACCGTCCCAGCCGTCGGTGTACTGGGTCGAGTAGTTGATCGGGTCGTAGCTGCTGAGCGCCCCGCCGGCGGAGAGGTTGAAGAACGACTGCGGTCCGACCACCGGCGCTCGGGTCCGTTCCGAGTCGTAGTACGGGTAGAACAGCATCGTCGCCAGGCCCGCCTCGCCGAACTGCGCGTAGTCCACGGTGCCGTTCTCCAGGTGCGGGACGGTCCAGTCGGCGCCGGACGTGTCCGCGAAGCTCACGTTCGTCGGCTCGTCCTCGCCGTACTTTTCGGGGTGGATGGTCTGTTCGGTGCTCGCGGGCGGGTTCTCGTAGACGGCGTTGACGCCCTCCCAGCCCTCGGCCCGGTAGATCCGGTCGACGAACTTCGGGCCGTCGCTGTAGGGCTGGTAGGTCACGAGGTACATCCCGTAGTGGATGGCGGACTGACCGCCGCTCCCGCCGCCGGGCTGCATCTGCGGCATCAGACAGTCCCACTCGGCGCCACAGCGCTGGCTGTACAGCTTGTCGACGAGGTTCCCGTCGCCTTCGATGATACCGTCTCTCGCGTTGTGCAGTTCCTCGGTGTACTGGTCGAACCCGGAGATGTTGTAGCGCTGGTCCTGCAGCGCGTGGAACAGCTCCTGGGAGAGCGTGATCTCGTTCATCTTCGGCGCGGTGGTGTTCTCCGAGACGATGACGATCCGCTCCTCGGTGGGGCTGTAGTAGCCGCCGACGCTCGCGCCGGTGTTCGACTCCTGGACGGAGATGGCGTCCGTGTTCTCGCCGACCATCAGCATGGCCTCCCACTTGACGTTCTGGTGGAGGCTCCCGTTGGTCGTCGTGTTGTAGCTCGTGTTGGCGCTGAACTTCTCGCGGGAGACGACGTCGACCGGAACCGTCTCGTTGAATTCAAGCTCGCGGATCTGCTCGACGCGTGCCATCCCGCGGGCGACCACGGCGTCGAGCTCCGTGTCGTTGAGGCCGTCCGAGCGGTCGACCTGGATCGACTCGTTGTACCAGCAGCCGTTCTCCCAGCCGAGCGTGTCCGTGTGCGGGTTGCCCGGCGCCGACCCGTTCGAGACGGGCGCGCAGGCGTCGTCGCTCTGGCGGGCGTCGGTGGACGAGGCGCCTTCGGCGTTCGAGGACCGATCCGTCGTCGCGGCGTCGACCGGGTCGGCGGCGGCCGCGGCGGGGAGGGCGGCCACCGCGGACAGCACGACCAGCCCGGCGACGACTACGGAGAGGGCGGAACGCATTGCTACCGGAACATAGGAGGGGGGACATAAAAATCGCCGCACTGTCGGCCGACGCGGGCGTGCGGACCGACGGGCTTAATCCCCGGTGTCCGCTACTCCCGACCGGCAGAGGGAGCCCGGCCTCCGTGCCCAGGCCCGCGCCGACACCGTCGGCGCGCTACGGGCATGAGGAAAGTCCCCCCACCGTCCGGGCAGGTGACCGGGTGCAAACCCGGAGCGGGAGACCGCTGGCGCTGGAACAGAAACGAGACCACTCCGCTCGACTGATGACGTGCGCGAACCCGGAGCGACCGGCCTCGCCGGGAAGCGACGGGGAGCTAACCCACCGAAGGCAGACGGCGTCCGCGAGTCCAGACGGACTCGCGGGCCCGTCGGGCGCTTTGCGTCCGACGGCGGAGAACGGATGGAACGGCGAATCCTCACCGGTGCAAGTCCGCGCCGCATGGTAGCCCGGACGCGGGCGCGGACGCTCAGCCGAATGCCGGGCCGAACAGAAGGGGGCTTACTCCCCTCAGCCGTCTCACACGCCGAGCGACGGCTCTCTTCGAAGCGATGGATCGTATCGGAGGCGGCGACTCAGTGTTCGCCGTCGCCGTTGGTGATCGTGGTGTGGGCGCCGATGAGCGCGCCGGCCAGGTCGAGGTTCTCCAGGGTGGTCTCGCGGTCGATGATCGACTCGCGGATGTCGCAGTCGCGCAGCGTCGCACCGGGGAAGACGATGGAGTTGTCGAGGTTCGAATTCACGACCTCGGCGTCGTCGAGGACGTGGACGTTCTCGCCGAGCGCGGAGTTCTCGACGGTAGCGCCGTCGGCGACGCGACTGTCCCCGTCGAGGTGGTAGGCGACGGCGGTCAGGTAGCTCTCGGGCGTGCCGATGTCGAACCAGGCCTCGTCGAACGTGTAGGCGTAGACCTCGTCGTTGTCGACGAGCCACTGGATGAACCAGCCCGGCTCGTCGGGGTTGTTACCGTCTTCGAGGTACTCCTCGAATCGGACCTGGTCGGCGGGGAAGACGTAGCAGGCGATGGAGACGAGCGTGCTCGCCGGGTCCGCGGGCTTCTCCTGGAAGTCGACGACCTCGTCGCCCTCCAGCGTCACGAGGCCGTACGACTTTGCCTTCTCCCGCGAGCCCACGTCGTAGGCCGCAAGCGTCGTCGCGCCGTTGGCCTCGTAGGCGTCGATGAAGTCGCTCACGTCGAAGCTGATGAGGTTGTCGCCGGCGATGACGAACAGGTCGTCGTCGATCCCCTCGCGGTCGACCAGCTGGCCGAGCGCGCCGACGACGCCGAACTTCTCGTCCTCGCCGGTGGTGTCCTCGACCGACAGCCGCGGCTTCTCGTAGTCGCGGTCGGCGAGGAACTGCTCGAAGTCGTCGGCGAAGCGCTCGTTCGTGCTGACGAACACGTCGTCGATCCGGTCGTCGGACTCCAGCTCCGAGAGGACCCGGTCGATGACGGTCGTCTCGCCCACCGGCAACATCATCTTCGGCCGGTGGCGCGTGATCGGCCAGAGCCGCGTTGCGTAACCACCCGCGAGTACGACGGCGTCCATGCTCGATCCTCCACAGCCTCGCCTGAAGGCCTTTTTCATTGCGACGATCCTGACGGGGTTCGGCGGGCCGAACGAGCGGCGCCGCCGGCGGAACCGATTTGTGGCCGGTTACCCAAGGACCGGTATGCGCGAGGCCAGCCGGACGACGCGCCAGCGGATCGCGGACAGACTGCGCGAGGAGCCAACGGTCGCGAGCGCGCTCGCCAACGAATTCGAGGTCCGCACCGCCACCGCGCTCGACCACGTCGAACACATCTCCCAGTCGCTCGAACCGACCGACGAGACGCTGCTCGTCGCGCCGCCGACCTGCGAGGACTGCGGTTTCGACGAGTTCGACGACCTGGTCAACCGCCCGGCGCGCTGCCCCGAGTGCAAGAGCGAGGCCGTCGCCGAGCCGTCGTTCGTCATCGAGTGACTCCGGCGGGCCCGGCCGCGGCGGTGCCGCGTCGCCCGCGCCGCCCGGCTACAGGATCACGTTCGACGACGAGGACAGGTCGTCGTCGCTCTCGACCGGTCCCTCGCCGACGTACTCGAAGTCCCCGTCGTCGAGGTAGACGCCGCCGTCGGCCACTCGCACGTCGAGTTCGTTGAGGAAGGCGCCCTCGCAGGGGCCGTACGTACACTCCCCGGAGTCGGCGGCGAACAGCGCGCCGTGGTTGACGCAGATCACCTCGCCGTCCCGAACCGGCGCGCCCGAGCCCTTGTCGAGTTTGATGTGGGTCATGTGCTGGCAGTAGTTCAGCCAGCCGACGACCGCCTCGGCGTCGTCGTCCTCGCCGCCCAGCTTCAGGAGGATCGCTTCGCGCACGTCGTCATCGTCGTCCTGCATGTCGTCGGGCATCGCGATGCCGTCGTCGTCGGTCGCTGCGCCGGGGGTTTCGCCACCGTCGGTCTCGGCGTCCGTATCGGCGCCGTCAACCGCCTCGGCGGCCCGTTCGTCGGCGGCGTCGGCCGTCCGCTCGTCCGAGCGCAGGGCGGCGTCGCCGCTGGCGACGGCGTTGTCGTCCACCGAGCGCACGCGAAAGAGGAAGGTGTCGTCCGTCGAGAGGTCGCTCACGTCGGCGATCCGCGTCCCGTCCATATCCTCGGGTGGGACCGTCGCCGCTTGAACGCACCGGTTGGGGTAGTTTGGAGTGGTTAGGTTGGACTCTGGTCGTGCGCAGTCGTGTCTACCGCACTCGACAGCAAGCGATGAAAGCCCTCGACCCGCTCGCGGTCGCTGAGGCGGGATATCCGCGCTCTCGGCACCGCCTGCGCGGATAGTGCCCGCTCAGGCGACTACACTGGACGCGAGCGCGCCTCGCCCTTTCAGTCCACCAGGAACGGCACAACACAGCACCGCAACAGCAGACCGCTCCGCACAGCACCGCAGCCGGCCACGAGCCTCCCCAACCGATTCGCTCTCTCGCTTCACTCGCTCGCTCATCCCTCGCACGGCTATTTCGAGCGGCCCGCGAAGACGCGGGCACGCTCGACAGCGCGCGCCGACTGCATTGCTCACTGTGTCACTTGCACCGTCCACCGTCGAACCGGAGAGCCGAGACTTAACTGGGGGGCGTTCGTCGTCGGGCACATGACGAAGACGGCGCTGATAACGGGTTGCTCGTCGGGCATCGGGCGGGCGACCGCCGTCGACTTCCTGCGGCGGGAGTGGACGGTGTACGCGACGGCCCGGGACACCGACGACGTGGCCGACCTGGCCGAAGCCGGCTGCGAGACGGCCGAACTGGACGTGACGAGCGACGCCGACGTCGAGCGGGTCGTCGACCGGATCCTCTCGGAGACCGGTCGTATCGACTGTCTGGTCAACAACGCGGGCTACGCCCAGTACGGCCCGGTGGAGGACGTGCCCGTCGACGCCCTGCACGACCAGTTCGACGTGAACGTCTACGGCCCGCACCGACTCACCCGGGCGGTCCTGCCGAACATGCGCGAGCGCGGCACGGGGACGGTCGTCAACGTCTCCAGCGTCCAGGGGCGGATCGCCACCGCGGGCTCGGGCGCCTACAGCGGGTCGAAGTTCGCCCTAGAGGCGATGAGCGACGCCCTGCGCGTCGAGGTCGAGGAGTTCGGCGTCGACGTGGTGCTGGTCGAGCCCGGACCGGTCGCCACGCGGTTCGGCGACCGCGCCGACTCCGAGGTTGACCGCCTCGACCGCTCGGCGGGCTACGGCGACCTCTACGCCCTCTTCGAGGACACGGATGTCCTCGCCAGCGGGAACGACTTCGGCGTCCACCCCTCGGAGGTGGCGGCGGTGATCGCCGACGCCGCCTGTACGTCGGACCCCGAGGCCCGCTACCCCGTCGGCACGCTCGCGACCGCGATGGTCGCGACGCGACACCTCCCCGACGGCTTGCGCGACGCAGGCTATCGGCTGGTGCGGTGGGTGCTGTCCTGACGGCGACCGCTCACTCCTCCAGACACGCGGCGACGATCCGGAGCGTCCGTTCACCGTGGACCTCCTCGGCGAACAGCGGGACGCGCCGCACGTCGTGGCCGCCGAAGACCTCCTGAGAGCGCGCGAGCGCGTCGCGCTGCACGTCCCACCGGCGCTGACAGAACTCGCAGTCCTCCAGGTCGGGCGCGACGAACCAGTCGGCGTCCACGTCGGCCACGTCGGTCAGGTCCTGCATCACCCGGTTGACGACGACGGTCCCGACCGGCACGTCGAACTCGTCGAGCCGGGAGAGCAGGCGCTCCGACTCCAGCACCGACAGCTCCTCGGGCACCATCACGACGCGGAAGTCCGTCTGGGTCGGGTCCTGCAGCACGTCCCGCAGCTGTTCGATGCGGTCGCTGAGGACGCGCAAGTCGTCCAGGCCCTCTTCGGGGTCCACGTCACCGTCGTCGCCGCCGAACATCCCGCCGAGGTTCTCCATCATGCCGCCCATCCGCTCGCGCATCGCGAGCACCTTGCCGAGCATCGAGTCCATCACGTCCGGGAGTTCGAGCAGCCGCAGGGTGTGGCCGGTCGGCGCCGTGTCGACGACGACGCGGTCGAACCGCGGGTCGTCCATGTAGCGGATGAGCAGCCTGATGGCGGCGGCCTCGTCGGCGCCGGGCATCGACCCGCCCAGCGGGTCGACCATCTCCTCGCCCGCCCCGCCCAGCATCTCGCCCAGCCCGCCCATCGCGCCGCCCGCCCCGCCGAGACCGCCGCCGCCCTCGGCGAAGGGGCCGTCCTCCAGCGCGGCCTCGGGGTCGATCTCCGCCGCGTAGAGGGGCACGTCCTCGCGGATCTGCGCCGGCTCGGCCGGGATCTCGGTCTCCAGCGTGTCCGAGAGCGAATGGGCCGGGTCGGTGGAGACGACGAGCGTCGCGGTGCCGTCGCGGGCGCTCGCTAGCGCCGTCGCGGCGGCCATCGTCGTCTTCCCGACGCCGCCCTTGCCCCCGTAGAGGACGTACTCGGGCGCGTCGACCCCCGACGGGACCGCGTCGTCGTCGATGTCGTCGACCGCTTCCACGTCGATCTCGCTCATACGTTCGTGTGAACCCGGCGGGCGGATGTATCCGTCGGACCGTCCCGAACGGGACGGACGGTCGTCGCGCGCGCTGCTCAGTACAGGTGGTGCAGTTAGTGGTCGATCCCTAGTCGATCGTCCGCGAGCGAAGCGAGCGGTTCACCGCCGGAGCCGTCGAAGACGGCGGAGGCGGCCTTTTTCACCCATGTTTTTGCGCCGAGTGGTTCCCGCAGCGAACGGAGTGAGCGAGGAAACCCGAGGCGGAAAAAGATGGTTTCGCAGAAACAGTTACCGGCGAGCCGCGTCTACGGCCACCCATGCGACTCGACCGGATCGGCGTCGACGAGTCGGTCGCGGCGGTGTTCCCGCCGGCGCGGCTGGTCGACCGACTCGCCGACGCGACGGACGAAGCGGGTGTCGACGTGACCGCGGTCGACGGCTCGCCGGACGCCCTGGCCGACTGTGACGCCGTCGTCACGCTCGAACACCGCGAGACCTACCTCGACCTGTCGTGGGTCCACTCGATCCAGGCCGGGGTGGACCGCTTTCCCCGCGAGCGCCTGCGCGAGGGGAACGTCGTTCTGACGAACAGCACCGGAATCCACGGGGACGCCGTCGGCGAGACGGTCGCGGGGTTCGTCCTCGCCCTGGCTCGGCGCATCCACGAGTACGCCGCGGCACAGACCGACAGCGAGTGGACCAGACCCGACTGGGACGAGGCCTGGACGGTCGCGGGCGAGCGGGCCTGCGTCGTCGGTATCGGCGGCCTCGGACGGGGGATCGTCGACCGACTGACCGGACTCGGACTCGACGTGGACGGCGTCCGGCGCACGCCCGTTCCCGAACCGGGCGTCGACCGCGTGTACACGACGGACCGACTCCGCGAGGTCATCGGGGACGCGCGGTTCGTCGTCCTCGCGGTGCCGCTGACCGACGCGACCCGCGGATCGATCGGCCGCGACGAACTCGCCGCGATGGACGACGAGGCGTACCTGATCAACGTCGCCCGCGGCGGCGTCGTCGACCAGTCGGCGCTGGTCGCGGCGCTTCGGGACGACGAGATCGCCGGCGCCGCGCTGGACGTGTTCGAGACCGAACCGCTCCCCGCCGACTCGCCGCTGTGGGACCTCGAAGACGTGATCGTCTCCCCCCACTGCGCGGCCTACACTCGCGACTACTACCGCCACGTGAGCGAGATCGTCACCGAGAGCGTCCGCCGGATCGCCGACGGCGACGAGCCCGTCAATCGCGTGGTCTGAGCGATCGACTCGCCTCGGCCGGCCCCTCGTTTGACGCTCCGCCGGCGGAGTCACGGGCGCCCGTCGGCAGCAGAGTCAGGGCTCGACGACGAGCTTGCCGAAGAAGCTGTCCTCCAAGACCGCGCGCTGGGCCTCGCCGGCCTCCTCGAGGTCGTAGCTGCGGGCGCACTCGATCGACAGCCGGTCGCGTGCCATCAGGTCGGCGACGCCGGCCAGTCCCACCCGCAGGTCCGGCATGTTGAACATCGACATGAACTGGTAGGACACGTCCTTCGAGCGGGCGGCGCCGTCGTTCGTGAACCCCGGGTCGGGGCTGTTCTCGCCGATGCCGACGACGCGGGCGCCCTGGGCGGCCACGTCGGCGTCGAACTGGAGGTAGTCGTCCAGGCGGTGGTCCAACACCGCGTCGACGCCGCCGTCGGACGCCTCGGTGACGGCGTCGGCCAGGTCGTCGCGGCCGTAGTCGAGGACGGTGTCGGCGCCCAGCGCGGACAGGTCGTCGTGATAGCCCTCGCCGGCGGTCGTGATCACGCGGGCGCTGACGGCGTCGGCGACCTGGACGGCCGCGTGGCCGACGCCGCCGGAGCCGCCGTGGACGAGGCAATGTTCGGCCGGGTCGAGGGCGGCGTGGTCGACCAGCGCGCGCCAGGCGGTCACCGCAGCGACGCCCGCGGCGCCGGCCTCGGTCAGGTCGACGCCGTCGGGCAGCGCGACGACGCGGTCGGTGGGGACGGTCGCGTACTCGGCGTAGGCGCCCTGGTGGCCGCCGTTGCCGATGCCGGTGCCGAACACCCGCTCGCCCTCGGCGAACTCGGCGACGCCGTCGCCGGTCGCGGCGACGACGCCCGCGAAGTCGACTCCCGGCGTGAACGGGAGGGCGACGGGCTCGTACGAGCCGTCGCGGAAGTAGGTGTCGACGGGGTTGACGCCGGCCGCCGCCACCTCGACGAGCAGTTCGTCCGACGCCGGGGTCGGACGGTCGGTCTCCTCGACCCCGAGGGCATCGGGGCCGCCGTGGTCGTGCAGGCGGACTGCGCGCATATCGGTCGAACGAACGGGTCGGCGCCGGTTAACTGTGGCCGTCGGCTCGTGCCATCCCCTCGGCGCCCGCCTCGCGACCGACCGCCGGGCCCGTCGTCGCAGTCGACGCCCGACCGCCGGACCGCGCGGCGACGGTCGCTCGATGCCTAACTGCTGAGGCCCTGCGACCTTCCGTCTCCAGGCCCTACTCCGAGATGGCTCGTGTGACCGCGAGCCCCATCCGACCACGGATGCACCCACCCGCAACCCACACCGTCCGCACCCACCCGTTCCCGCGCTCGGGGGAGCGTAGGAACCCTACCCTTTCCGGATCCCACCGTGCCGGCGACCGCTCGACGTCCCTCGCCGCACTTCCGTTTTCACCCGCCGAACGCACCGAACAGCGGCAGTGATCGGTCGAACCGCGCCGTCGTCACCAGCCGCTCGTCACCGCCGAAGCCGCCTTCGGCGTCGCGCACCTCGTCGGCGTTCGGCCGCAGGTCCGAGCCCAGCGCCGGCCTCGGTGTCGCTGGACACGCGTTCGGCCCCGACAGCCACTTGTCAGTTGCTCCGGAGGGGACGGCGTGTCAACAGCCGACAGGGGACCGCTCTCACTCGTAGTAGCTGCGCCGCTCGACGACCTCGGCGAAGGCGACGTTCTCGCGCACGTCCGTGATCTCGACGGTGACGCGCTCGCCCTGGTCGGTGTCGGGGACGATGACGACGAACCCGCGCTCGACGCGAGTGATCCCGTCGCCCTGCTCGCCGATGTCCTCGATCTCGACGGTGCGCTCCTCTCCCTCCTCGACCGGGGGCGACCGGCCAGACCGGTCGTCGGTCCCCCGGTCGCCACGCTCCGCTCGCGTCGCGTCGTCGGCGTCGTCCCCTTCGTCGTCGCCGCCGCTCGACGGCGAGGGGACCAGCGCCACGCGATACGTGTCGCCGGCCGCGAGCGAACCCGTTCGAACCTCTCGTTTCGGGACCTCGACGACGTAGGACCCGTCCCGTTCCTCGACCTGCGCGGAAAACAGACAGCGAAGCTGATCGGAGATCTCCATTCGTAGCGTCTATCTCCCACGCAGGCGGCCGGTCCACTTGGTTCTATCGTGTGCCGAGCGACACGACGCGACCGCGGCTGGTCGATTCGAAAGCGGGCGGGCCCGGGCAGGGCCCGCCGCGAAACAACGAACGGTGGGGTGTGGGGCGGTTCGGGGTGACCCCCGAACGGAGTGGATGGCTTCAGTGTCCGTGTGTGCGGACGGATCGGTCTGAGGGCGTTCGCGTCATAAGCTTTGTCCCGACCGGGTCGCAGGCCCCGTCGCGAGACCGACTCGTCGGCCGACCCAGCGCTTTTGTCACCCGCGAACGACGACGCGTGGCGGTCGTCGGACGATTTAAGAGAGCGACGGGAGTATCGCGGCACCGAATGACGAACTCGGGAACCTTCGAAGTGTATCGGGACAGCGCCGGCGAGTGGCGGTGGCGGCTCGTCGCCACCAACGGGAACATCATCGCCGACAGCGGTGAGGGGTACAACTCCAAGCAGGGGGCCAAGCGGGGTATCGACAGCGTCCGCCGCAACGCACCCGACGCCGACGTGGAAGTCCTCCCCGACTCCTGACGCCCGCTCGACCGACTCGCCCGGCCCGCCCGGTCCGCCGACGGCCGCGACGGCGCCGCTCGCCCTCGTTGTCCCCCGAAACGCACGCATTTACCCGTTTTGACACCTATCCGTCCGATTCTCTCCCCCTCCCGCCGAACGGGCGATTCGGCCCAGTCGTCCGCCCACACCGGTCGGATCGGCCGTATCGTCGATATCTTGTGGATTATACGTTCCGGCCGGGTCGACTCCGACGAACGCATGTCTCGGTTGCGCCATCCGCTCGTCGCCGTCGCCGTCGCGCTGGTACTGACCGTGCCCTGGATCGGGGCCTTCCTCTCGTTCGGCGGGTACGGGACCGTCCACCCCGGCGAGAATATCACGCCCGTGCTGGCGGTCCTCGTCGCCGGGGCCGCGATCCTCGGGGCCGCGTTCTTGCTCGCGTGGGCCGCCGAGACCGCCGAGAAGGACGTGCCGCGGGCGTTCGCCATCGCGGTGCTGGCGGTGCTGGCGGTCGCGCCCGAGTACGCCGTCGACGCGCTGTACGCCTGGCAGGCCGGCGCCGGGTCGACCGAGGCGGCCAACCTCGCGGTCGCGAACATGACCGGCGCCAACCGCATCCTCATCGGGCTCGGCTGGTCGGGCATCGCCCTGTTCAGCATCTACCGCGCGACGCAGACGGCGGACCCGGCCGTCGAGGAACGGTCGGGCCGTCTCGCGAACGTCGTCACGCTCGACCGCGACATCTCGCTGGAGATTACCTTTCTGCTGGCCGCGACCGCCTACGCCTTCTTCGTCCCGCTAGGCGGCGGCATCGGACCGCTCGACACGGCCGTGCTCGTCGGGCTCTACCTCGCGTACCTCCTGATCGTCGTCCGCGGCGACGTGGAGGAGTCCGAGCAACACGTCGGCGTCCCCGCCTACTTTCAGGGGTTCTCGACGGTCCCGCGGGTCGCGGTCGTCCTCCTCGGGTTCGCCTTCTCCGGGGCGCTCATCTTCACCGCCGTCCACCCCTTCGCCGAGGGGCTCGAACGGCTCGGGCTGCAGTACGGCGTCCCGAAGTTCTTCATGGTCCAGTGGCTCGCGCCGCTGGCCTCCGAGAGCCCCGAGCTGATCGTCGTCGCCTACCTGGTCAACAAGGCGCGGACGACGGCGGGGTTCAACGCGTTGATCTCCTCGAAGCTCAACCAGTGGACCCTGCTCATCGGGACGCTCGCGGTGGTCTACTCCATCTCCGCCGGCGCCGTCGGGACGCTGCCGTTCGACGGGAAACAGGCCGCCGAGATCTGGATCACGGCCGCCCAGAGCTTCTTCGCCATCGCCATCCTGGCGAACTTCTCGATCAGCACTCGCGAGGCGCTCGCGCTGCTCGCGCTGTTCGCCAGTCAGGTCCTCGCCGAGTTCGTCGTCGTCCAGACGGTCGCCGAGCCGGCCGCGGCGGAACTCAGCATGGCGATCCTCTACGTCTACACCGCCGTCTACGTCGTCCTCGGCGCCGCGCTCGTCGTCCGCCGCCGCGAGAGCGTCCGCGCCCTGTTCGGCCGCACCGTCGCGACCGCCCGCGAGGCCGTCGGGTCGGAGTCGCCGCGACCAGACCACGCGGACTGATCGCCACTCTCCCGAAACCGGGAGTTTAACCTTCGACAGCCACCTCCCGGACGGTATGTCGCTCGGCTCGTCGCTCGGTCGCTCGCTGCGACGATGCGTCGCCGCGGCCGGGATCGGCGCGGAGACGCTCGGCTCGCTGGACACGAACCCGGTCCCCGCCGACTGGCGCCACGTCACCAAAGTCGACCCGGAGACGGCGAAGCTGCTCCCGGTCGCCTACCCGCTCTACCTCCGTCACACCGACGCCGTCTCGGTCGGCGGGTCGAGCGCCGTCACCGCCGAGAACACCGAGGAGACGTTCCGCCTGCTGGCCCGCGCGCCGGTCCCCGCCTTCCACGAGCCCAGCGAAGCGCGTCACGTCACCGAACGGACCCGCGAGCTGGCCGCCTTCCTCGCGCTGCCGGAGGTGCTCAACGGCGAGACGGAGGCGCTCGTCGGCACGCTCGGCGAGGGGCTGGCCTACATCCGCGACGAGATGGTCCCCGCGTTGCTCCGCGAGAAACTCCCCGGCCCCCTCTACCGGCTGGTCGGCGACCCGCTCGTCGACTTCGCGACGAGCTGGCTGCTGGCGGAGGCGGTCTTCGAGGCGTACATCGTCCAGAACCCGGCGAGCGCGGCGGCCCGCCGCAGCGGCGTCGACGAGTCGGACGTGCTCTCGCCCGCCGTCGCCCGGGAGCGAGCGATGGTGGCCGACCGCCACCTCGACAGCGAGGTCGTCTACGTCGAGTACTCGGGCACCTACGGCGGCGACGAGGCCGCCGACGTGCTCCGGGCGGTCGCCGACTCGGTCAACGGCGCGCGGGTCTGGTACGGCGGCGGGATCGACGACCGCGAGAAGACCGTCGAGATGCTGGCGGCGGGCGCCGACACGGTCGTCGTCGGTGACTGCTTCCACGACGTGGCCGACGAGGAGGTCGCGGTCTGCGCCCGCGCGGTCGAGGCGCTCGGCGTCGCCCCCTCGGCCGACGAGATCCGGTCGTGGTTCGACGCCGAAGTCGACCCCGCCGAGACGGCCGCGGCGCGCTACCTCCGGACGACGCCCGGAGTCGACGACCCCGTGGCCGCCGCCGAGCGCGCGCTACTCGCCGCGCTCGCGCTCTGTTTCGGCGCGCTCCCGGCGGCCGTCGGCGAGGAGGGGGAGCCAGCGGCGAAGCGCGCGGACCGGCTGCTCTCGGCGGTCGACCCCGGCGCCGTGACCCGGCTGGCGGCCGCGCTCACGGACGGGGACGGCGACGGGAGCGGGAACGCCGACGCCGCCCTCGGCGACTACTGCGGCCGCGTCGCCGCCGCGCTGTCCGATACCGACCCCGAGCCCCAGCGGGTCCGGCACCTGAGTCTCTCGAAGCTCTCGGTATCCCGGTGAGCGCGGCGAACGGGCGACCGAACGACGGCAGAACTACCGGTCTCGGCGCCCCGGACTGCCCGGGAGGACGCCGGGGTCGCCCGAGAGGTAGATGTACTCGGCGGCGATGCCCGTCAGGATGGAGTCGGAGTCGACGGCGTACTCGATCGCGCGGTCGAGGTACGTCGCGGAGATGTCGACGACGCGGTCGTAGGCCTCGGCGTCGTCGTCGGCGACGATGTACTCGGCGGTGACGGGGGTCAGCTGGGTCTCCGCGCGGTCGGCCGCGAAGTCGTCCACGTCGTCGAGCCAGACCTGCGCGCCGATGATCGCCAGGACGACGGCGTGCTCGAACGCCGGTTCGACGGCGATATCGGCCGCCCGGAACATCTCGATCATCCCCTCGTAGATGACCCCGACCCGCTCGTACTGGGTCTTGCAGTAGGGCCACCCCTGCTCCTCGGCGGTCAGCGACCCGGCCTCGCCCTCGAAGTCGGCGAACTTGTACTCCGCCTCGATGCGCTCGACGGCGGCCTCGGGGTCGCCGTCGTTCCCGTCCGCGTCACCCTCGCCGAGCGCCCGCGCCATCAGCTCGCGGAAGTGCTCGTCGTCGGCCTGGTGGGTGTTCGACTCCGCGACGGCGGACTCGTAGGCCTCCCGGACCGCGTCGGGGACCCCCTCCATCTGCGCGTCGACGCGTTCGCGGAGCCGCGACTGGGCGATCCGGGCGGCCCGCTCGCGCTCCGCGTCGTCGAGCGCCGGGTCGGTCTCGAAGTCCTCGTACTCCGCGTCGTTGATCGCGTCGCGCATGTCGCCGTCGAGTAGCGCCTCGGTGCAGAGGCGGGCGACCCGCTCGACGCGGCCGACGAACTCGACCTGCTCGCTCGCCTCGCGGCGCAGTCGCTCCCGACGGGTCGGGTCCGTCCCGCCGCCGAGCGACGGGACGGGCCCCCCGGCCGACCGCGTCGGTTCGTCGGTGACCGGGTTGTAGCCGTCGCAGTCGTCGAGCGCTCGGCGGTAGAGATAGCCCAGCGTCAGCTCGACGGGCAGCGTCAGCTTCGTCTCGTATCGGAACTCGACGTCCTCGTAGCCGAGTTCGGCCTCGAGTTCGGCCTCGATAGCGCCGTAGGCGTCGTCGAGAAATCCCTCGAGGGTGTCGTCGACCCACGACTTGATCCGCAGCGCCGTGAGGTCGAGTTCGCCCGTCCGCGCGTAGAACCGGGCGACGGCGCGGAACGACAGCGGCAGCCGGTCCCGCTCCGACGCCCACCGCGCGGCCGAGCCGAGCGGGGTCGAGCCGAGCGAGGGCGACGAGCCCGATCCGGAACTCATGGCGCGTCTGTTCCCCGGCGGCGTTTGTATAGCTGTTGAAACCGCCGGCCCCCGTCGGCAGCGGTGCCGACCGGCGTCGAAGCGCTCGCTTCGCCGCCTCGGCTGACCGACCAGTAATCTACGACACGGAACGAACGATCCGTTTCGACTTCGAACGCTGCCGTACTCCCGCAAAAATCGCCTGGAAGCCCATCTCCGCCGTCTGCGTGCCCGACCGTTCGCTGCGGATCGTACTAACCGATCAGTTAGCTTTTCGGTCGGTCGGTGCGTACGCTCGGCCATGGCGAGATCCGTCAGTCCGCGCCGGTCGGACAGGTCGAACACCGAGATGACGACCGTCGGGTATCTGGTCGCGGTGCCGCTGTTCGCGCTGTTGCTCCCGATCGCGCCCGTGTTGCTCGTCCTCTGGCTGGTCGACCGGCTCTGAGCGGCGCTCGTCCGGCCCTCGGTCGAGCGGGTCCGACCCCCCCGCGATCACTCGCTCCGCCCTGCGTCGCCGAGCCGACGAAGCGGCGACGCGTCGGCACTCGACGGCAGCGCAGCGAGCGCTCGCTGTCCTTCTTCCCGGCGGCGGGTCGCGTATTCGTCGAGTCGCTCCACCGGGCGCTCGGGGACGACCACCATCGCCGAACCGGGCTCGCGGTCGAGCGCCCGTCGGATCGTGCGCGCCGCGGCGAAACAGCGGCCCGCCCGCGCGAGGGGGTCGCGATGGCGCTCGTCCGCGTCGGTCAGCCGGGCGCCGAGGACGGCGGCGGCTTCTCCGAGCCGTCCCGCGGTCCGTTCGACGAGCGCGACCCGGTCCGGGAGCGACTCGCCCGTCTCGACGTAGGTGTCCGCGAACGCCCCGGAGACGGCTTCGAGCGCGTCCGTAACCTCCTCGAAGCGGTCGCCGTGACCCGGGTCGTCGGCGGCCGCGAGCGCCGAGTACGCTCCCGAAGAGAGGTAGTCGCCCGCGAGGAGCGTGGCGACCTCGTCGCGGGTGAACGCGTGCGGGCGGCTGTCGGTGAGCTGGACGAGCAGTTCGCTTCGGAGCCGGCAGTACCCGCAGAGCAGCTCCACCGCCGCCGCGGCGGGGACCGCTCGCTCGGTGTCCGGCTCGTCCGCGAGCGACCGGTAGGCGCCGGCGACCAGCTGGCCGTACCAGCGGTCCTCGGCGGCCTCGACGGTCTCGCGAGCGAGCGCGAGTCCGGCGCCGTCGGCGCCGTCCAGCGCCGATTCGAGCCGCGACTCGATCGCCGAGCGCGGGACGACGGTCGGCCCCACGGTCAGTCGTCGCCCGTCGAGCTCTCGACGCCCGTCGGCTCGGCGTCGACGCTCTGTTCGGTCAGTTCGGTCCCCTTCCAGGTGCCCCGGCGATACCACAGGACGGCGATCACCGCGCCGACGACGTTCGAGACGGCGAAGGAGAGCCAGACCCCCGTCTCGCCGAGCGGGTCGGCGGCGAACCAGGCTATCGGGAATCGGACGACCCCGAGCATCGCGACCGAGATGGCCGCGGCGGTGAGCGTCCGGCCGGCGCCCCGGAAGCTCCCGGTGTAGGCCCGGGTGATCCCGATGAACCCGAACGTCAGCGCGACGTAGCGGAGGAACTGCGCGCCCGCCGAGACCACCTGGTCGGCGTTCGCTTGGTCGGCGCCGACGAACACCGAGACGATGGGCTCGGGCACGAGGAAGACGACGACGCCCGCGAGCGTGAGGATGCCGAACAGCACCTTGGCCGCGAGATTGGCAGCCGCTTCCGCCCGTTCGGGTTTGTCCGCGCCCATGTTCTGGCCGGTCATCGTCTCGACGCCGCGGGCGACGGCGATGGCCGGCAGGACGATGACCGAGAAGACGCGCGTCCCGATGCCGTACGCGGAGACGACGGGGTCGGAGAACGTGGCGACGACGAACAGCAGGAGGTTCATCGACAGCGCTCGTCCCATCCCCTCGACGGACGCCGGGAGACCGATCCGGACGAGCCGGCCGAGATACGACAGGTCCGGGACCATGTCGCCGAGGTGGATCTGGACGCCGCGGTCGCCCCGGAACATGATCGCCAGCCCGACGACCAGCGCGAGCCCGCGGGAGAACACCGTCGCGACGGCCGCGCCCTGTATCCCGAGTTCCGGGAAACTGACCGTCCCGACCAGCGGCGCCGACTCGACGACCGTCCACCCGAAGATCAGGAACGGGTCGAGGACGATGTTGAGGACGACCGACCCGAACATGACGAGCATCGGCGTGATCGTGTCGCCGTAGCCCCGCATGAGCGCGATGAACACGAAGAAGCCGAACATGAACAGCAAGCCCAGGGAGATGACCTCCATGTAGCTCGACGCCAGCGGCAACACGTCCTGGGAGGCGCCCATCAGCGAGAGGAACTCGCCGACGACGAAGTAGCCGACGACGCCAAGGACCAGCGAGACGATGGCCGCGAACGTGACCGTCTGGGAGGCGGCGTACTCGGCCTCGCGGGGCTCGTCGGCGCCGGTGAACTGCGCGACGAGGACGCTCCCGGCGACGGAGATACCGGTCCCGAAGGAGATGAGCAAGAACACCATCGGGAACGCGAAGCTGATCGCCGCCAGCGCGTCCGTGCTGTACTGGCCGAGCCAGAACGTGTCCGCCAGGTTGTAGGCCGTCTGGAAGAGGTTCGTGACGACGATCGGCATCGCGAGGAAAAAGAGCGGTTTGCCGATCTCCCCCGACGTGAGGTCGAAGTCCTCGGGCCCCTTGAACAGGGCGTCGAGTCGGCTGCGCAGTCCCATCAGCCGGGCACCTCCGTCGGCCCGTCGGCGACCAGATGACGCTCGGCGTAGCGCGTCATCGTCTCGGCCAGGCGGTCGGACGAGCGGTCGACGGTCGCCCGTCGCGTGTGCGCGCCGGAGATGGCCGTCACGATGAACTCGGCCGCGACCGCCGGCTCGACGTCGTCGTCGAACGCACCGGCCGCGACGCCGTCGGCGACGATCGACTCCACCCGTTCGAGGAGGAACTCGTCGAACCGCTCCAGCCGCGTCCGGATCGCGTCGTCGTAGGGCGCCTGCGCGTTCACCGCCAGCATCGCCGTCCGCAACTGCTCGCCGGCGGTCCCCTCCCCGTCGGCGAGGACCGTCTCGAAGAGCCCGACGAGCCGCTCGCGCGGCGCCTCGCCCTCGACAGACTCGATCCGCTCGGTGTAGCGGTCGTAGAGGTAGTCCAGAAACTCCGCGAACAGCGTCTCCTTGTCGTCGTAGTAGTAGTGGATCAGCCCCTTGCTCGTCTCGGCCTCCGCGGCGATATCTTCGAGGGTCACGTCAGCGTAGCCACGGTCGCAGAGCGCTCGATGCGTCGCCGCCAGAATCTCCGTCGCTGCGTCGTCGTCCATCGGTCGATAGCGAACTTACTAACTAGTTAGTCAAAAACGTTTGGACTCGGGATCGGTCCGATATCGGGGGAGAGTGGGCGCTACCGACGCCGGTGGTGACCCGACTGTCCGCTATCCGTGGGTATCGACTGACGAGGTGGTCACAACTGTTAACCCGGCGAGCGCGGAACTGATAGGTGATGGCCGATCCAACGGAGGGGAGCTTCTCGGAGCCGGAAACGGAGATCATGCGGGCGACGTATCGGGCGCTCCGGGAGCACGGGTACGCCGACC
This sequence comes from Halosimplex rubrum, assembly GCF_013415885.1. Classification (NCBI taxonomy): domain Archaea; kingdom Methanobacteriati; phylum Methanobacteriota; class Halobacteria; order Halobacteriales; family Haloarculaceae; genus Halosimplex; species Halosimplex rubrum. The sequence continues at coordinate 4,213,642 of NZ_CP058910.1, forward strand.
TCACGATCAAGCGGATCGCCGCGGAGTACGGGAAGTCGACCGCCGCGGTCCACTACCACTACGACACGAAAGACGAGCTGCTCGTCGCCTTCCTCGACTACCTGCTCGAACGCTTCGTCGACACGATACGCGACGTGGAGACGACCGACCCCCACCAGCGCCTCGACCTGCTCCTCGACGAGCTGATATTCGCTCCCGAGGAGCACCGCGACCTGGCGATCGCGATGCTGGAGATGCGCGCCCAGGCCCCCTACAAGCCCGACTTCCGCGAGCGCTTCCGCGGGAACGACGAGTACACCCGCTACATGATCAAGGCGGTGATCAACCACGGGATCGACGAGGGAGAGTTCGACGACGTCGACGCCGACCACGTGACGCGCGGCCTGATGACCATCGTCGACGGCGCCCGGACCCGGGCCGTCGTCCTCGACGACACCGACGCGCTCGAAACCGCGCGGCGGACCGCCGAAGAGTACGTCGACGCCACGCTGACCTGACGAGGCCGGTCAGTCGTCCGAGTCCTCCGCCGCGTCGACCGGCTCGACTTCCAGCCCCGAGAGGTCCGTCGTACACCAGTGACAGAAGTCGATGCTCGGGTCGAGTTCCCGACCGCAACTCGGACAGTGCGTGACCGCCCCGTCCGGTGTCGCGGTGATCCGGGCGACGGCGTTGTGCGCTCGAGCGACCAGGTACGCGTCGATCACGCTCAGGGCCCCGACGAAGACGACGGGCGCGACCGCGAGCGGGTCGACCGGGTCGCCGCCGACCAGCGCCGTCAGCGCCGCTCCGTCGACGAACAGGAAACTCACGCCGAGCAGGGCGACCAGCCACCCGGCCGCGCGGCGCACCCGCCGGAGGTAGACGTGTCCGAGCCCCGTCGCGAGCACCGCGAGCACCGCGGCGAGCCACGGTCGCTTCCGCGAGACGGATCGGTCCATGGAGTTACTAACCGATTAGTCAGCCATAAGTCTTGTCCGATCTCGCGACGGGACCGGCGACGGGACCGGCGGCCGACTACGGCTCGGGCGTCGCCGACGCCGTCCGGAACCGGACGTCGATCCCGTCGGGGTCGGTCACTTCGAAGCCGTCCTCGCGGTCGGTCACCGGAACGCCGGCGGCCGAGAGGCGACGGCGGGCGGTCGCGACCGTGTCCGCGTCGGGCAGCAGGAACTCGAACCACGCCAGGCCGCGGCCGCCCGCCGGGTCGGTGCGACCGTTCCAGCTGTTGATCCCGACGTGGTGGTGGTAGTCGCCCGCGGCGAGAAACGAGGCGCCCCGCGCCTCGGTCCGGACGCCCAGTCCCAGCCGGTCGACGTAGAACGCCCGCGCCCGGTCGAGCGACGACACTTCGAGGTGGACGTGTCCGATATCCGTCCCGGGCGGTGCCTCGGCGGCGCCGTCCGACTCGGCGGCGAGGTCCGACAGGTCCAGCGGCACCGTCCCGATCTCGACCGTGCCGTCGTCGGCGCGCGGCCACTCCTCGCGCCGACGGTCCGTGTACACCTCGACGCCGTTGCCCTCGGGGTCCGTGCAGTACAGCGCTTCGCTGACGTGGTGGTCCGAAGCGCCGTCGAGCGCCCCGCGCTCGCGGATCCGTTCGAGCGCGGCGCCGAGCGCCCCGCGGTCCGGGACTCGGAACGCGGTGTGGAACAGCCCGGCCTGTTCGCGCCGCCTCGGCGCCGCGTCCGGGTCACCAACCAGTTCCAGCAGCGGCGTCTCGCCGGCGCCGAGCGTCGCCGCCCGTTCGCTCCGGGTCCGAACGGCGAGCCCGACGACGTCCCGGTAGAACGCGACCGTCTCGTCCACGTCCGCGACGGTCAGCGCCGTCCGGCCCATCCGGGCCGTCTCCGGAACGACGGGGTCGTTCGTCTCGCTGGCGTCGGTCATCCCCTCGACATCGGAGTCGAGCGCATATGTAGTTCAGGCGGCATCAGTGTAACCGGCTCATCCGGTGGGGCTGAACCCCACGCGGCACCGACCGTCGGGACCGGCCCGTCACCGGCCGTCGAGGCCGACCCCGTCGGCGAGCAACTCGTGGGACCGCAGCGCGTCCTCGTGAGTCGGCGCGGACTGCTGGATCATCACCTCGTCGACGCCCACGCGGTCGGCCAGTTGGTCGAGCAGGCCGGCCAGCGTCTCCGGACTCCCCGAGATCGATCGCGGCCACTCGTCGGCGTCGAGCCGATCGGGCGTCGGCTCGGGAACCCCGCCGAGTTCGTCGATCGCCTCCTCCACCGTTGGCGGCGACCCGACCTCGCCGCGCTGCATCCGGCGGAAGACCGCCTCGGTGACCGATCGCAACCGAGCGGCCTCGCCGTCGGTCTCGGCGCAGACGGCGTTGACGGCGACCATCCCCCGCGGTTCGTCGATCCCGCCGGTCAGCTCCGAGGGTTCGAACGCCGCGCGGTAGGTCTCGAAGGCGCGGGTCGCGAATTGCGGGCGGATGAACGCCGCGAAGCAGTAGGGGAGGCCGAGTTCGGCCGCGACCTCCGCGCTCGACGGGCTCGATCCGAGCACCCACGGCACCGCCGGTCCCTCGGCCGACCCCGGGATCTCGATATCGCCGTAGGGGTGCTCGTCGGGGAAGTCGCCGTAGAGGTGCGAAGCGACCGCTTCGACCTTCTCGGCGTGGTCGCCGTCGGGGTCTTCGACGTGACGGTCGGTCCCGAGCGCCCGGTCGACCGCGGGAGAGCCGTTCGCCCGGCCGAGCCCGGCGTCGACCCGCCCCGGCGCGAGCGCGTCCAGCGCGCCGAACTGCTCGGCGACCTTCAGCGGGCTGTAGTGGTTGAGCAGGACCGCACCCGAGCCCAGTCGGATCGCGTCGGTCTCGGCCGCGAGGTGGCCCAGGAGCACCTCGGGCGTCGTCCCCGCGAGCGTCTCGGCGCGGCCGTGGTGTTCGGCCACCCATAACCGGGTGTAGCCGAGTCGCTCGGCCTGCTGTGCGGCTTCGACCGTATTCGCGTACGCCTCGGTCGCGGTGCCCGAGTCGGGGACGGGAGAGAGATCGACGATGGACAGATCCATACCGACGCTGTGGGATGGCGGGGGAAAACGGTTCGGCTCGCGGCGATCCGCGGACCGGCTCCGGAGGTGGTCGACCCGCGGTGAGGCGTACTACGTCCTGCTCACCCGGTCGGCGTGGGCCTCCCGGACTAGCGTGGTCACCGTCTCGGCCGCATCCGCCTCGACCGACGACGGGACCGTTGCGGTCGGCGAATCGCCGACGCGCCCGGCCGCCGAGACAGACCGAATCCCGACGGGGCGAGCGACCGGGACCCGCTACCCGCGAGGTCGTCGGCCGACACCTCGGTGCCGTTGATCCGGATCGTCACGTTCGTCTCGGCCGAGATCCGTGTGAAGTTCTCGATCGTCCCCTCGAACCTGTAGGCGTCGCCGTACCCGGCGTTGCCGGTGAACCCGTCGATGATCGTCCGCCCGTCGTCGGTCCGCCTGATCTCGTCGTTGGCCTCGGCTTTCACTCGCTGGGAGACGTTCGCCTTCTCGGCGGTGCCGTCGAGGACGATCTCGTACTCGTACTCGCCCTGCTCGCTCGCGACGATCTCGAGCAACGACTTGCGCGGCGAGCGGACCTCCGAGGGGTCGAGCACGCGAACGTCGTCGTAGATCCAGCGGTCGCCCGCACCGTGGCCGAAGAAGCCGATGCCGCCGCTCGTCGGTGCCCCCTGTGGCTCGGGTGCGCGGATCGTCCCGAGCGGCGCGCTCGCGTTCGCTATCGGCGCTTCGTAGACTCTGAGGGCGATATCGTCGGTCGAGGCGGCCCAGTCGACTTCGACCGTGTAGAACGTGTCCCGTCGGAAGTCGACGGCGGTCGTGCCGAGCGTCCGGTCGGAGCCGTTGGGCCGGTCGTACTGCAGGCGGACCGTGTCCGTCTGCGGCTCGAGCTCGACCTCGTACCGGTTGTTGAACCCGCTGTCGGGCTGCTGGCCGAACTGGAACGTCGTTCGGAAGTCCCAGTCCCCGTACGTTCCGACGTCGAACCGGAGCACGTCTCCCCTCTCGGGGTAGGTGTCGAGGCCGCTGAACGACGCGATCTCCGCGGGGTCGTCGCTCCCCGCGTACTGCAACGCACCGTCTCCCTCGGTGGTCGTCGTCGTGTTCACTCGCCAGGCCTCTTTCGATCCGGCGAGGGGGACGTACTCCGAGAGGGTTCCGTCCTCGAAGTCGTCGACCGACTCCGGCCGGATCGGGTCGGCGCTCCCGACCGCGACCGCTTCCGTCCCGACGTCGCTGGCCCCGCAGGTCTTCTCGACGGCGAGTCGCACGCTGTTAGTGCTGGCGTTGTCGTAGCTGTGGGTGACGTTCCGGCCGACCGCGTCGACGACGCCGTCGTTGTCGAAGTCCCAGCGGTAGGCGACGATCTCGCCGCCGTTCGGGTCGCTCGCGTTCGCGTCGAACTCGACCGGCTGGCCCGCGACGGGGTCGCTCGGCGTGTACTCGAAGGCGGCCTCGGGCAGCGGCGCGCACGGCGCCTGATAGCTCCCCGTTCCCGACCCGGCGTCGCCGCCGCGCTCCGCGGTCAGTTCGACCGTTCGGTTCGTCCCGTCGGTCGCCGTGTCGTTCGTCGTGTAGGTGACCCTGTACTCCGCGGTGAGGCTCTCGCTGATGTCGGCGTAGATGTCCGCGAGCTGGGAGCTGTTGGGGGACCTGTAGTAGCTCCCGCCGGTCTCCGCCGCGAGGCGGCGGAGGTTCCCCTCGTTCACGTCTCGTCCCAGTCCGATCGTGTACACCGGGACGCCGGTCGCCTGCGCGTCCTCGATAGCGGCGTTCACGTCGTAGGGCGGGTAGTTGTTCCGCCCGTCGGTGAGGACGATCACGGCCGAGCGACCGACCCTCGACCCCGCCTCTTCGATGCCCTCGCTCGTGGCGCGCCAGAGCGCGGTGTCCCCTCCGGTGGCGATCCCGCCGACGGCGCGGCCGAGGCGGTCTGTATCAGTCGTCCACCGCTGAGTGAACTCGATCCGGCTCCCGAAGTCGATGGCGAGCCCCTCGTCGCCGGCGCCGAGTTGGTCGACGAACCGGCCGGCCGCGGTCCTGGCGTCCCGGATCTTCGTCCCTCGCATGCTCCCGCTCCGGTCGATCACCAGCGCCGCACTGACGTTCGAACCCCGCACCCCGGTCGCGGGTTCGACCGACTCGATCGGCTGGTCGGTCCCCTCTTCGGCGAGGTCGAAATCCTCGGCGGTGAGGCCCGTGACGGGGTCACCGCTCTCGTTCCGCACGCTGACGTAGGCCGTGACCGTCGGGAACTCCGGGCGAGCGATCTGCCTGACGGTCACCTCGAGGCTCCCGTTCGACGCCGAACCGTTGTCGGTCTGCTGCCGGGCCGAACGGTGTCCCGCCGGTTCGGACCGTTCGTCCGCGACCTCGCTCGTTGCGGGGGGCTGCCAGGTCTCTCCCCCCGACGAATCGGCGCCGTTCGACCCGGCAACCGGAACCGCGACCACCGGCGCGACGACGCTCACGAGCATGACCACGACACCGAACGACGCTCCGATCGCGCGCTTCGACGGCCGCCGCTCGAGTATCCGGCCCCCCGACGGACGACTCCGGCTCACGGGCGCGACACCTCCCGTCGCAGGGGTCGACCGCCCGACCGGCCGCGATACCCCGGCGAGCGGCGACGCGCGTCCCGCGCCGCCCGCCGCGGACTGTTTCCCCCGGCCGACCGCACTCCGCCGTCCGACGGTCCGCCCGACACTCGATACCGTACCGACGGTCTCCCGGCGCGGGCGCCGTCCGCAGCCGGTGCCCGTCCGCGCTCTCTTCGATATCGGGTCCGATGCTCGTTTCGCCGCCCGAAGGGTCCACCCATGTCACAATATACCAAACACTGCCTAAAACCAATACTTGCCACAACGTGAGGGAGTTCGACCGACGATAGTTGCCAACTGAACGGGATATTAGTGACGGATGAAATTCAGTTTCCTCCGATGAGATTTCCGGTCCGGGCGGCCGGTGATTAGATTCGACACGGGAATTTTTGATGGCTGCTACGTACCCTCCAGTGTGGTTCGGACGGGTTCGGGCTCCGATGTCGTCTGCGTGGGCGTTCGGCAAGCGGACCGTCTCGTGGAGCGCCTCGAAACCGAACTGGAGCACGCTTCCGTCCGGGCGGTCCCGTCACCGGCGACGCTCACCGACCGAACTCCGGGGGCCGACGCGTGTCTCGTCGCTGTCGTCGACGAACGGGCGCTGGAGATCGACGACATCGAGCGACTGACGTGCCACGAGAGGCCCGTCGTCGCCTTCGTCACCCCGTCGGCCGGCCGGGCCGACGCGGCGCTGGCTTCGGGTGCGACCGATGTCGTCACGGCAGCCGGTCCCGACCGGTTCGCGGTACTATCCCACCGTCCCGAAACCCTGGGCGTGGACCACGCCAGCGGCGGTGCCGACCGGGCGCCCACCGCGCAGTTCGAAGCGCTCACGAACAACGATTCGTTCGCGGTCCTGACGGTCGACACGGAGAGTTGCGTCCAGTACGCCAGTCCCGCAACCGAGGGGATCTTCGGCTACCCGCCGGCCGAACTGGAGGGGGAGTCGCTGACGACGATCATGCCCGAACGGTTCCACGAGAGCCACCACGAGGGGATCGCTGCGTACCTCGCGAGCGGCGAGCGCTCGCTGGACTGGTCGTGGATCGAACTCCCGGGGCGCCACCGGGACGGCACCGAGATCCCGCTGGGAATCTCCTTCGGGGAACACGTCACCGAGGACTCGCACCTGTTCAGCGCGGTCGTCAGGGACATGCGTGACCGATACGACCGGGAGTCGGACCCGCCATCGTCACCGACGCCAGCTGGCCTGGGCCCCGTGGAGACGGTTCGCCATCGAGACGGACGACGCGGTGGACGAATCCGTTTCGAACGGGGAGACGGGGGCTTCGACCGGTCCCTTGAACGGATCTCCACGATGGGACCGTCGCGCATCAGACCGGTCGGCCGCTCGTACCACAGCCGACGACCTCGAACCTGGTCCCGCCGTGAGCACTTTCGGTCACTCTGACCGTCCAGCCGTGGGCTTCCGCGATCTCTTTCACGATCGGAAGGCCGAACCCGGTTCCTCCCTCTCTCGTCGTGTAGCCGAAATCGAACACGGCGGTCCGCTCTCCCGCGGGAATCCCCGGGCCATCGTCCGCGACGTAGAAGCCGTCGCGTATCTCCCCGACGGTGATCGTCACCGTCGGGGAGCCGTGCTCGACGGCGTTGCGAAAGAGGTTCTCGAACAGCTGTCGCAGGCGGCTCACGTCCCCTTGTACCGTTCGCGTCGCCTCGATAGTCAGGTCCCCAGCGCCCGTCTCGATCATGTCCCAGCTCTGGGCGGCACAGTTCGCAAGCGAAACCGGCTCCGGGTCCTCGATGGACCTTCCCTGGCGAGCCAGCGTCAGAACGTCCTCGATGAGTTCGTGCATCCGCTCGTGAGCCGTCGCCACCCGGTCGATGTGTGGGGTCTCGGCGTCGTCCGGAACCATCTGGAGGTGGCCCATGGCCACGTTCAACGGGTTCCGCAGATCGTGGCTGATCACGTGTGCGAACTGTTCGAGCTGTTCGTTCCGGCGCCGAACTAGTTCCTCGGCCTGCTTGCGTTTGACCAGTCCGCCGAGATTTTTCGCAACGTCGGTCACGTCCCTGACGAGCGCTCCGTCACTGTCGCGCGCGTCGCGCAAGAAGAACACGAGGACCGCAACAACGGATTCCCCCTCCTCGGCTTTCACAGGGACGCCCAGGGCGGCGTGGAGGTCGCTTTCCGCGGCCAATTCGGTCCGGTGGAAGACGGACGCTGGCTCCTGTGAGGCGTCAGAGATCCACTCCTGCCGGCCTGACTCGTAGACACGTCCGGGAAGCCCCGAGCCGGGCACGAACGTCACGTCCGTGCTCCCCTCGAGGAACCGCTCGCAGTCGGCATCGTTCGTGTGGCCAGCGACGAATCTGAGTTCGTCACTCGTCTCCGCTGGTTGCCACACTTCGCCGTACGTCCACTCGGTGTAGTCACAGATCGACTGGAGCGCCGTCCGGAAGCCGTCTCGAAGCGTTTGTGCCGTGCCGATACAGCGACTCGTTTCGGTCAGCAACTGGCGTTTCTGTTTGGCCCGCTCGCGCTCGGTGATGTCCGTATAGAGGGCGATTCCGTCGATCGACTCCGACTCGGGACACGGGATGCTCCTGTGGAGGAACTCCCGAAGCCCACCGGCTGTCTCGCGTGTGAGCTGGTGTGAACTTATCTCGCCGCCTTCCGTGGTGCCGTCGATGTCATGCGCCTCCTCCTCGAAACCTGCCGGAACGATCCAGTCGTTGAGTGACTCTCCACAGATGTCCGCTGCTCCGTATCCGAACGTCTCTTCGAAGGCGTCGTTGACGTTCCGGACGATCGGCTCGTCGTCGACGAATTCGAACTCGACGACCGCATCCTGAATGTTCTCGATGAGATGCTGATACCGAACAGTCGGGTTCCGGTCCTCCAGGGTGAGAGCTGTCACCGACTCTTCCGCATCAGAGCGATCCACTCTGTGAACAGAAACCAGATAGAACGTATAAAGAAATCTGGTTGAAGCACTATTTGCGGCGGTGGACTCGATATGGGTGCGAGATCCATCGTTTCCGTCGCTGTTCGTTCGTGTCCACTCGGGTCGGTGTCATTGGCGCCACCCCGCGCAGAACCCATATACGGGTGAGAGCCAATACGTCGGTAATGGACGATTCGCTCCCCGCACGGACGCAGCCTCGCATCCACACAGCGCCGCGAACGGACGTGTCGCAGGATCAGGGCAAGTTCCGGATCCACTTCAACTTCCCCGGCCGGGCCGTCCCCGACCACGACGACCACGGCTACGGACCGCTCGCGACCGTCGTCGAGTCGTTCATGGACCCGGGAACGTTCATCCGGATGCACCAGCACCGCAACGAGGAGATCGTCTCCTGGGTCCCCGACGGTGTGATGCGCCACGACGACCGACAGGACAACGCCCTCGTGACCGACCCCGAGCATCTGATGGTGATGAACGCCGGCAGCGGCTTCTGGCACTCCGAAGAGACGCTGGCAGACGACCCACCGCTTCGGATGCTCCAGATCTTCGTCCGGCCTCACAGCCTCGACCTCGAACCGGGCATCCAGCACGAGCCGATTCCCGACCCCGTCCCCAACGAGTGGCGCCACCTGTTCGGGCCCGAGGGAACCGACGCCCCGCTGTCGGTCCGCAACGACGTCGACTGCCACGACTGTCGCCTGGAGGCCGACGCTACGACCACGCTGCCGTCCCGATCGGGCTGGCACACCTATCTGTACGTCTTCGACGGCGCCGTCGACGTCGGGGAAGAGTCCGTGGGCTACACCGAGAGCGCACTCGTGACCGACGAGAGCGAGGTCCCCGTCACCGCGACCGAGGACTCGACCGTCGTCGCGTTCACCATCAACCCCGATGCCCCGGTCACGCGCCAGGGTACGATCGGCCGCTGAAATACGGGCGAACGAACCACCGGTCGTGTGTCTCGTCCCCCGAGCGGGCGCGGACTCTCGATAGGGCCGCATTGTCGGGCGATAGTGGCACTCATCCGACCGGAGTTCCGGACCAGTTGTCTCCTCTGCGTCCCCCCGATTCCCCTGCAGCGTCGAACGAATGCCGCTGGTCGGACAGAGGCGTTGTCGCTCTCGCGGCGGCCAATCGGGTCTGGGTCGATCCACTCCAGTCGAGGCGAGTGCCGGAAACCGTAGTTCTATACCGGCTGCTCTGTCTTCTTCGGATATCATGATGGACGATGTCACCGTCCACGAGGGGATCACGTACGCCGACCGCGAGCCCGGCGAACTGAAACTCGACCTCTACGTCCCACACTGTGACGACCCACCGCTCGTCGTCTACGTTCACGGCGGCGGGTGGATCGCGGAGACGCGCTCGAACATCCCCGACCCCGAGCGGTACGCCGCCGAGTGGGACTGTGCGATCGCCAGCGTCAGCTACCGCCTCCAGGAGGCGCCCGACGGGGCGGCCGTCGAGGAGATGTACGACCCGACGAACCCGACCCCACGGGGGAGCTTCCCCGACCACTTCGTCGACGTGAAGGCCGGGATTCGATGGCTGCGCGCCCACGCCGGCGAGTACGGCTACGACGCCGACCGGGTCGCCGCGTGGGGCTCCTCCGCGGGCGGTCATCTCGCCCTCCTCGCGGGTGTCGTCGACGACGTCACCGACCTCGGAGATGCTTTTGCCGACGAGGTCGAGAAGACCGTCGCGCCCGACGAATCCGGTGCCGTACAGGCCGTCGTCAGCTGGTACGGCGCCGCCGACTTCACGCTCGTCGAGGACGACGTTGAGGGAATCATCCCACTGCTGATGGGCGGCCCCCAGTCCGACCACCCCGACCGGTACGCGCAGGCCAGTCCCGTCACGCACGTCACACCCGAGAGCCCGCCGACGCTGTTGATGCACGGCCGCGAGGACGAGGTGGTCGACGTGGAGCACAGCCACCGGTTTTTCGACGCCTTGGAGGAAGCCGGCGTGAACGCGGTCTTCTACGAACTGCGGGACCTGAACCACGTCTGGGTCGAGCGTGTCGAGGACATCGAGTCCGAACGCGTGGCGATGGACCTGCTCGCGGCCGACCTCACCCACGCCCAGTCGGTCTACGAGGCGACACACGTCGACGGGGGCGGGTCCCCCGACCCCCTGCTTGCGGACCTCCCGCCCGCGGGTCCCGAGGCGATCCAGCAGTTCCTCGACCGAACGATCCGATGAGTCGTTCCTGCGGTCGGGTAGCGGTTGCTGGGAGGGCCTACGGCGCCATCGATTCTCGGATCGTCGGTGACGGCCCGTTCGATGGATGTGGAGACGGGGTCGATCTGCTCGCTTGCTCGTCCGAAACCGGACTCGGATCGGGAGAAGGCAGAAGCCTCTGAGGGACTTAATTTCTGAACCCGGGTGCGAGAATTGAACTGGAACGGATGGTTCGCCCACTCCACCCTAGTCGCCAGCGACATATCGCTCGCCACCTACAACGGGATACTCCTCTGTGACACCAGTACATATCCAACCAAGAGGACACACTCCGACTGAGGGGATGCCATCCGCACCGCCCGCGCGGATAGTTGCCCGTGCAGGCGACTGTAGTGAACGCGAGCCCACCTCGCCCTTTCAGTCCATCAGGGTCGTAGTTGGGTTCACTGGTTTGGCCATTGGTTGGTCAAGTGTGTGGTGACGGCCCGCCCCGCTCGCCGCTTGCCGCCCTCCGCTTGCTCACGGCTCCCTTCGGTCGCCGTTCGCATCGAGGCGCTCCCTACGGTCGCGCCTCGCTTCGCTCGCGACCGACTATTCCGGGCATGCGGCGAGCAAGCTCGCCGTTCCGGGCTAAAATGCAGGTCCCCTCGCGCCAGCGGTTGGACAGACGCCAGTCCTCGGACAGGGAAGCACGGACGCGCGAGGTGGTCGGGTTACAGACGCGATACGCCCAGGAGGAGCCCCCTGAAGATCCACGAACCAAGCTGAGTCAGGAGCAATTGGCGGAGGTCAATGAGCGCGCTGCACAGATAGTTGAAGAGTTGGATGGACGCTCCAGGGCGGGGGCGGCGTATCGACTCGCCAAAAAGGTCGCCGAAGGCGTGGACATGCTGAACGCGGCGTTGCTGGTCAAAGAGGAATTGCACGCATCCCCAGCGGTTCCAGTCCCGATCGAGACGCTCGAGGAGGTGCCTCGCTCGACGGTGGACATCGAGGGTGAAATCGTGCAGTTATGGGAGCCGAATAACGCGAAGATTCAGTCGGTCGGACTCATTGAGGACGACTCGGGACGGACGAAGTTCACCATCTGGGAGCGAAGCGGGCAGCCGTGGGTAAGCGAGGGGGAGCGCGTGCGGTTGCGAAGCGTCGAGAAGAGCTGGTACGAGGGGCGTGTCTCGGTGGCCGTGACAGGCTGGTCGGAAATCGAGTTGCCCGAGCGCGAGCGGTGGTGGACCGAGTAGGGCGCGAACTCTCTTTGTTTTTTGCGTGCCGGACCGGCCCAACCCCAACCTCCCCACCCTCCGCTCCGTGCTCGTACCTGTGCGCGCAGCCACGACCGTTGTCGGCTGGTTTCGGTCGCTCGTTTGACTGACTGTGCCGTTCGGCGCGCTTCTCGTGGCCGAGTCAACGGGACACTTTATGGCCTCAGGTGTAACCGCTCCTCGCGCGTACACAGGACGATTCAACCGGGGGACTGCATGTAACCGAAATTCCAAACCGATATCTCATACGTAATATCAACCCAGTATTGTAGAAATGAAAACAAATATATGTAACCAGTAAGCGTGTGGATGTAATGGGGCACTGGGCCGAATCGGGGCACTGGGCCGAATCGGAGCACTGGGGTGTGTCCTCATGTTGGTACTGGCAGCGATTCCCCCCGTTGTGGGTGGTACGACCGGATCTGCGACGATCGGGAATGCAGGTAACGAGGCGGCGCTCGCCGGCGCGGGCAACGTTCCGTCGGGGCCGCCGGCCGCGCTGAAAGTCGAGGCCGCGGCGGCGATCGACGACGCGAGCGTCGAGAAAGAGCGGTTCGCGTCGGCGCGCGATCGCGCGTTCGAGCGGATCAACGGAACACTCGACGACTATCGCGATCCCGTGCGGCTAGCGTCGATGGAGTCGTTCACTGACGACGCGGTCGGCGTGCAGGCGCTGGCGAAACTCGCCCGCTCGGAGGCGAACGGCACCTCGCTACGGGCGAGTCGCTACGTCGCCTTCGCGGACAACCGGACGACCTACCGGACGATCCTCGACGCGCGACGGGCACTGAATCAGACCGAGGGCGAACTGGACAATCAGGGGCTGCGCCGGAGCGCCGAGGCACACTTCGACAACGCCCAACGGCAGTTCGACCGCGCACAGCGCCGACTCGACCGGGCGAACAGGTCGGACGGGCGGCAAGCGATCAGTCAGTACGCCCAAGCGATCCGGGCGCTGCGGACGAGCTGGCAGCAAGCACAGCAATCGCTCCATATGATCGATCGGGAGGTTGACCCCAGCGTGGCGATCGTCAATCGCGCAGACCCGATCCGAACCGGCTCTGTGGGAGTGAACCGAAGCGTGAGAGTGCGGTTCTCGGACCCGCGACCGTGGACGCTCGGCAATCTCACCGTGTACGTCGACGGCGAACAGCGCCGTTCACAGCCGGTCGATCAACTTCGAACTGGACCGATGGAGAATCGAACACTTGGCGTGCCCGTGCGGCTCTCCGATCGCGTGGCGAACGTCACTGTCGTTGTCAGATACACAGACGTGAAGCTTGGTCGGAACGGAGACGGCCAGACCACGCAGGCGAGCGCGACGCTGTTGCTCGACGGCGACGGGCTCGACGAGTCGACCGAGGGCACACTCGGGACTGACCCGCTCGATCCGGATAGCGACTCAGCCAAAACCGACCGCGACGAGAGCGACGACGGTGTGATCGACGGCCACGCGGACTTCGACCGCGACGGCCTCGGCACGCTCGCGGAGTTCGACCTGAGGACCGACCCGCTCGTTGCGGACACTGACGGGGACGAATTGTCGGACGGCAACGAGACATCGGTGACACGAACTGATCCGCTAGCGGCGGATACCGACGACGACGGCACGGGTGACGCGCAAGAAGATCCTGACGGCGATACCCTGTCAAACGCCGAAGAACTGGCTGTGGGGACTGACCCGCTGTATGCGGACATCGATGGTGACGGGCTCGACGACGCCGCGGAACTCGCGAACGGAACGGACCCGCTGAACCCGGACACCGACGACGACTCACTGGCCGACGGTGACGAGCTACAGGCGCCGTTCGAGACGGACCCGCTCGATCCGGACACGGACGACGACGGCGTCTTCGACGGCAACGAGACGTTCACGACGACGACCGGCAACGAGACGCTCGGTGCGACCGTCGACATCACCGGCGAGGGCAACGTCGCCGGAACGACGACCGTCGAGGAACCGACGCACGTCCGCTACCAGGACGAGTACACGCCCAACGCGTCGGTCGCACCGTTCGTCGACTTCGAGTCGCAGGCGAACTTCTCGCGAGCGACCCTCACCATCGCCTACAACGAATCGCGCGTCGCCAGTAGCGAGGGGAACCTCTCGATCTATCGGTTCAACGAGAGCGCCCAGCGCTACGAACACGTCGAATCGACGGTCGACCCCGATTCGAACACGGTCACCGCGACGACCGAGCACTTCTCGACGTACACGGTCTTCGACGACCAGCAGTGGCTGCACTACCTCCAGCACCGCAACGACATCCTCTCGCTGCGGCCCGACGGCACGAACACGGAACGGATCGCCAACTGGACGTTCGAGTCGATGCCCTCGTCGATCGGCGCGAGCAACTGGACCTGCAACGTCGAGGACCGCGGCGGCGGGTTCAAGGACCAGCCCGCCGACGGCGGCTGTGAGATCGAACCCGACAAGGACGCCATCCGGGTGTGGGAGAAGACTAATCGCCAGCGGTTGTTCAACCGCACGACCACCTTGCCCGAGGACGGTCCGCTGTTCGTGAAGGTCAACGTCACCGCCCACATCCAGAGCAGCTGGTCGCACGCGGCGGCGGTGCTGTCGATCGACGCTGGCGACGGCGAGACCGACATCTACCGGCTGGAGAGCGATTACGATAGTGGCTCGAAAACCAAGACGGTCGTCCGACGCGTGAATATCTCCGAACACGCCGGCGAGACGGTCACCGTGTCGCTGCGCGCAGATGCTCGCCACACGGGCGGCGACAACTCCTGGCTGCGCGCCCACTACATCGACTTCGAGCAAGCTACCGAAGGTGTCGCCACACGCGATTCAGACGGCGACGGCATCCCCGACTTCCGCGAAGTGAGGGGCGTCCCGCTCGCGAACGGACCCACTGTCACGCTCGACCCGTTCGACGCGGACACCGACGGCGACGGCCTCGAGGACGGCGAGGAAATCAACCTCGACGCCCGGGTCACCCAGGAACCGCCCAACAGTCAGGCCGTCGTCAGTGGAGGGATAATCGAGAGGAAACACTCTGGATGGCGGTCTTTACCGACAGCCCAGAACACGACCCGTCGAAGGTGCCGTCTCGGTTTGGCCTTTCTCAGGCCGAACGAATTCGGGCTGCCACAGCAAAAACAGCGGTGCATGAACTTGGCCATCATCTGAGAGTTGAGGAAGCAGAACCATACGATGCAGCACACCTGTACGAAATATACAGTGGTGCACAGAATGACTCGACTCCAGAACAGGTCGAAGACCGATTCGGAATTCCCCGCAAACAATGGAGTGTGATGAGCTCTGGCGTCAATGACATCAATTTCGTTCCACCAACAGGGGCAAACTATACTGCGTTCAGTATCGAAGAACTGCTCACAATTCGTGATCCGGAATGAATCTTCGGAAGCTGCTACTAATGCTGACGGTTTCGCTGGTCTTGATAGCTGGTTGTACGTCTCAATCAAGCCCGACCCCCTCTGTTACCGAGAGCCTGACTGACAGTGGCGAAGGCCACGACACAAACGCTGGCGACTTGAGTATGTCAACCCAACATCTGGTCACAAAGAATGGGACGTTCGAGTATCAAGCTCGGATCTCTTTAGATTTCTACATCGAAGATCGAACGTTTTCGAATGTTACTCTGTGTCTCTACAACGAGGAGGGGAGAGTCTTAAATTCGACTGTTATTGGAGATTTCAGTTCGCCGGTGGATCACGAAATAGTGCGAATATCTGCGAACACCACCCCGAAATATGTTGTCGCAGATCATATCGGTTTCCACCAGTACGAGAAGATGCAGGTTATGTTTCTAGTTCGCAAGCCGGACGGATTCACCTCCAGCTATTCGTACGACGCGATTGAGTTTGACTATCCGAGGCCAAATCGACCGGAAAAGTGTCTCTGAGAAGGTCCGGCGAATGTCTTGGCGTTAAGTTGTCGTTTTTACAAGCCGCACTCGGTCGGTGGATGCTTCTCAAGTAGCCTGCGGAAGAGGGCGTCATACAACTGTTCACACACACTCGTTTCTTCTCGCCCTCAGTTCGCTCAGTACAGGCTCTCAGAACAGGCCGTTCTTGTCCCCGAATCCATCTCGCGAGCCAGATCGAACGCCTTTCGCGAGAGGCTGGCGCTATTTCGGGGCGAAATAAACTCTGACTCACGGGTCACGAATCCCCGATCAGATGGCCACACGGGACCGCCCGACGATCGGCCGGACCGCGTAGTTGGACCCCGAGCAGCTCACGGCCGCACTGCGGACACCGCTGGGGCAACCCCTCAGTCGAGGACGAACAGTAGTCCTCCGGCTGACCAACAATTTCGTTCGTCACAGACTGGCCCCTCCGTGGGCCGCTGTACCAGCGTGCCTTCCGCCGAGGAGCTCAACCGCGATTCTCACAGTGTCTGATCGCGAGTCGTATCGCACGTAGCCACCACATGGATTAATGACACGTAGGTATAAAAAACCTCATTAAATAATGTTTCTAATCACATGAACTTATTATTGGAACCTGATAAGACCCCGCCCGTCGATGTAGGGGCAACGTGGCCAATCGTCGTACGCCGCCGGGGTGGATGCAGTTGCCGATAGACGATCGTATCCTCGAATGTCTCTCGTCGTCGGGGTTGATTCTCTCGCCGTCGGTCATCGCAATCAACATCGACAAGTCTCGGGACGAGGTGAATCGTCGACTGACGACGCTGACCGACAAAGGATACGTCGAGCGCGTTAAACGGGGGTACTACCGGATCACTGAGTTGGGCGAGCGGTACTTGCAGGGCGACCTGGACGACGAATCCGACTAGCGGCTGGAAGTGGCTGCGGAGAAGGTCTCTTATGAGCCGGCGGTGAAATCGGTTATCCCGAATACGCTCCGAGGGTCGCGTCAGTGGTCTCGGCGAGCCACTGGCGAATCTCTTCTCGGTCCCATCCCAACGGTGCAAGGACGCTCTCAACGGCGCGGACGAGTTGGGTCTCGTAGTACGCCGTGTCGTAGCTGTCGATTCCCTCGTGGGCGAGTGAAACCCGATCGCGCGAAGACTTGTCGTCGTCGACGACGATATACGCGATCTCCTGGCCGGGATGGATGTCTAGACCCTGGTCGCGAGCGCGTTCGAGCGCCGCGACGGTGTGGGTGTACTGCGTGTAGGCCTCAACCGGTTTCGAGATACGGATCCGCTCGGCCAGCCGATCGGGGTCGACCCGGCCGGCCCGCAGCCGTCCGATCGCCGCGTGGAGCCGTTCCAACACTGGTTCGGATGCTCGCGTTTCATCGAGCCGGTCGAGACAGTCGCGCTGGACGCGCTCGACGAACGACGGTGTCGACCGTTGGCGTGCCTCGATGCCGCGGATCTTGAACTCTCCAGAGTCGGCCAGTCGGCCGAAGTACTTCGTCAGCGCGCCGGCCGGGTCGTCGCGTCGCGGGACGAACGCGACCCAGTCGTGGGCGGCCTCGTATTCGAGACGGATCCCCACACTGTCGGTAATCTCAGCGGCAAGGGTATCGAGATCCGTTCGCTCCCCGTCCGGGACATCCGGTGCCGGCCGCACCCAGATCGAATCGACGATGCCGTGGACGACCTCCCACCCACCGGCTTCCAGCCGTTCTTTCGCCGTCAGCAGGATCTCCCGGGCGAAGGCGTTGATCGCCTCGTGGCACTCGATCCGCCCGAACTTGGCGTTCGCGAAGCCCTGATAGCCGAAGCAGGCGACGAGGATCCACTTCAAGGCCTCCGAGCGGCCTTCGAGTGCGGCCAGGCGGGCCTCGTCGGGGTCCTCGGCTGCACGCTCCTCGCGGATGGCCGCCTTGATCGTATCGCGGTCGTCGATGATCGGTTCGAGGACGTCGACGAGATATCCACGCTCGTCGCAGATCGCGTAGTCGAGCCCGGGCACGTCGGCGCGGTCGCGATGGCAGTCACAGCGGATCACGTCGGGGGAGACGTTTCGGGTGGAGATGATGTTCGGATAGAGGCTCGAAAAGTCGAGTTCGTGGACATTCTCGTGGACGCCCGCGTCGGGGGCGAAGATGAACCCGCCGCGGTCGGCGTCGTGCAGCGTGGCCATCGGCTTGAACAGCTCGTGGCGCCAGGAGTTCCAGGGGACGAGGACGCCACGGGCGGCCGCCTCGCGGACCTGGATCGCCGTGAGGACGGTGCCGATCGACGCCCAGGCGAGTTCCTGGACGGGCTTGTGCGAGCGCCCGACCAAGTCAAGGACGCCGTCGAGGTTGGTCTCGTCGTACAGGAACGTCGCCGACTCGTCGACGATTGCACGGCCGGGCACGTTGTACCGCGCCGGTGAGTGACCCACGCGGCCGTAACTCGTGTAGGTCGACTGGCCGGCCAGTTGCTGGTAGTCGACGCCGGGCCACCGACTTAGCGTGAACTCGTCGCGGCCGGCTTGGTCAGCCATGCTATAGAGGGTGGGGACGATCTCGGCCGTCGAGCAGACGAGCACATCGGGATTTTGGTCTTCGACGGCGATCCCGACGGCGTCGAGGATCGTCGCCGGTGAGCCGGTGACGGTGTCGCCGTCGACGGTCAGCGTCTCGTAGGCCCCATCGGTCGTTTCGGGAACCGGGACCGACAGCGAGAGGGTGGTCAGATCGGTCTCGGGTGTCGGGTCGACGCCGCGTTCGAGACAGTAGCGAAACCCGCGGGTGAAATCCACGTTGTAGCAGGCCAGCTCGCCCACGGGGTAGGCGTCGAGCTGGCGAGCCTGCCGGGCCAGCGACGTGACGCGGTCGACGTGGCAGGCGTCGACGGCCAGCAGGCGTTCGGCCTCGCGGCGAAAGCCCGGCCGTCGCTCGACGACCTCGACACCGACGACGTCCGGGTGGCGCTCGTAAACCCGGCGCAGGCGGGTGAGGTCGATCTCCGCCTCGGCATCCCGGGGACCGACGAAGAATCTGGGCGTGTAGTCGTCGACGACGGTGGGATCGGCGCCGTCGTCAGTCGCCGTCCATTCGAGCACCCGGCCGTCGTCGCAAAAGTCGAAAGCGAACGGCATTGCGGTCAGCAGTCGCTCCTACCGGTGGGATCGTCGGGGACCGACTCGACAGTCGCTTCGAGCGTGTCGACTCGCGACTGGAGTCGCTCGATCGCGCGTTGCTGTTCGAGCGCGATACTCACCAGCACCGGATCCATGGGGTTCTGGTGGTTCAGCAGGCCGCTCGCGTCGGCGTGCTCGCGAGCGTGGGTGAACAGCCGGTCGAAGTGTGGCTGGTCGCGCCGGCGCAGCGCACGCCGATAGTCGTCCCACCGACGTTCGAGCGCCGTGAGCGTGTCGCGAAAGGTGGGGTTGGTACGGCCCATCGTCAGGGCCCCCGGCCGGGCTGGCCGGCCCACGTTGCCAGGAGCGGGGTATCGGGCTGGCGAGCGGGTGCAGTCGTGACCTGTCCCTCGGAGTCGTCGGTATCCATCGAGGGACTCGACGGGGTGGCGGGCTGGTGCCCGGTCCCCTCGGCGCGGGCGGCCAGCAGGTCCGCCCAGTAGGCGAGTGTCGTCTGGTAGGCGTCGCCACCGGCGACGGGGTACCACTGGGGTTCGAACTCCTCGCCGGTAATCCGCGGGCCCATCCGCGTCGACTCGCAGGTGTAGTGGTGAGTTGCGGCCGCTTCGATGGGGTCGGTGAGGGCGTCCCCTTCGGTTCGGGTGCAGAGGACGGGCACGTCGTAGGCGTCGGCGTATTGGCGGAGACGGGCGAGGCTACGTGCCAGGAGTCGGCGCACCTGTGCGTCACCGAGTGTGTCGTCGGCCCGATAGAGCGCGTCGACGGCGGGCGCGACGATCAGTGCCGGCGTCGGCTGGGTGTCCGTGTCGTCGGTCGCGTCGCGCTGGCCGAACGCGTCGGTCGTCGTCGCCGCTTTGACGTGGGCGTTGACGGCTCCGGACAAATCCGCGAGCGCGCTGAAATGCTGGTAGGCGGTGAATCCGCGGGCGACGTGGATACGGTCGAGCAGGCGCTGGCTGGGCGCGATCTGGGTCAGCGTCGCCGTCGTCGCGTAGCCTTGGGCGTCGATCCAGAAGGCGGGACCACTGGCGTCGAGCAGGTGGTCACAGACTACGGCGTGGACGACCGGCACCGACCGGTCGGTATCGGTGTCGAGCAGCGTCAGGCCGGGGTCGAGCGACGGGAGCAATCCGTCGACGTGTTGGTCCGGGTCGCCGGCGACGTGCGAGCGGTTGTGGTGTTGTTATTGATTATAACTCCTCCCACATCTGTCGAATTCTTTGCCCAGGATTTTTAATCAAGTTTCTAACTCTTCTTTTTACGAATGTTCTTGGCTCTCGTCGAAACTTCACAAAAACAGGTACGATATCATATTTCAATGTTTGCAAGGACGTGATAAGGAACCATCCCAATATGCATAAAACGAAGGCGGATCCGAGCAGTGCCTCCAGATAATTAAAAATTTCCATGTTAATATCCGCAACATAAGCATCGTAATATGCAAAGAGTGGAAAAGGAAGAAAGAAAGCTACTGCTAGTTTGCCCAACCTGCTTGCACGTTTGTCCCATTGGTTCTCTTCAAACTGCTCCTCTACTTCGGCTTTTGTCTGGCGGCGAATTTCCGCTGCCGTCTGAAGATCAATTTGCTCGAGGGTCGGAGCTGTCGTTGTGTCGGTGTAGTCTTCAGTCTGACCACGGATCTCTTTGATCAATTCATCTCGATCAATACCATTGAGTTCGCAGAGTCGTTCGACGACAATGGTTGTAGACGCGAGTGTCGTCCGGAGTTCGTCATCCGACAGGTCGTCGAACGCCATCTCAAACTGCCGGTCTGGATAGTCAGCGAGAAGCTGAAAGTCTAGCAGACCAGATCGAAACCGTTCTCGAATTCGTTGTTGATCTCGCCGTTTTTTCTCCTGATCAAGACCATCAAAATCATCCTTTATTCGGGTTCGCTGTGTTTTCGTGAGGAGTGATGCCGACTGGCCCGCCATATTGCGTGGATATAGGCCGTAGAGGATTATCCTTTACGATTGAGTGGTGTATTTGGAAAATCGGTGTATGCCTATATCGTCCGTAGAGCACGCTGCCACCATGGCCTCTGTGGTTTTAGTTCTGCAAACTAATTCTGCAGAATTTGGGCCTGTATGGTGATATAGCGACGATATCCGATACAACGGTCTGTCTCCTTTATCACCACCTACTAGAAAGGGATATCCGAATGAGCGTAAACGAACGCACGAATCAGGCAGCAGTCGCGGTTCAGGATGTCCGGAAAACATACCAGGTGGGAGAACCCGTCCATGCTCTCGACGGAGTGTCTCTCAAGTTGAAGCGTGGTTCATATACTGCCGTCATGGGTCCGAGCGGTTCAGGGAAGAGCACGCTGATGAATCTCATCGGGTGTTTGGACACTCCGACGGAGGGGCGAGTTATCGTCAACGGGAAGGACGTAACTCAACTCTCCAGTAGAGAACGAACACGGCTACGGGGTAGCGAGATTGGGTTTGTCTTTCAGACCTTCAACCTAATGCCTCGACTGACCGCCCAGGAGAACATCGTGCAGCCAATGGTCGCCCAGAAAGTTTCACGAAGTGAGCGAAATGAACGCGCGAAGCAACTCTTAGAACGTGTTGGACTCGGAGACCGCGCAGGTCATCGTCCAAACGAACTATCAGGGGGTCAGCGCCAGCGGGTCTCCATCGCTCGCGCCCTGGCCAACGACCCAGCACTGATTCTCACCGATGAACCGACGGGGAATCTGGACTCGAAAACTGGAGCCAATATCATGGAACTGTTCAGTGAACTCCACGAGGGTGGCAACACGATTCTTATGGTGACACATGATCGCGATATCGCCGAGCACGCCGATAAGATCATCCACCTACTGGACGGTGTCATCGAACGCGAAGAGACCGTTGACTCGCCTGTACGGCCAACAGTTGGGGGTGGTGAGTAATGGACCTCTTTGAGAGTCTACGGATGGCATGGCGGACGATTCGCGGGCACCGTCTCCGTTCGACGCTGACCACACTCGGCGTCGTCATCGGCATTGGAGCGGTTATCACGTTTGTCACATTAGGTGCGAGCCTTCAAGGCGCGATAATTAGCGACGTGGCTGCAGGTTCTTCGAATGACGCGGGGGAAGGTTCTTCGGAGATGACAGTTGTGAGTCAACTGCAAAGCGCCGATGGCGGACCGGGAGAGGGTGGCGGCGGTCCGGCCGTCTTCACCGAGCACGACATCCAACAACTCCAGGAGACAAAAGGCGTTGAAACGGTCGTTCCAGAGGGGAGCGTATCACTCTCAGGCGTCACATATAGCGGACAGTCGGTTGCACAATCAGCAATGACGGCGACGACGCCTGCCTACTTCAGCCAGACAGCGGGAAATTTCTCCGCTGGTGACCCCTTCTCACCCGGTGAACGGGAAGTCGTCCTGAACGAAGGTGCGGCGACTATCTTTGAGCAGAACGTCTCTGTTGGTGACTCCATCACAGTCATTCGGAGCGGTGGTGAGACGATTAACGCAACAGTCGTCGGCATTCTCGAAGGCTCCAGCAGTAGCAGTGAATTCGGTTCTTCGGATGATAGTCCACCAGCCGAGATCTACGGTCCGACGGACCCGTTCCACGACACCCGACTTGTAAGTCCAGCAACGGGAGAAAATCAGCGCGTCTACTCGCAACTGACTGTCGTAGCAGGTAATCACGACCAAGTTGACCCGGTCGCTAACCGTGTCACAGATTACTTCACTGCTGACTCGGATGCGCAGGGGCTTCTCCCATCGTCGTACGAGGTGAGTGTTCAGACAATCGACGAGTCCGTCAAGCAGATGCAGAGCCTGGTGAGCACCTTCACCAGCTTCGTCACGGGCATTGCGGTCATCTCGCTCATTGTCGGCGCGATCGGTATCGCTAACATCATGCTCGTGAGCGTCACCGAACGGACACGCGAGATAGGAATCATGAAAGCCGTTGGGTTCCAGAACCGTGATATCCTTCAGTTGTTCCTCGTTGAGGCAGTTATCCTGGGGCTGTTCGGATCCATGTTCGGAATCATCCTCGGAGTACTTGGTGGGTACGGTGCGACGACGTTCCTCGCTCTTCCGTTCACCTTCCCGATAGAATGGGCAGGGATTGCCGTCGCCGTCGGGGTGCTCGTCGGTGTCATCGCTGGCCTGTATCCCGCTTGGAACGGCGCTCGAATCGACCCTATCGAGGCTCTTCGTTACGAATAATATTCAAAAGCACCGTGTATTCAGAGTTTCTTACACCTGCAAGAACGCCTTACGGCCGTCACGGAAATATGCCGAAGTCTAGCCGAGCTGACGCGGTATCGAAGCTTTGCAACCACCGCACGGTCAGGTATCGGCATCGGTTAGGTGTATAGATGTTCGGACTCGATCTCAGAAAGGGAATTATCGCTTTTCTCATCATCATTGGAGTGTACGGAATATTATTTTCTTTCGCTGGGGTTGACCAGCTTAGTGCAGCGATCAAGAGTGCGGATCTGACACTCTTGTGTTCAGTGATCGGTGCCATCTTCGGTTGGTTGATCGCCTGTTCAATGGCGCTGCGAACGATTCTCAACGCACTTGATGTCGATATTTCACGAATGAGAGGATTCTTTGTGCTCGTTGGAGCGATATTTTTCAACAATATCACGCCATTCGGTCAGGCAGGTGGCGAGCCAGTCACTGCTCGTCTGATCTCTCAGTCAACCGATTCAGAGTACGAAACCGGCCTTGCAGCCATAACCAGTTTCGACACGTTGAATTTTATCCCATCAACATTTTTCGCGGTGTCTGGTGTCGGTTACCTCTTTTTGACATCTACGATACATGGGATACTGAGAATCGCAGCAATAGCGGTGGTTATACTTGCCGTTGCTGTGCCGTCATTCCTCTTCGTAGGGTGGCAAAGACGCGACAGATTTACGCAAATAATCGTCTACAGGCTCACTCCCGTGCTCAAGATTGCCTCCCGGAAACTACCATGGGTTTCGCCTATATCTGAATCAGGGATGAAAGGTCGGATTGAAAGGTTCGTCAAATCAATTGAGCGAGTTGCGACGGATCGCTATAGCTTGGGACTGTCATTGAGTTATTCTACTTTAGGATGGCTGCTTCTGATACTTGGGCTGTGGATTACATTTCGCGCCATTGGCCATGCTATCCCGATCTCTGTGGTCTTGTTCGCCGTTCCAATTGCGTCCATTGCTGGTGTGACACCGCTCCCAGGTGGCGCTGGGGCTATCGAAGGAGTGCTAATAGCATTATTGACAGTCCTATTGCCAACCCTCGGCGTTCAACTCATTACCACAGCCGTGATAATATTTCGTGGTCTCAGTTATTGGATTCCCGTCCTTCTGGGCGGTGCGGTGACGAGTCTCTACCTTCGATAGCTGGTCAAAATATCTCCTTCCCGCAGAAGCGTTGCGGAGTTCGGGGCTCGAAATCCACGGAAGCGGCGGCGAAAGCGTCTCGGTGGACGTGATGCATGACGCCTTCAAATAGGTCATGGACTACTCGTTGACTGGGACCTCGACATCGATGCCGAGGAAGTTTCCCTCGGTGATGTCAAGGAAGCGTGGATGCGGGAGATGAGTCCCTGCTTGGTCTTCGTTAAAGAGCTGAAAGTCTAGCAGATCAGAGCGAAACCGTTCTCGGCTTCGTTGTTGATCCCGGCGTTTTTTCACCTCTTCAGGCTCGTCGAATTTACCCCTAATTCTATTTCGCTAACTTTTCGTGAGTAGTGAAGATGATTTTCCCGCTATACTACGGAGATACCACACGTAGAGGGTTCTCCTTTCGATTGATGACCGTCTCTGAAATTTGGTGTATCTCCATATCAGACGTAGAAAGCATGCCTTGCCTAAAATCAGTGGCCTGGGAAGCAAGATCGTATTGTCCAGAATTCGGCGTTGTATAGCCATATCAAGCCTGTATTCGATACAACTGTCTCTATGGTTTATCTGCACCTGGGAGAAAGCGGCGACAAGATGATTGTGAGCGAAACGGGTGCCTTGACGAAGCAATATGGGAATAGCGTCACATCCCAAGAAGAGCTATCTCGATTGTATCGAACTCCTGCTGAGAAGAGCATATTGATTTCGGAGAGAAAATGAAACTAATCGGCCACCGCGGATTCGCAGATATCTTTCCTGGGAACTCAGAAATTGCATTCCAAAACATCCCCAAACACGCTAACATGGCTGAACTGGACCTCCGGCGATGTCAAAGCGGGGAGGTCGTAGTTCTCCATGATGGAATTGTAGATGCAACCGACTCCAGTGGTAGATTAGATGAATTTTCGGCCGATGAGTTGGCGAATCTTAACGTCCACGAATCCGGACAGGGAGTTCCGACACTCTCCCGCGTTCTTGAGATCATTCCATCGAATGTCGGTCTCAACCTTGATGTCAAGGAAGTTGGGTTAGCGGAGGATGTGGCAGAAGCTGTTCAGGATTGGGACGCTCAAGTTGTAATTTCGTCGGCCTACAAGGAGGTACTTCAAGAGGTAAGGAGCGTTGACCCGGACATCCCTACTGCGCTCATCTTCGCAATAAATCCAGAGAAAAACCTCAAAGAGGCTGAAAAATTGGGATGTACGCACGTTCAACCCCATTGGGTCATCAGTCTCTCCACGAACCTCATTGAGAAAGCACACGAGGATGATATGGGCGTCTTCATATGGACGGTGAATACGGATGTTGGTGCGCAAATTTGTCGAAAGTTGGGCGCAGATGGGATGATCTCTGATAGACCGATTTCTGTTGACCAACTCCCCTCACCATCTACACAAAGAGGGGAGATATTTGAGCAGGCCATATTCCGGAAGTTCGGAGTTTTACTCCTTCCAATTGCGCTCAGAAGCGTTATGTATCCGTTTGTCCGGATCGGCGCTTGTATCCCTACCTCCGTGGAAAAATTTGGAACGATACTAATCAATGACTTCGGTAGTCGGCGTACCGGTTATATTCTGACAAAGGGCATTTCAGCGGCAATTTTCAATCCAACGACTCTTCTGCGGACCGGGAAATCATGGACAATAGCGAATAACGGTCGGTGGAGGGAAGCATCGATTTTGAGACCTGTTCGACGGTTCCAATCCTGGATGCGAAAGCGAGGAACGCCTCCTGTCCAATATACAGACACTGAACTAGCTACCAAAGGGAACAAGATCTGGAATAGGATTCAGAATACTGTTTTATTAGCATATGAATCAGTGACCGATCGGCTCCACAATGATTCCCTGAGCAGGTCAACCACTACTGGTTGGTGGGAGCAATGAAGCTATTTTCTTCCACAGTAAGCCGAACGCAGAAGGTTGTAATTCTCAGTATAGCCGTTGCCGGTACTATCGCCCTATATCTGCTCTCGCATCAATTTCTCCCTAATTTATTAGATGTAACAACACTCCGTCAATGGATCGATAGTTTTGGCATCTTTGCCCCGGCCATTTTCGTTCTGCTCCAAACTACTCAAGTGATATTTGCACCAATCCCTGGCCAGTTGCTAGCTTTGTCTGGTGGGTACGTCTTCGGGCCGTTTTATGGCACGATTTATAGCTTACTCGGTGTGGCAATTGGGAGCGGTATCGCGTTCCTCCTCACAAAGCGACATGGTCGCCCCGTCGTCGAACGGGTCTTTCACGAGGATATGATAGCTCGCTTTGACGGGTTTGTTGATCGAGTTGGACTCGTTGGATTTACTGCCTTCATAATGCTCCCTGGACTACCAGACGATGCTGTTTGTTTCATTGCTGGACTCACCGAGTGGCGTCTCCGAACATTCATGGTAGCGATCATTATCGGTCGTTTCCCCGCATACGTTCTCACCGTCTACGCCGGGGGCGAATTTGCAAGTGGCAGATTTGTCGTAGGGGGAGCCCTTATCGGAGTATTGGTAGTGTTTTCAATTGTCGGGTATTTAAAACAAGATGCCATTCTAGATTGGATATCCCGCATAGAGAGGCGAATCCGACCCTGAAATGGAAATGAATGGGCCTTGTTTAGACGCGTGATTTCACGGTCATGAGTGGCTGACGCTGAGTTCGATGTTTCTGACAGCGCATCTCAGGACGAGTTCGCGGAACTGACCGAACCACGTTCGAGCCCGAACGATCTCGCCGTATTTGCGGCGCAGCGCGAAAATGTGGATTCGGCGTTCGAGCGTTGATGGTAGATCGTATCATCTTGCAACGAGTTGTTAGCGATGCCGTGCCAGCCGAATTCGCGGTGCTTGATCACGGGTTTAACGCCCTCTAAACGTAGTCTTTGGCGAAGGAGCCACCAATCGTAGCCTTTGTCAGCGGTGAGAATGTTCAGTTTGTCGAGATTGCGTTTGACCATCTGCCAGCCGATCTTCCAATTGTGCGATTATTTCATCGATAAATGTATAAAGAGTATCGAACCATTCTTGCAGTTCCTCAGAAGGGTCGTTTTCACCGCCTCGAACGTATAGTTCGTCCGTTTTGCGTAGTGTTGGCTGGCAGCTATCCGATCTATGCCAGTTGCGTCGATCGCTTGAACATCGCCGAATCGTGCAACTCCACCGACAACCGCAGTAGGACGCGCCAGATACGCATTTCGAGATCCTGCTTGCGCGTACACACGGTCGTGAAATCAGGCAGATCAGTCACCACTAGGTCGAGTTTGGCGACAATGCCGTGCATCTCGTGGAGCACGTCCAGCAACCGCCGATACGTATGATCAAGATACTCGTGGAGGCCATGAATCGCCACAATCACCCAATCTGCGTAGCCAGTTTCACCCTCTTCGAACGCTGGACCCGGTTCGCCGACGGCGGCTTTTTGAGCAAGCGACACAACCCGTTCGGTGAAGCGGCTGAGTTTGGTGGACACAAACTCGTCTTGCCGCTTCACTTCCTAGTAAGTTAGACATTTAGCCGCTCTTACTAGCGTCTAAACACGCCCGAATTCGAGTATTATCCATCAGAGAATGAAGGGCTGTACTGTTCAGACTGTGTCGAGTCCGGCGAGTGGCGCTCCACACCGTCGCTCAGTCGCGAAGAGAATCCACAGTGGAAGGGCGGGAAGCGAGTGCTCCCCTGTGACGTCTGCGGTGAGACGGTAGAGCGCTACCCGGGCAACGTGAACGATGTCGTCGTCCGCGGCGAAGCCTGTCGTCGTGAGTTTCTATCGGAATCAAATAATAAATAGACCGATCTGAGAACCCGCAATTTCGACTACCGCTTTGGGCGTAACTGTCCTCTTGGGAAGGCGCTGAGACAGCGAGATTTTTTCTCGCCCCCGGAGGGGTGCGGGCCCGCTTGAACTGTCCAATATCGACAATGAATCTCAATAATTCGAATGGTAGACGGCACAGAGTAGTATCGCAAACTCAGCGTTGGGCAGCTCGTTGTACCGAACGTCACGCTCGAAATCACTCCACGGGTGACAGCGGTGAGTGAAGCGACCTGCCCGACCTGTGACCGAGACTTCTCCTCAGAGCGAGGGATGTGGGTTCACCACAGTCAGGTCCATGACGAACCGCTCCCGAATCGAGAATGTAGTCACTGCGGAACCGAGTTCCACTCGGAGTACGAGAAGGTCTACTGTAGCGCCGACTGCAGAGATGCTGCAGTCTCGTTCGTCGGTGCTGACAATCCCAACTACGAGGGGAAACTGGAGACCACGACGTGTCGACGGTGCTCAACCGAGTTCGAATACTATCCGTCGGAGAAGGAAGGGACGTACTGTCCCGAATGCGTTGAGTCGGCCCAGTGGCAATCGACACCTGATGTCACTGCGGAGGCGAATGGACAGTGGGGCGGCGGCAAAGAACGCGTTCACTGTGCCGTCTGTGAGACGACGGTCGAACGGTGGCCGAGTGAAATTAGCGAGACGACGCTCTGTAGTGAAGCGTGCCGAAGAGAGTGGCTCTCTGAGGCGTTTCGCGGATCCGGTCATCCGAACTGGAAAGGCGGCGGCAACGTCAAGTACGGGCCGGGCTGGCGTTCGGTGCGCGAGGCGGCACTCGAACGCGACGAGTACACGTGCCAGGTCTGTGGCGCCACTCGCGATGAACTCGGCCGCAATCCTGATGTCCACCATATCACGCCGGTCCGGTGGTTCGAGAATTCCGACGACCACGAACTTACCGACGCTCACCAGCTCTCGAACGTGATTGCGCTCTGTAGTAGTTGCCACCGGAAGGCCGAGTTCAGCTCGATCGAGAAGGACGTACTTCGAGCTAAGCTCGCTGGTTCCGCCACCGAGTAGACTATGTCAGAAATATTTTGATCAAGGAGTGGTTTTGGGTTTCAACACCCATGCGGATGATTCTGGGCGTTTTAGAAGTGTGAAATTTTTAAAAGTCCGGGTGCGAGAATCGAACCCGCGTCTCAGCCTCCACAAGGCTGAAGGATAACCACTACCCCAACCCGGACACGCTTTCGCTGAGGCGTATCGGGATAACCGGGTAGAATTGAAATACGTTACGACTCCCGGGTCCGACTGGGAACGGTGGTCACGGTCGCGAGTCAGACCCCGGATTCGCGTGGAGGGGTGGCTGCCGGGCGTCGGCCGAACCTACCGAGTGGCTTCGACCGCGTGGTCCGACTGGATCCAGGCCTGCTCGTTCTCGGTGTCGTGGACGAGCGTCATCTGCTCGCCGCCGTCGCCGTACTGGGTCGTGATATAGCGCTGTTCGGTGTCGTCCGCCTGCGTTCGGCTGGCGTCGGTCTCGTACATCTTTCGACTGTAGGGACGACCTAGAGCGGCCTAAGGGTCGTCGCTATGTCTGTTGCATCCCCCCGTCGACCGACGCTATGAGTGTAGCCCCCCGGGCGGATCACGAGCGGCGCGGGTCCGGGCTTACCGAGCACGGATTCCCGCCCGCGAGCCCGGAGGGCGACGGCTCTCGACGTAACTGGGCCTTACCACACAGGCTTACCCGGTCGGGCGCTGTACTCGGCGATAGAAGTCGAATGTCTCCAGACGACCCCGGTCGGACGGGCGCCGAGAACGACGACCACTCGGGGAGCGACGCGGCCGCTGCCGACGAGCAGGTCGACGCCCTACGCGCACTGGGCAACGAGCACCGCCTTGCGATCCTGCTGGCGCTGGGCGACCGCGAGTCGGCGACGCGGACGAACGCTCTCGAACTCGCGTTCTCGGAGCTGTACGACGCCGTCCCCGTCGAGAGCACCTCGCAGTTCTTCTATCACCTCTCGCAGCTGGTCGGGCCGTTCGTCGCCGAGACCGACGAGGGGTATCACCTCACCTACGCCGGCGACAAGATCGTCCGTGCCGTCCGGTCGGGGCTGTACGAGACGACACCGTCGTTCGACCCGGTCGCGATGGCGGGCGCTTGCGTCGTCTGCGGCGCGAGCGACCTGGAGGGCGTACTCCGCGACGAGCGGTTCGTCGTCCGCTGTCGGGCCTGCGACCGCACCCTCCTCTCGGACTCGTTCCCCCGAAGTCAGGCGGCCGACCGCTCGCCCGCCGAGGTGATCGAAAGCTTCGGCTATCGGATCTGGAGCACGTACGTCCTGATCCGCGGCGACGTGTGCCCGGAGTGTTACGGTCGGGTCGACCGCCGCGTCGACGCCCACGACGGCCACGAGACCCCTGGCGACGCCGGGCAGTACACCTTCGCCGCGGTCTGTCGGACCTGCGATTTCACGATCCACCTCCCGGTCGAGGTCCCCGCGGTCTTTCACCCGCGTGCGATCGCCCTGCTGCACGAGCACGGCCTCGCGCCGCTCGACGCGCCCCTCTGGGAACTGTTCGAACTGTTCGTCTCCGAGGCGTGGACGACCGACGTGCGCTCGACCGACCCGCTCGACGCCCGCTTCGAACTCGACCTGGACGGCGATTCCCTCACGCTCGCGCTGGACGAATCGTTCGCCGTCACACCGGTCGTGGATCCGGAGCCGCCCTGACCGCCTCCACGATAATCCCAGCGTACGGCGTCGTCACGGGCCGATACCGCTCAAATATCCTTGAGTAAGCGATCCGTTATATGTAAATAATTCAATAATACTTATCGTACCCGGTCGTGCAGTAGTGGTGTGAACGGGACAACGAACGCGGGCGGCGCGGAGGGCGGTGGCTGATGGCGGCGATCGAACTGGACGGGCTGAGCAAGCGCTACGGCGACGTGCTGGCGGTCGACGGGCTCGACCTCGAAGTCGAGGAGGGCGAGATATTCGGCTTCCTCGGGCCGAACGGCGCAGGGAAATCGACGACGATCGATATCCTGCTGGATTTCGTCCGGCCGACCTCGGGGTCGGCGACGGTGCTGGGACTGGACGCCCAGGTCGACAGCCTGAGAGTTCGGGAACGGATCGGCGTCCTCCCGGACGCCTTCCACGTCTACGACCGCCTGACCGGGCGCCAACACCTCCAGTTCGTCGTCGACTCGAAGGGGCTCGGTACCGAGAGTGACATCGACGAGGTCATGGAACGAGTGTCGATCGCCGAGGCGGCCGACCGGAAGGCCGGCGGCTACTCGAAGGGGATGCGCCAGCGGCTCGTCCTCGCGATGGCGCTACTGGGCGACCCCGACCTGCTGATCCTCGACGAACCGTCGACCGGACTCGACCCCAACGGCGCCCGACAGATGCGGGAGATCATCCGGGCGGAGAACGACCGCGGGACGACGGTCTTTTTCTCCAGTCACATCATGGAGCAGGTCGAGGCCATCTGCGACCGCGTGGCGATCATCAACCGGGGCAGACTGGTCGCCGTCGACTCCATCGACGGCCTCCGCGGCCAGACCGAGACGGTCACCACGCTCGCCATCGACGTGGACGGCGCCGACGCCGCGGACGCCGCGGACGCCGAGGCGATCCGCAACCGCATCTACGTCACGAGCGCGACCCTGGAGGGCGACCGTCTGGAGGTGACGCTGACCCGCGACGGCTCGAAGTTCGCGGTCCTGAAGGCCCTCGACGAGCGCGGCGTCGAGATCCGCGACTTCTCGATCGACGAGTCCTCGCTGGAGGATCTGTTCGCCGAGTACACGACCGAGAAACAGGAGGTGCCACAGTGAGCGCCGCCCCGCGCTCGCGGGCGCTGGCAGTCGAGGGCCGGGCGGTGGGCCGAT
The DNA here is from genome assembly GCF_013415885.1 of Halosimplex rubrum. Classification (NCBI taxonomy): domain Archaea; kingdom Methanobacteriati; phylum Methanobacteriota; class Halobacteria; order Halobacteriales; family Haloarculaceae; genus Halosimplex; species Halosimplex rubrum. The sequence continues at coordinate 4,245,644 of NZ_CP058910.1, forward strand.
GAGCACGCTGGCCGTCGCGAAGAAGGACTTTCGCGACGCCGTCCAGTCACGGGCGCTCTGGGCGCTGCTGGCCGTCTTCGTCGTCCTCTCGACCCTTCTCACGTACTCCTACGTCGAGTTTCCGCAGCTGGTCAGTCCGGGGACCGAGACGTCGATCGGCGGCCTGGTCTTCTTCACGGCGGGGATCGTCAGCCTGTTCGTCTCGCTGACGGCCATGGTCGTCTGCTACAAGGCCATCGCCGGCGAGCGAGAGATCGGGTCCATCAAGCTCATGCTCGCGCTCCCTCACCGCCGACGGGACGTGCTCGCCGGCAAACTCCTCGGGCGGATGGCCGTCCTCTCGCTGGCGCTGGCGATCGGCCTGGCCGTCGGGTTCGGCTTCGCCTTCGCCATGTTGGGGTCGCTGGACGTGCTGACCGTCCTCCTGTTCCTGATCGCGACGCTGCTCTTTACCGCGGTGTACGTCTCCGTCGTCGTCGGCATCTCGGCGATGACGGGGTCGACCTCGCGGGCGACGACGCTTGCCATCGGCTTCTTCGTCGTCTTCGAGTTCCTCTGGGACGTGGTGCCGATCGCCGCCGTCTACGTCGCCAACGGCTTCGCGCTCCCACAGCAGATGCCCGACTGGACGTTCCTCGTCATGCAGGTGCCGCCGTCGACGGCCTACACCGCCGTCCTCACCTCGCTGCTGCCCCAGGTGGCCGCCTCGCTCCCGACGCAGACGTTCGCCGGTGCGGGCATCGACGCGTTCTACGCGGTCCCCGAGATCGGCTTCGCCGTCCTCGCGTTCTGGCTGGTCGTCCCGCTCGCGGTCGGCTACGTCCGCTTCAGTAACGCGGACCTGTGAGCCGCGACCGAACGCGGACACGTCGTCGTCTCGCGAGAGCGTGGCGAGAGTGGTCAACTGAGGCATCCTATCGCGGATCGGTCGTCGACTCCGTGTCAGCGGACCATCGACCGACATCTCTCGTCGCCGCGTATAGGTCACTCGACTGTCCGCTCGCGGCAATCGCTACCCAAAGATGATGTCGGTTGGCTGTGGAAACCGATCCTATGGGCAAGACAACCCCTGGTGACTGGAATCTCCGGCGGTTCAACGCGGTCATGGGGGCCTTACACTTCCTCCAGGGTGCGTTGATGCTGTATCTGAGTTCCTCGCGGGAGTGGACGATCACCGCGACGTATCTCGAGTTCGCCGCCGATACGCAGCGACTCGAACCCGTCATGGAGGCGATCGGGACGATCGAGTTGGCCTATCTGGCGGTCGCGTTCCTGTTTCTCTCCGCGATCGCCCACGCGCTGATCGCGACGATCCTATACGACCGCTACGTCGCCTACCTCGACCAGGGGATGAACCCCTACCGGTGGTACGAGTACGCGGTCAGCGCCTCGGTGATGATCGTCCTGATCGCGATGCTCGCGGGCGTCTGGGACCTTGGCACGCTGATCGCACTGTTCGGACTCGTGGCGGTGATGAACCTCTGTGGACTGGTGATGGAGCGGCACAATCGCCTGACCGAGGAAACCGACTGGAGTTCGTTCGTCGTCGGTTCGATCGCCGGCGCCGTCCCCTGGGTCGTCATCGCCATCTCGATCGTCGGCACGTTCGACGCTGGCGGGAGCCCACCGGACTTCGTGATCGTCATCTACGGCTCGCTGTTCGTTCTGTTCAACCTCTTCGCGATCAACATGCTGTTGCAGTATCGCGAGGTCTGGAAGTGGGAGGACTACCTGTACGGTGAGCGGGCGTACATCGTCTTGAGTCTCGTGGCGAAGTCGCTGCTGGCCTGGCAGGTCTACTTCGGCGCGCTGAACTCTCCGGTGTAGCGACCGCTCCTTCTGGAGAGTGAGGCGAGCGTCACCACCGCGAGCCGGCGCCGGACTCGAGAACTTTCACGGCGGGGTCCCCCGCTGACTGGCGACCACGCGACCGTCTCGCCAGCCGTCGCTCACCGTCCGAGACGCTTTTGACGCTCGGGGGCCTCTCTCGGAACAACCGTGGCCATCACGGACAAGATCTACATCAAGAACCACCAGCAGATCGCCTCCCAGCTAGAGACTTCCTTCCCGAAGGGGGCGTTCAAGGGGGCGACGCTGGACATCCTCTTCCAGGGGGAGAACCTCGCGAAGCTCGACGACGCGACCCAGGACCGCGTGCTCGACTTCGCCACCGACTTCATGGACTGCGACTGCGAGGCCAACCCCCACTGTGGCCACCCCGAGGAGAAGTTCGTCCGCTACCTCCTCGAACTCCGGGCACAGGGCCTGGGCCCCGACGCCGTCGTCGACGTGATGGGCGACGACTACATGCTCTACGCCTACCCCGGCGACGTGCTCTCCTTCCTCGACGGCGCCGTCCGCACGCTCGAAGCCGTCGAGACGCTCGCCGATGTCGACGGCCGCAGCGACGCCGCCAGCGACGCCCGGCAGAAACGCGAACAGCTCCTGTAGTCGATCATCCGACACCACGAATGTCTCACCTTAGGCGTCCAGCGCGTCGACGAGGTCGTAGAACGTCTCGATCGTCAGCGCCGGCTCCGGCCCGAACGTCTCCGGCGGGTCGCCCTTCCGGTCGACCCACACGCCCTGCATCCCGGCGTGGGTCGCGCCCATCACGTCGAACCACAGCGCCGTGACGTGGGCCAGCTCCCCGACCGGTTCCCCGACTCGCTCGGCGGCGTGGCGGTACAGGTCGGCGTGCGGTTTGAACAGTTCCACCTCGTCGGCGCTGATCGTCGCCTCGATCAGGTCGTCGACGTCGGCGTGGTCGACCAGCGAGTCGAGCATCTCGGGGTTCCCGTTCGAGAGGATGTAACAGTCGTATCCCGCACCGGTGAGTCGTTCCAGCCCGTCACGCACGTCGTCGAACACGTCGAGTTCGTGGTAGACGGCCAGTATCTCGTCGCGTTCGTCGGCCGAGAGGTCCGCGCCGGTCGCGTCGAGGGCGTACTGGAGCGCGTCGCGATTCATCTCGTAGAACGGCTGGTAGGCGTCGACGTGGTTGGCGACCATCGTGTACTCCAGCGACCGCGCCCGCCACAGCTCCGAGACGGGCTCGGGGTCGTCGACCCGTTCGGCGAGCGCCCGCTCGGCCGCCGCTACGTCCACGAGCGTGCTGTACGAGTCGAACAGGAGCGCCGACACGCGCTCGGCGTCGAACGACATACGATACCACACCACGCTCGCGAGTCATATAACGGCTCGGCCGACGAGTGTAGAACGCGACGGCGACGGGCCGAACGTGAAGAGAACGCGAGAAGCGGAGAGAGAACGGCGGCGCTAGATCGACTCTTCGAAGTTACCCAGGCGGTAGGAGGCTTCCTCGTCGTCCTCGCTGCCGTCCAGATCCTCGAGCTGGACCACGTCTTCCTTGTCCTGCTCGTCGAGCTGCTGGCGCAGTTTCGTCACGTAGCGCTTGTGCTCTTCGAGCTGTTCACGGAGGTGTTCGGCCTCGAGTTCGAGCCGCTCGTGCTCGCGGACGAAACTCTTCGGGACTTCGACCTTCGGCGGGAAGCTCTCGGTGTCGCTCGTCGACGCGCTGGACTCGTTGAGCTGGTGTTCCGGTACCACCTCCACCTGCCCGTCGTGGGCGACGAGCATGTCGACGTAGTCCCGAAACACCGCCGACAGCGAGAGGTCCCGCTCGTCGGCGATTTCGCGGAGCGTCTCGAACTTGTCCTCGCTCACACGAAAGGAAATCGTCTTGTTCTTACTCATTGGCCACCACTCGTTTCCCGGCCCACTTAATCGTTTGTCAGACGCTGGCACGAGCGGAACGGGGCGTGAAATAAATCGATCCGTACCCTCTCCGCACCGATATCGTCGCACATTCCGGAATCAATTCTGATACTCGGCCTGTTCGAGCGCGGGTTCTCCGGCACCTCTCGGCGGCTCACGCGGCCACTCGTGTTATCTCGAAAGAAAGACTGCCCGAAATCGCGACTGCGTGGCGCGGGTCAGGCGTCGGGCTCGGCCGCGACCGCTTCCTCGTCTTCGAGGCTCTCCAGCGCCTCGACGACCTGCCGCCGGTAGTCCTCGATCGGCAGGTCGTACTCTTGTTCGGCCATCGCGACGTACTCGTCGACGGCGGCGTCGCCGTCCCCGTCGGTTCCATCCGTGTAGCGGCCGATCCGGTCGAGCGTGCGTTCGGCGGTCTCGACGACCCAGCGGTCGCGGGTGGCCGCGTCGACTTCGGTGATCGACTCCGGCCGGACGGAGACGTTCACCTCGCCGTCGTCGGTCTCGTAGGTCCGGGGCTTGCCGACGACCGAGATGTACGCCGGCGGCTCCAGTTCCCGCAGCATCGAGGCCGCGTCGGGCTGGTACTGGCCCGCGTACATGTAGTAGCGGTCGCCGTTGGGGTCGATGACCTGCCCCTGCCAGTACTCGCTGTCGTCGCCCACGTCCTCGGTCTCCATGAGCGTCCCGACGAGGAACACGCGGTTGGCCCGCTCGCCCGTCGGCAACAGCAGGTAGACGGGCGCTCGCTCGTCGTCGCTCTCCTTGAACGTGTACGTCGCGTCGTTGAACTCGCCCGCGAACACGCGGCGGGCGACCTCGCGGGTGGGTGTCGTGGCCATCTATATCGACCTCGCTTTGATCAGCACGGCCTCTGCATCCGTCGGCTCGGAGAGTCGCTCGACCTCGTCGACCAGCACGTACCGACGGAAGGTCGGCCCGGTGACGCGGTAGTACTTCCCCAGGAGGTCGGCGCGCATCTCGTCGGCGACGACCGACGTATCGAGCGCGTCCATCGCCATCTCCTGGGCCTCCTCCAGCGTGATGCCGGTCAGGTCCTCGGTGGCCTCCTGGTTGAAGAGGATCTCGTGGACCTCCTCGCCGTCGTCGAGCACGCCCTTGATCCGGAGGTCGAACTCGCCCTCGACCTCGCCGTGCTCGTTACAGCGGCCGTTCTGGAGGACGCGCGTACAGTCCTCCTCCGGGCAGCGCTTGATCAGTCCGGACCCGGACTGGATGTCCACCAGTGCGCCCTCGACGCTCACGTCGTCGTCGCCGACCTCGATCTCCTCGTCGAGTTCCTCGATCACCGTGGTGCGGTTGAGCTTCACCGAGAACCGCCCCTCGTACTCGTCGGTCACGACGTTCCGGAGGTCGTAGACTTTGCCCTCCTCCAGCTCGGGGAGCTCGGACTTCGACCACTTGGTGAACTTGATCGTGCCCGTCTCGTCGCCGAACAGGCCGACCTGTGCCACGGCGTCGGAGTTGGCCTCCCACAGTTCCGTGACTTCGCCTTTGATGTCGACCCACTCCTCCGGGGCGTCGACATCGGCGACCTGAACGCGGTCGTTGCCGGAGCCGCCGCCGCCGAGTTCGTCGCGCTCCATCCCCGCCTCGTCGAGGTAGGTGTTGGTGACGCTCCGACGGGCCTCCGAGAGGGGAACCTTGTACTCGTTGACCAGCGTGTCGAGACGCTCTTCGACGTCGTCGACGGAAATCTCCAGCTGGTCCTCGAACTGTTCGTGTATCTCTGTCGCCTGTGTACGCAAATCCGTCATCTTGTCGTTCCTGTCTCCGCGTTGTTTTCGATGGGAGACATGCGTTGCTTGGTCGCCCCCGTATATAAACTCTCGGCCAGCGGGGTGAAAGTGGAAAGCGCAGGAATGGGCGGGTATATTGCGGATGTTGTCCGTGTGGACGGCTCTCGCTCCGTGAGTCTCCGGCGGTCGCTCGAACACCGCGGCCGCCGACGGGGCTAAGGGCTACCCGGACTAAGCCGCGACCAGATGGCAGACGACCGCATCGAGCGAGTCCTCCGGCAGAAGCTCCGGTCGGCGGGCCGCCAGATCGGCGAGGCCAAGCGCGCCTACAGACACGCCCGCCGCTCGGCCGAGGCGGACCTCCCCCACGGCGACGACGGCCGCGCGAGGATCGTCTGTCGGCGCTACGCCGAGCGCCGCGCGGTCGAACTCGACCCCGAACACCGCCCGGGCTGTTTCGACCCCCAATCCCAGGACTGCCAGGGCTGTATCGAGGACATCCGCTCGGGCGACGTCGAGACCTGGTGAGCGGCGTCTCTCGCCGGCGACGCGTTCGACGAGCATTTGAGACACCCGCCGGACCTGCGTGTATGGCCCTCCGCGCCGAATACCACCTCGGCTGTGACGCGCTCCCGCTGGTCGACGTGGCCGCGGCGGTGCCCGACGCCGCCCTCGAACTCTCGATCGGGCTGGGCGAGGGAGAGCGACCGCGCTTCACCGCGGTCGTGACCGCCGACCCGGAGACGACCGCGACCGTCGAGGACGCGTTCGAGTCGACGGCGTTCGTCGGCGAGTACCGCCTCGTCGTCCGCGACGGCGACACCAGCCGCTACACCATCGCGCCGGGCACGAGCATGGCCGAACAGCTCGGCGGCTCTCTCGACGACCTCGACGACCTGCGCGCGCTCTACGAGACCCCAGTCCAGATCGAGTTCATCCGCGCGACGCCGACGGGCTGGCTCCAGGCCGGTCGCTTCGCCGACCGCACCGCGTTCGACGAACTCCGGGAGTTCTGGCAGCGCAACACCACCTTCCGACTGCGCAAACTCACCCGCGTCGGCGACGGGGCCGACGCCGACGACCGGTTCGCCGCCGACCCGGACGGCGACGGCCTCACCGACGCCCAGCGGGAGGCGATCCGGACCGCCCACCGGATGGGCTACTTCGAGATCCCACGGACGGCGACACTCTCGGACGTGGCCGCGGAACTCGACATCTCGGCGTCGTCGTGCTCGGAGCGGCTCCGCCGCGCCCAGACCCACCTGGTCGAGACGCACGTCGACGACACCGGTCGGCAGCAGCGACCCCTACTTGAAGCACCGCACGACTGAGAGTCAGGCGTAGCCCCGCGAGCGCACAACCAGGAGTCACATGCCGACGACACAGTCCACGACGGCAGCGGACGGTATCGACGTCGAGTACGAACGCCACGGCGACGGCCAGCCCGTCGTCCTCCTCCACGGCGGGATGGCGCCCCGCGAGTACTGGCAGCCCGTGATCCCCCACTTCGAGGAGTACGCCCCAGTCGTCCCGCAGCGTCCGGGGTTCGGCACCTGCCTCGACGACCCCGAGGAGACCGGCCCCGAGGAGGTGCTCGACCGGGAAGTCGCGTACGTCCGCGCGCTCGTCGACGACCTCGACACCGACGGCGGGAGTGACCGGCGGCCCGTCCTGCTGGGTCACTCCTTCGGCGCGCTCACCGCTATCGAGACGGCGCGAGCGCTCGCCGAGGACGGCGAGGGAGACGCGATCGAGGCCGTCGTCGCCTACGAACCGGCGATCCTCCCTGAAGCGTTCGCCGAGCACGCCGACCTGGCCGACCGAATGGCGACCCGCCTCGACGACGGCGACCGCGAGGGCGCGATGAAGCTGTACGTCGAACAGGTCGTCCTCGCCGGCGAAGCCGAGGATCTGGACGCCTGGTTGGCCGAGTGGCCGATCTGGCCCGACTGCGTGGGTCTGGTCGAGGAAGTGATCCGGATGAACTACGCCGTCGAACGCTACGACCTCCCGGAGCGCCTCGGCGTCGACGCGCCGACGCTCGTCCTGAGCGGGACCGACGGTCCCAAGTTCCTCCGCGAAAGCGCCCGCGCCGTCCACGACGCGCTCCCGTCGAGCCGGTTCGTCGAGTTCGACGGCGTCAGCCACTCCGGTCCTTCGGAGGCGCCCCATCGAACCGTCGCCGAGATGTGCGCGTTCCTCGACGCGCACTGATCGACACGACCCGGTCACCGCCGCGCCCGCGCGGACCGGCGGCTATTTTTCCCGCCCGCCCGACCACCCGACCATGACCGACACGCTCGTCGCGGTCGTCCTCGCGGGCGGGACCGGAACCCGACTCTACCCCGCCAGTCGGAGCGACCGCCCGAAGCAGTTCCTCCCGCTCGGCGGCGACCGCTCGCTGCTGGCCGAGACCGTCGACCGCGCCGGCTTCGCCGACGAGGTGTACGTCCTCACGCGCCCGGATCTGGCCGACCAGGTCCGCGAACACGCCCCGAGCGCGGGCGTCCTCACCGAACCCGAGCCGAAGGACACGGGACCCGCACTCGCCTACGCGGCCCACCGCGTCCGCGAGCAGGTCGGCGACTGCACCCTCGTGTGCCTCCCCAGCGACCACCACATCGAGGGCGAGGGCGCGACCGACGGGAGCGGCCTCGGTACCAGCGAGCGGGCCTCGCCCGCGAGCAGCGACTTCGCCGGGACGATGACCGACGCCGCCGCGGTCGCCGCCGAGACCGACTCGCTCGTGACCGTCGGCGTCGAACCCACCCGCCCGGAGACCGGCTACGGCTACGTCAAGCCGGGCGACGAGCGGACCACCGACGGCGGCCGCACGTACCACCCCGTCGAGACGTTCACTGAGAAACCCGACCAGGGCGCGGCGATGCGGTATCGCCACCACGGTTACTACTGGAACGCCGGGATGTTCGCGTGGACGCCCGACGCCTTCCTCCGGGAGGCCGCCGACAGCGAACTCGCTCCACTGCTCGACGCGCTCGACGCGGGCGACCCCGACCGCGGGTTCGCGGCCGTCGACCCGGTGAGCGTCGACTACGCCGTCATGGAGGCGACCGACGACGCCGCCTTGGTCCCGGCGACCTTCGAGTGGGACGACCTGGGCGCGTGGGACGCCGTCGAGCGCGTCCTCGACGCCGACGACGACGGCAACGCGGTCCTCGGCGACGCGGTCACGATCGACGCCGAGAACACCGTCGTCGCCACCGACGGCCACGCCAGCGTCGTCGGCGTCGAAGATCTGGTCGTCGCTTCCTACGGCGACCGCACGCTCGTCGTCCCGAAGAACCAGGCCCAGCGGGTGCGCGAGGTCGTCGCCGAACTGGAGGACGAGGGGCTGTTCTGAGGGCGGGAGCGTCGGCCCGTCGGGGTCAGGCGGGCGCCAGCCCCTCGACCAACCGCCGGAACGCCTCGCCGTCGAGGTGTCGCGAGGCGCCGGCCACGACGGCGTAGGTGACGCCGCCCTCGGTCCAGACCGCCTCCCAGGCACCGAACTCCTCGGTCAGCGCCGCGTAGTGGACGCGCTCGTCGCGCAACTCGACCGTCTCCCGCGTTTCGGCCGGCTGGTCGGCCGGTTCGGGCGGCACGTCCGGCCCGAGGTCGCTGTCGGGCGCCGCCGCGGTGACCCACAGGTGGTCGCTCCCGTTGCCCGTGTGGCGATAGACCGCCTCGATGGCCCGGCTCTCGGGGAACGTCACCGCGGAGTCGAGCGCGTACGCCGCGCCGACAGCGTCGTCGTCGGGGGTCAGTAACCGGGGATCCGCGTCGCCGAGCGCCACCGGCGAACACGGCACGCTCTCGTCGTACGGCCGGGCGATCCCGTGGGCCCACAGCCCGTGGGGCACCCCCACCGCCTCGCACCGATAGCGGGCCCAGTAGTTCAGGCGATGAAAGGGGACCTGCCGGACGGGCGGCACCGCCGACGACCCGTCGGCTCCCGGATCGGACCCGGCCGCCGGCGCCAGCCCGTCGAGCAGTCCTTCGAGTTCGCCGTCGTCGAACGCTCCCTCCAGTACGGACACTTCGACCTGCGTGCGCGCCCGCTGGACGCAGGCGCCCCGGTTGCCCTTGTAGTCGGTCCCCAGGAAGCCGACGGCGTCGCCCGCCTCGACCGGCGTCGGGTCCTCGGTCCCCCACAGCGGCGCGACGCTGGCGGCCGGCGGCGCCCAGTCGTAGCAGAACTGCTTGATTCGCAGCGCGCGGCTCTCGCCCTCGACGAGGGTCCGGACCGCCGACGGGTTCCCCCCGCTGTGGGGCGTCTGTCCGATATCGGCGGCGTCCAGTCCCTCGGGCCGCCCCGGCGGCTGTTCGGGCCGGATCGTCGTCTCGGCCACTGCGCAGTCGTCGGGGAGCCACCCCAACTCGAACACGACGAAGTTCGCGCCCGCCTGTGCGTCCGCGGCCGTCGTCTCCCGCGGCGACTCGGCCGCGTTGGCGTCGGTCAGTCGAGCGTCGGGGCTCGCGGTACGCCAGTCGGTGCCGGCGGCCGGCCGCTCGCCGGTCGCTCGCTCGTCGGTCATACTCGATCCCGGTGGCGCCGTCCCCAAAACCGTTCGCTAAACCGCGTTTTTGTAAGGAAAGTGGACGATCCCGCCGTTCGTCGCGACCGCCGGAACGCTCATATTCCGCGGGTGGCAACCGGCTCCCAGTATGGACCCGGCGGTTCGCTTCTGGCTGCTGATCCTCGCGCTCGCGGGGACGGTCTCGGCGGCGATCCTGCTGGTCGTCTCGGCGTTTCTGCCGGGGTCGATCCTCGGGACCGCCGACTCGGTGGGCTACGTCGTCTCCGTGTTCGTCGCGCTGATCTCGCTGGGACTGCTCGTCTGGTCGCTGACCGCCGATACCGAACGCTCGGGCGGCGGGTCGCCGGGGGCACGGTGACGCTCGGTCACCGGTCCGCCTCCCCGCTCTAGCTCCGCATCGCGCCGCCGTCGATAGGCAGGGCGGTCCCCGACACGAAGCTCGCGCGCGGACTGGCGAGGAACGCCACCACGTCGCCGAGTTCCCCCGGGTCGCCGATCCGTCCGAGCGGGACCGACGACCCCTTGTCGGCCAGCCCCTCTTCGTAGCTGTCGTAGTCGCCGCGTTCGACGCCGTCCTCGATGAGTTCCTCGATGCGGGCGGTCTCGTGAGCGCCCGGCAGGACCGCGTTGACGCGCACGTCCGGCGCGAACTCCCGCGCCTGGGTCTTGACCATCCCGATGACCGCCCGCCGGACCGCGTTCGAGAGCACCAGATCGTCGATGACCTCCCGCACCGAGCGGGAGGTGATGGCGGTGATCGAGCCCTGCTCCGAATCTTCGAGGTAGGGGTAGGCGAAGCGGGTCGTCCACACCGCCGACATGACGAGCGTGTCGTAGGCGCCGTACCAGTCCTCGTCGTCCATCTCCAGGAACGCGCCGCTGGGCGGGCCGCCCGCGCTCATCACGACCTGGTCGATCCCGCCGAACTCGTCGGCGACCTGCTCGACGTAGGCCTCGACTTCCGCCCGGTCGGTCAGGTCGACCTCCACGGCGAGGACGTCGCCGTCGCCCAGCGATTCGAGTTCGTCCGCGGCCGATTCGAGGTGCGATTCGGTGCGGCCGCAGATCGCTACGTCCGCGCCCTCGCGGGCGAGGGCCTTCGCGCTCGCGAGACCGAGCCCGCTCGAACTGGCCGTCGTCAGTGCCGCGCTGCCGTCGAGTTGCAGATCCATGCGCGTGGGCTCGGACCGAGGCGTGAAAGAACCGGGCGGTTCCGGACCGCAGTCAGTCGGTCGCGAGGGCGGTACCCGACGGTTCGAACGAGCGAGACGGAACGGAGCTGCGGCGTCACGACTGTCCAGGCTGGAACGCCGGCCGCGGCGGGGGCTACGAGCCCCAGAAGTTGTCGCGGCTACCGAGGCGCTCGCGGTCGTCTTCGTCTTCCGTTTCGTCGGCCTCGTCGTCCGTCTCGTCGGCGTCTGACTCGGCTTCCTCGCCCTCCTCGTCGGGGTCGTCGGGGAGGCGTTCGATCTCGTCGGCCCGGGCGTGGTTCGAGCGGACCTTGGTGATCTTCACCTTCGCGCGGGCCGGCGGCAGGACGCCGTCGACCATGATGATGAAGCCGTCCTCGGTGCGGCCGACGCCGGCGCCGCTCTCGTGGATGTCCTCGACCTCGACCACGACCTCCTCGCCGGGCTTGACGGGTTGACTCTTGAGGTCCTCGATCGGCTGGTTGTAGTGATTGCACCACTCGGCGCCGCCGCGGTCGCCGTAGTGCGTACAGCCCATCCCCTCGATGCGCTCCTGGAAACTGGGGCACTCGTCCGCGAGTGGACAGTCGGGCATGACGCTCAGTTGCGCTGGGGCCAAGTAAACGCTTGCGCTCTCGCCGCCAGCGGCCGAAATCTCCGCGTCGATCCACCAGACGCCCGTTCGCGGCCCCTGGCGCCCGTCCGCCGACCGGGGGTCAACGGCGAGCTCCCGGCGATCGACCGGAGCCTCACCCGTCCGGCCGCACGTCCTCGCCCGCGCCCTCCGCCCCGTCGGGGTCGATCCCCAGCGCGTTCCCCGTTTCGACGTGGTCGATCCCGTCGACCTCGCAGACCGCGCCGACGCGCTCGTGGGCGACGGTCGTCTTCAGCGTCCGGAACTGCAGCTCTTCCTTGACGGTCGCGCCGGCCGCCTCGACGGCCGCGGCCACGTCGTCGACCGCCGCGTCGCCGTCGAGTTCCAGCAACAGCGTCACCGATTCGCCCTCGACCGGGTCGTCGCGGATCGTTCGCACCGCCGGCGAGACGTACATGGTCGGCCGTTCGACCGTCGGCGACGAAACGCTGACGGTCGGCGCGGCCCGGCTCCCCCCGCTCGCGTCGACGTGACCGAGTCCGGGGACTCTTCGGGGCCGAGTCCGAACGGACAGGTATGCCCGACGCCAACAGGCAGTTCCGCCTGGCGAAGCGACCCGAAGGGAAACCGGACCGCGACACGTTCGACCTCGTGGAGACCGACGTGCCCGAACCCGGGCCGGGCGAGGCGCTCGTCCGCACCCGCTATCTCTCGGTCGATCCGTACATGCGCGGCCGCATGAGCGCCGCCGAGTCCTACGCCGACCCCTGGGACGTGGGCGACCCGCTCCGGGCGGGCGCCGTCGGCGAAGTCGTCGAGTCCAACGGCGCCGGCTTCGAGGCGGGCGACATCGTCGTCGGCAACCTGGAGTGGGCCGACTACACGACGGCCCCGGGAACCGAACTCACCGCGGTCGACCCCGACGTGGCCCCCGTCTCGACGGCGCTCGGCGTGCTCGGCATGCCCGGCCGGACGGCCTACTTCGGCGTCCGCGAAGTGGCCGACGTGAAGCCCGGCGACACGTTCGTCGTCACGGGCGCGGCGGGCGCCGTCGGCTCCGTCGCCGGCCAGATCGCCAAGCTGGCCGGCGCCCGCGTCGTCGGCTTCGCCGGCTCCGACGAGAAGGTCGCGTTCCTCGAAGACGACCTGGGCTTCGACGCCGGGATCAACTACGAGGCGACCGACGACTACCGCGCGGCGCTGGACGAGGCGGCGCCCGACGGCGTCGACGCCTACTTCGACAACGTCGGCGGTCCGATCACCGACGCGGTCTTCGACCGCCTGAACGTCGACGCGCGGGTCGCCGTCTGCGGCCAGATAGCCCACTACAACGCCACCGAGCGCCCGACCGGCCCCCGCAAGCTCCCGGCGCTGATCAGCAAGCGCGCCCGCGTCGAGGGGTTCCTCGTCGGCGACTTCGCGCCCCGCTTCGAGCAGGCGACGACACAGCTCGGCGAGTGGGTCGCCACTGGGGAGATCAGCTACCGCGAGACCGTCACCGAGGAGCTGGAGTCGGCGCCCGACGCCTTCCTCGGGCTGTTCGAGGGCGAGAATATCGGGAAACAGCTCGTCGAAGTCGGCGAAGCGGACTCGTAACGCGAGGGATCGACCGCGTCCGGCCTCAGTCGTCGTGGGAGTGGTCGTGGTCGTGGGAGTGGCCGCCGTCCGAGGCGGCGTCGTTGGTCCCGGAGATGTCGCCGCCGGCGACCAAGGCGTCGTGGTCGCCCTCGATCATGTCCATGTTCTTGAGGTTGTCCCGCTCCTCGAAGCCCGCGACGGCGTCCATCAGGTCCTGCTGAGTGAGCGTGGTGCGCTCCTCGGTCAGGGCGTCGAGGACGGCCTCCCGCAGGACGAGCCGGAGGTCGGAACCGGTCAGTCCCTCGGTCTCGCGGGCGACGGCCATCGGGTCGAAGTCGTCGATCTCCATCTCCCGGGTGACCACCTGCAGGATGTCCGCCCGCATCTGGTCGTCGGGCTTGGGGAAGTTGACGATCTCGTCGAAGCGGCGCCAGGCGGCGGCGTCGAGCTGGTCGGGGTGGTTGGTCGCGCCGATGAGCAACACCTCGTGCTCGATGAGGCTCACCTCGTCGATGCTCTTGAGCAGGGTGTTGACGGCGCGTTTGATGGCCGCGTGCTCGTCGCTGGCGCGGGTCTTGGCGACGAAGTCGAACTCGTCCATGAAGAGGATACACGGCGAGAGGCGGGTGGCGACCTCGAACACCTTCTCGACGTTCTTGGCCGTCTCGCCGAGGTACTGCGAGGTGATCATGGAGAGTTTGACCTCGACGAACGGGAGGTCGAGCTCGCTGGCGAGCGCGCGGGCGACCGACGTTTTCCCGGTGCCCGGCGGGCCGACGAACAGGAGCTTGCCGATCTCCCGGAGGCCGATCTGGGCGAGGTAGTCGCGGTGTTCGATGGCCTTGACGATCTTGTGGATCTCCCCCTCCTGGTCGGCGGTGAGCACCAGGTCGTCCATGCTCATCTCGACCTCCTCGGGAGCGCGGATGTCGACGAGGTCGAGCATCTCCTGTTCGTCCTCGTCGTCCTCGTCGAAGTACTCCTCGAGGAGCTGGTCGATCCAGACCCGGTCGGCACGGACCGGCCGGTTCTCCGCGCGGGCGTGCTCGTAGTCGGCGCCCTCGACCTCGTCCTCGTAGACGCTCGCGAGGACTGGATTGTCGTTGAGGTGGTCGGCGTCGACCCGGTCGAGGAACCACTCCTCGGCCATGTCCTCGTCGGTGAAGGTGATCGTGCCCGAGAAGTCGTCCCGGTCGGTGAACATCAGCCCCGAGATGGCCTCCCAGGGCCGGTCCACGTCGGTCGCCTCTCGGGCCGTCGTCGTGGTGGCCGAGAGCGGGCGCTCGATCTCCCCGTCGCTCCAGAAGACCGCCCGGTAGGCGGGCGGCAGATCGTCGGCGTCGAGGTCGCGGTTGTCGCTGTAGGCCTGCGCCGTCAGCACGAACTCCACGACCGCAAGCTCCGGATCGCTCATTCCCACCGAGATTCGTCCCCCGACCGGATAAGTCTCGCGAACTGTCCCCGCCGTCCGAATATTGCCGGTGTCGGTGGTCGACGAGTTGATACGTCTCGACACGTTTATGTCCCCGGAGAAGCGACAGGCCGGACGAACCATGGACGAAGTCCTCGAAGTTGCGGAAGTCGCGGCCGACTTCGGACTAGGGGGCGTGTTCCGGGCGATACTCGGCCTCGTCGGGTTCCTGCTGGTCCTGGGCGGCCTGGGGCTGTGGCTGCTGACCGACATGGGCCTGCTCGTGCTCCCGGCGGTCCTGCTGGTCGTCGGCGCCCTGTTGATGGTCGCCCCGGTCGTACTGTTCGTCGTCGGCGACCTCTTGTAGAGAAACTCCGCGCGACGCGTCGCTCGTTTGTGAGGACTTAACACGTCGCGGCCCCTCTCGGGATCCATGAGCGACGCGACACCGGTCATCGTGCAGGCGCGGCGGACACCGCAAGGCAAGGAAGACGGCGCTTTCGCGGACGTGCGCAGCGAGGACCTGTCGGTCCCGCTGGTGAACGAGATGCTCGCCGACACGGGACTGGCGAGCGAACAGGTCGACGACCTGCTGTGGGGCTGTGCCCAGCAGCGCGACGAGCAGGGAAACAACATGGCCCGCGTGGTCGCCTTGCTCTCGGATCTTGGCGAGTCCGTACCGGCCGCGACCATCAACCGCTGGTGTGCCTCCTCGGCGGAGGCGATCATGCGCGGCGCCGACGCCATCGCGGCGGGCCAACGGGACTGCGTCATCGCCGGCGGCGTCGAGTCGATGAGTCGGGTCGAACTCGGGCAGAACACCCACAACGTCCACCCGCGGCTGGCCGAACTCTACAACATCGGCGAGCTCCAGATGGGCATGACCGCCGAGAAGGTCGCCGAGGAGTACGACGTGAGCCGCGAGGCTCAGGACGAGTTCGCGCTTCGCAGTCACGAGCGGGCGGCCGACGCGACGGATTCGGGTCGGTTCGACGACGAGATCGTCCCTGTCGAGACCGACGAGGGCGCCGTCGACGAAGACGAGGGGATCCGCCGGGACTCCTCGCTGGAGACGCTGGCGGGCCTGCCCACCGTCTTCAAGAGCGAGGGGACGATCACGCCGGGTAACGCCTCCCAGATCTCCGACGGCGCCTCGGGGACGATGATAACCTCCCGCGCCTTCGCCGACGACCACGGTCTGGACGTGCTCGCCGAGGTGGGCGACCACATGGTCGCGGGCGTCGACCCGACGATCATGGGCGTTGGTCCCGTCCCGGCGGTCCGGAAGCTCTGCGAGCGGACCGGCCGCGACACCGACGACTACGATCTGGTCGAACTCAACGAGGCGTTCGCGAGCCAGGCGCTGTACTGCCGGCGCGAACTCGGCTTCGACGACGAGATCTACAACGTCAACGGCGGCGCCATCGCCATCGGCCACCCGCTCGGCGCCTCCGGCGCGCGCCTGCCAGTCACGCTGATCCACGAGATGAACAAGCGCGACGCCGACCTGGGGCTCGCGACCGAGTGCGTCGGCTTCGGACAGGGCGCGGCCATCGAGTTCTCGCTGCCGTAGCGCGTTGACGCGCCCGCGATTCCCCGGTCGCGAGCGAGCGCAGCGAGCGAGTCGACCGGTTTTTTGCCCCATCTTTTTCGAGGAGTGGTGCCCGCAGCGAGCGCAGCGAGCGAGGACACCCGACGAGAAAAAGGTGGCAGCGGCGCGGCCATCGAGTTCTCGCTGCCGTAGCGCGTTGACGCGCCCGCGATTCCCCGGTCGCGAGCGAGCGCAGCGAGCGAGTCGACCGGTTTTTGCCCCATCTTTTTGGAGGAGTGGTGCTCGCAGCGAGCGCAGCGAGCGAGGACACCCGACGAGAAAAAGGTGGCAGCGGCGCGGCCATCGAGTTCTCGCTGCCGTAGGGCGCTAGCGCGTCCGCGGCGCGCGGCTTCCCGGTCGCGAGCGCGTCGGCGGGGGCTCCCGGCCGTCGACTGCCAGTTCGTTCACTAATTCGGGTTCGAAAAAGTTTTTACGTTGTCAGTGAGGCTACTGCTGGTGTGCTTTCGGCGCCGCTGGTCGGTGGGCCGGTACTGGGCGCCGTGGCCGCCGCGTTCGGGTGGTACGCGTGGCGGTTGCGGGGGGCGCGCGGTCGGCCGGGTGGGACCGGGCTGGTCGCGCTAGTGGCGTTGCTCGCGGTCGTGACGCTGGCGGAGGCCGCGGTGATCGCCGCCGGCTGGCCGTCCCCGCTGTTGCATCCGCTGACGCAGGTCGCGGTCTTCGGGGGGACGGTCTGCTGGGCGGCGTTCGTCGTCGCCTACACGGGACGCACGGGTTCCAGTCGGGTGATCCTCGGGCTGGTCGCGGTCGCCCCTGCGGTCGGCTGCCTCGGGGCGGTCCTCCGGGTGACGCAGGTGTTGCCGCTCGAACCCACGTTCGAGGGGATCGGCGCCGCGTATCTCCTCCTGCTCGGGACGCCGACGGTCGTGTCGTTCGGGCTGCTCGTCGGGCTCTCGATCCTGCTCGCGTGGGACGCGACCCGGTACGCGTCCTTCGAGCGGTCGCGGGGCGCCGCGTTAGCGCTGATCGGCGGGTCGCTCGCGGCGGCGCCGATGCTGACCTCGACGCTGGAGACCGGCGGGACCATCTCGGTGCCGACCGGCGCCGTCGTCGTCCAGTCGACGGTGCTGGCCGCGGTCGCGGTCGCCGTCGCGGTCGGGCGGCCCTACCGCTCGCTGCCCATCGCGGAGGCGATCGGCCGCGACGCGATCGTCTCGAACCTCAACGACGCGGTCGTGGTCGTCGACGGCGACGCGCGGATCGTCGACATGAACCGGTCGGCGGAGGCGCTGTTCGAGCGGTCGCTCGAGGAGGTGGTCCGCGAGCCGCTGTCGGCGCTGGTCGACGCCGACCTGCTGGGGTCCGAGGGGCTGCCGACCGAGTCGACGATCCCCTTCCAGGGGTCGGCGGGCAAGCGCTACTTCGACGTGTCGGTCTCGCGGGTGCGCCGCGACGCGAACGCCGAGGCGGGCTACGCGGTGGCGCTGCGGGACGTGACCGACGAGCGCATCCGCGGCCAGCGCCTGGAGGTCCTCCAGCGGGTGCTCCGACACAACGTCCGCAACGACATGACGGCGGTGTACGCGATGGCCGACGCGGTCGCCGAGTCGGGCGACGAACGGGTCGCCGAGCGGCTCCGCGAGACGGCCGACTCGCTGGTCGACGTGAGCGAGCGGGCCCGCGCCGTCGAGGAGAGCATGTGTCTCGACCCGGCGAGCGACGACGCGGCCGACGTGAGCGCGCTGGTGACCGAGGTCGCCGCCGTCCTCCGCGAGCAGGGTCACGACGTGTCGGTGACGACCGACGGCGACGCCGAGGTCCACCGCTCGGCGGAGCTGGTCGCGTCGATCTGCGAACACCTGCTGTCGTACGCGACCGGCAACGCCGACGCGCCGGTCGCCGTGACCGTCGAGCGCGACGGCTCCCACGTCGACGTGGCCGTCGAGAGCGACGGTCGATTCCTCCCCGAGCAGGACGCGGCGGCGGTGACCAACGGCGGGGAGACCCAGCTCGAACACGCCAACGACCTGGAGATCTGGGCGGTCTCGTGGGGCGCCGAGCGGCTCGGCGGCGAACTGGTGCCCGACTGCGAGCACGGTCGGCACGTCGGCGTCCGGATCCCGGTGGAGTGAGCGGACGGCGACGCGAGGAACCCGCGACCCCGACGGGACCGCTCAGTCCGGGTTGACGAGCTTCATTCCCTCGCGGACCGCCTCGCGCTGGCCCAGCAGCGTGACGTGGTCGCCGAGTTCGACGACGTAGTCCGGGCCGGGGACCTCCGCGGTGGTGTAGTCGCCCTTGCCGACCAGCGCGATGAGACAGGCGTCGGGGAGCATCGGCCCGACCTCCCGGACGGGCTTGCCGGCGATCTCCTCGCTGGTGACTTCGACCTCCTGGACGTCGCCCGACTGGCCGACGTCGGTCATCCAGTGGGCGATGGCGGGGCGTTCGATCTGGTTGTCGATCGCCCAGGCGGTGGCCATCGACGAGGAGATGGTGCGGACGCCCAGGTCCTCGAAGGCGTCGACGTTGTCGGGGTTGTTGGCCCGCGCGATGACGTTCTCGACGTCGAACTTCGAGCTCGACAGCTGCGCGACGAGGAGGTTCGCGTCGTCGTCGCCGGTCGCGGCGACGACCGTCTTGGCGTTGTCCGCGCCGGCCTCCCGGAGGAGTTCGGTGTCCGTCCCGTCGCCGATGATGGCGGTGAACCCGGCGTTGCGGACCGTCTGTGCGACCGACTCGTCCGTCTCGACGATGACGACGTTCTCGCCCCGGTTCTCCAGCCGTTCGGCGAGCGACCGGCCGACCCGGCCGCCGCCGACGATGATGACTCTCATGGGTATGACGTTCAGATAGCGCGCGAGGTGGCGCGCGAGGCCGCCCTCGAAGACGGCCGTCAGCAAGATCGCGAGAAAGACCGTCCCCAGAAGGATGTTCGCTTCCTCGACGAGTCCGGCCTCCTGGAACTGGACCGCAAAGAGCGTCGCGACCGAGGCCGGGATGATGCCCCGCGGCCCGACCAGGCTCATGAACGTCCGCTCCTGGCGGGTGAACCGGTCGCCGGCGGTCGACAGGAAGACCAGCGCCGGGCGGATCACGAGTGCGATCGCGGCCACGACGACCAGTCCGCCGACGCCGACTTCGACCAGTGCCGCGGGGTCGAGCAGCGCCGCGAGGCCGATGAAGACGAACGCCAGGACCAGCAGCGTCAGGTCGCCCTTGAACGCCTCGATCTCCGCCTCGTAGGGCACGTCGGCGTTCCCGAGCAGGAAGCCCGCGGTCGCGGCCGCGGCGACGCCCGCCTCGGTCGCCTCGAAGTTCGCGGCGGCGAACGCGACCAGAGCGCCCGCGAGCACCAGCAGGCGGGCGTTGCGCGGTGCGTCACCCGGCGAGAGGTCGACGTACCGAAGCAGGTAGTAGACGGCGCCCGCGACGACGACGCCGAACAGCAGGCCGACCCCGAGCCGGACGACGAACCCGCGGACGATGCCGTTGCCGGCCGTCTCCGGCAGGACCGTCTGGAAGAAGACGACCGCGAGGATCGCCGCGGTCACGTCGTTGACGATGCCCTCGAACTCCAGGGCGGTCGCCACCCGGTCGCGCACCGGGACGATGCTGAGGATCGGGGTAACGACCGTCGGGCCGGTCGCGACCAGCAGCGACCCGATCACCAGCGAGAGGTTCCAGCTCACGCCGAAGACCAGTCGCACGGCCACGGCGGTCCCGGCCAGCGCCAGGACCGCGCCGACGGTGACCAGCCGCAGCGCGGCCTGGGGCGCCGTCCGGATGCGCTCGACTTTCAGGTGGAAGGCGCCCTCGAAGACGATGATCGCGACGGCGAACCCGACGACCGTCGAGAGGGCGCCGCCGAACGTCTCCCGCGTGATGATCTCCAGCCCCGGCTGGCCCAGCACCAGCCCGGCGACGATGTAGAAGACGATGGCCGGCACCTGGAGGCGGTCGGCCAGGATCTGAGCCAGCACCCCGACAGCGATGATACCGGCGACCAGCAGGAGCAACGTACTCTCGGCCATTCGTCTCCGTTATCGATTGCCGCACACAAAAGCACACCCCACTGACGGCGGGATCGCGCCGACCGGGGCCGCCGCTCGGCGGTCGACGCGCCGCGGAGAGACAAACCTCTTTGGGCCTCCGTACTGGCGATGTGAGTAATGGCCGACACCGACCACGAGTCGCGGGCACACCGGGAGGACGCCGACGACGTCCCCGAGACCGGGGAGGTCGTGCCCGGTCGGTTCTCCTCGGACGAGGTGTTCCAGCGGATCGTCGCCGACGCCGACCACGAGATCACGTCCGGCTTCCGCGAGCTGTTCTTCAGCGGCGTGGCCGGCGGGTTCGCGATCACGATCACCTTCCTGCTGTACGCCTCGCTGTCGGCGTCGACGGAGTCGCCGGTCCTCGCCGTGTTGCTCTACCCCCTGGGGTTCGTCTACATCATCATCGGCGGCTACCAGCTCTACACCGAGAACACGCTCCCGCCGGTCGCGCTGACGCTGGAGCGACTGGCCAGCCTCCCGGCGCTGGTGCGCCACTGGCTGATCGTCCTCGCGGGGAACTTCGCCGGCGGCGCCGTCGGCGCGGTCGTGCTCGCCTACGGGGGCGTCTTCGAACCGGCCGCGGCGGAGTACGCGCTCGGGCTGGCACAGAACGGCGTCGAGACGCCGATCACCGCCCTCTTCTTCAAGGCCGCCTTCGCCGGGCTGATCGTCGCCGGCGTCGTCTGGATGGACTTCGCCGCCCGCGACACCATCTCCCGGATCGCCGTCGTCTACATGGCGTTCCTGGCGATCCCGCTGGGCAACCTCTTCCACGTCGTCGTCTCGTTCACCGAGGTAGTGTACACGATGCTGGCCGGCGACCTCGCGCTGACCGTCGGCCTCTTCGAGTTCGTGCTCCCCGTCCTGCTGGGCAACACCCTCGGCGGCATCCTGCTGGTCACCGTCGTCAACTACTACCAGACCAGCGAGCGCCGCCTGGAGATTGAGCAGTTCGAGAACGTCCGCCGGCTCTCGCTGCGTGAGATGCTGCTGGGCAACCTCGCCGGGCGGTCGTACGTCCCGCTGGTCGACACCTTAGAGGACTTCGTCCGCGACCCGGAGTCCTACCGCATCCTGGTTCCCATCGCGAACCCGCGGACCGAGACGGCGCTCGTCGAGTTCGCCTGCGCGCTGGCGAGCACCCGCGAGAAGGGGACCGTCCACGCCGTCCACATCGTCCAGGCGCCGACGAACCGCCCGCTCGACGACGGTGACCGCGCTCGGATAACCCGCGAGTCCGAGCGGCTCATGGGCGACCTGAAGCAGCAGGTCGGCCGCGAGGACGTGACCGTCGAAACCTCGACGATCGTCTCCTCGCGCTCGTTCGAAGAGGTGTTCGACCGGGCGCGGCGCACCCGACCGGACCTGGCGCTGATGGGCTGGGGGCAGGGCCGACTCTGGAACGCCGCCCGCGCCGAGCGGCCGCTCGACGAACTGACCAATCGCCTCCCCTGTGACTTCCTCGTCGTCAAGGACCGCGGACTCGACCCCTCGCGGGTCCTGCTACCCACCGCGGGTGGCCCGGACTCCGATCTCAGCGCCGAGGTCGCCCGCGCGCTCCGGACGGACGCCGGCGCCGAGGTGTCGCTGTTGCACGTCGTCGACGGCGCCGACGAGCGCGAGGCGGGCCAGCGGTTCCTCGCGGAGTGGAGCGAGGCGCACGACCTGGACGGGGCGGCCGCGATCGTCGACGACTCCGGCGACGTCGAGGCGGCGATCGAGTCGGCGGCCGACGACCACACCATGGTGTTGCTCGGGGCGACCGAGCGGGGGATGATCTCGCGGCTGGTCACCGACTCGCTGCACCTCGACGTGGTCAACGACGTCGACGCCTCCGTGCTGTTCGCCGAGCGACCCACCGACCGGCCGCTGGCCGAGCGGCTGTTCGGGAGCGGTCGCCGGGAGCAGAGCGGCGAAGGGTCCGACAGGTGACGCGACGGCCGGGGGCGGGGGAGAGGGCGGTCCCGCGCCCGCTCAGAACACGACGCGTTCGAGGAACCGCCGGACGAGCCCGGGCTGGCCCGACTCGTGGGAGTGGACGGAGATCTCCGTACACTCGACCGGGCCGTCGTCCTGTCGGTCGAGCACGGCGCCCCGGAGCCGGTGGTCGGCCCCTCGCCGGATCCGGAGGTCCGGCCGGGCGGTGCCGCTGTCGGTGCCCGGCTCGGAGGGCGTCCGAACCGGGACCGACAGCAGCTCGGCCAGCCGAGCGCGGTACTCATCGATGGTCTGTTCGCGCTGCTCGGGACCGTCGTCGGTCTCGGGGTAGCCGAGACACACCTCGCTGCCGTTCTGGCTGGCGATCGCTTCGGTGACGGCGACCTGGTCGGGGTTGAACGGCCCCCCGTCGCCGACGAGTTCGATCAGCTCGGGCCGGTCGTACCCCTGGTTGTCGACGAGCAGCACGTCGGTCGGGGCGTGGCGGACCACCCAGTCGATCGGGTCGCCGACGAGCCGCGAGCGGAGACGGAGCCGCTCGTGTTCGGTGAGGATCGTGTCGACCCGGCGGTGGTCGGCGAAGTTGACGATCGCGTGTTTCGTGTCGTGGCTGACGATCTCGCCCACGTCGACCTCGACGTCGAGGTCGACCGCCAGGTCGCCGGTCTGCTCCTCGAAGCGGACCTCGGCGGGCGACTGGGTCTCCGTGGCGGTCTCCAGGGGCGCCTGGTCGGGCACCTCCTCGAACCAGACGACGACGACCCGGCCGTCGTGGGGTCGCACGAGGTCGGCGGCCATGCGCAACAGCGCCGCCTCGCGCTCGCGGGTCACCTCGCTGGTGAGCGCGACCAGCACCTCGTAGGTCTCGCCCTCGATGGCGTCCTCCGTCTCGGTGAGGACGTTCTCGCCGACCTTGCGGCGGACCACGTCGGTCGCGGCGCCCTCGCGCTGGATGCGCGGTCGGGCGTAGACGAAGTACCAGACGATACTCGCGACCGTGATGACGGCCGCGCCGGCTATCGCGATCTGGCCCATCTGCGTGATGAGCACGAGCCCGCCGACGACGCCGAACGCCTGCGTCCAGGGGTACAGCGGCGACTCGAAACTTGGCTCGTACTCCATCTCCCCCTTGCGGAAGGCGACGATGGTGAGGTTGATCAGGATGAAGACGAGGATCTGGAAGGCGCTGGCGAGCTTGGCGATGTCGCGGATCGGCACGAACGCGATCAGCGCGAGCAACACGCCGCCGGTCAGCGTGATCGAGGCCGCGGGCGTCCCGAACCGGTCGCTGACGGCGGCCAGCGACTCCGGGACCAGCCCGTCGCGGGCCATCGCGAAGGGGTAGCGCGACGAGGAGAGGATCCCGGCGTTGGCCGTCGAGATCAGCGCCAGGACGGCGGCGACGACGACCGCGCCGACGCCGAGCGTGCCGACGGTGGCCCGTGCGGCGTCCGCGACGGGGACCGACGAGCCCGCGACCACGCCCGCGTCGGTGACGCCGACCATGATGGCGACGATCAGCACGTACAACAGGGTCGTGAACCCGAGCGACCCCAGGATACCGAGCGGGATGTTCCGGTCGGGGTTCTCGACCTCCTCGGCGATGCTCGCGACCTTCGTCACGCCGGCGTAGGAGACGAACACGAGGCCGGTCGCGGCCAGCAGTCCGCCCGGCCCGCCCGTGAGAAACGGCTCGAAGTTCGTCTGTTGGACGCTCGGCGCGCCCCCGACGACGAACCACGCCAGCGCCGCGAGCATGGCGGTGACGATTATCACCTGCAGGCGCCCGGTCTGTTTCGCCCCGAAGAGATTGACGAGGATGAGCACCGCCGCGAGCGCCAGCGCGACGGGCTTGACCGGCAGGTCGAAGGCGATGAGGAGATAGGGGACGCCGCCGACCAGGGCGAGCCCGCCCTTGAACGCCAGGGAGAACCACGTCCCGACGCCGGCGATCGTTCCGAGGAGCGGCCCCATCCCGCGTTCGATGTAGAGATACGTGCCGCCGGCCTCGGGCATCGCCGTCGCCATCTCCGACTTCGACAGCGCCGCCGGGAGCACGAGCACGCCCGCGAGCAGGTACGCGAGCACGACCGACGGACCGGCGGTCTCCAGCGCCAGCGCCGGGAGGATGAAGATGCCGCTCCCGATCATCGCGCCGATACTGATGGCGAGGACCGTCGGGAGTCCCAGGTCCCGCTCCAGGGACTTCATCTGACCGAGATCCCGCCCGAACGGTCTCGTCGTCGCAGTTCGCCCGCGGGCGACCGACTCGGCGGTCCGTCGGGTCCGCTCGCGGGGCGCCGACACCGGGGCCGGGAAGCGTCACAGATGGGACTGGTGGCGACAATCACTGTGTTCTCGCGTGGGTGGTAGGTGTCCGTCCCGATAAACGTACGGGTCGCCGTCCGCGCGCGAGACGCTCCGGCGAGCCGTCCGCGAGAGCGATGTCCCGGCGGGTCGCGCGTGCGAACTGCTCCCCGGCGGGCACCCCGTTCGCGTTACAGTCCGATCGACCAGACGTGGTCGCACTCCGGACAGGAGAACGTGACTTCGATGCCCGCGTCGGACCCGCGGCCCCTGGCGGTCCGCTCGCCCTCCGCCTCTCCGCAGTTCGGACAGAGCGCCTTCATCGACCGGTGACCGACCGGGGGTGGACAATTCCCGCCGTCATCGGGCGGGAACCGACGGATCTCGAGCCGATAGCGTCGTCGATGACCACGCGAGTAGTCAGTCCGACTGCGCCGTCGCGAGGGAGCGGACGGTCTCGACGCGGTTGGCCCCCGGGTCGTAGTCGAGCACGCCCAGGTCGTCCATCCGCGGCAGGTGGACGTGATGCAGCGAGACGGCGAGCCGTTCGGCCGCCTCCGCGGACGCTTCGTCGCCCTCGCGCGCCGCCACCGCCGTCACGAGCTCGTCGAGTCCGGTCGGTGTGGCGCCGCCCCGTTCGGTGAGGACGGCCAGCACCGTCCGCCGCCGCTCGGCCGCCAGGAGGTCGTAGCGCTTGTCCGCGTCGAGGTCGATAACGGTTCGGCCGTCGTCCGTGGTGTGCGTTGTAGTCTGGGACATTGGTGGTCTCCGTCGGACGTATCAGTACCGACTACCCCGACCCGGGTAAGGGATCGCTAGAAGTGATTAGGCCCATCGCTACGCCGGTACTGTAACTGTACCGCCACGTATGCTGTCCGTGTGGGTCCGTTCGATGGCGCGATACGTACCGGATACTGATCCGTCGCGATCGCTTGGTGACTCCGCCGGCGGAAGGTTGTAGTGGCGGCCGACCCTGGATGGGGGTAATGGAACCGCACGGGCTGACAGAGAGTCTCCGGGAGACGCTCGCGGTGTTCGACGGGGACGGTGAGCCGCGGACGACGAGCGAGGTGGCCGACCGGCTCGACCTCGGGCGCCGGAGCACGTACGACCGGCTGGACCGACTGGTCGACGGGGGGCACCTCCGGACGAAGAAGGTGGGAGCGAGCGCCCGCGTGTGGTGGCGCCCCCCGGACCCGGAGGTCGCCGACGACGCGGACCCCGATTGGCCGGCCGCGGCGGAGTCGCTCGTCGCGGACGTGCTGGGGACGGTCGACGTGGGCGTGCTCGTCATCGACGCCGACGACGAGGTGGCCTGGGTCAACGACGCCGTCGAGCGCTACTTCGGCGTCGACCGCGCGGCCGTGCTGGGCCTGGAGGAGTCCGCCCTGCTCGCCGACCGGCTCGCGCCGGCGGTCGACGACTCGGCGGCGTTCGCCGACCGGGTCCGGTCGACCTACGACGGCGAGGCCGGCGAGGAGCGCTTCGAATGTCGCGTCACGGCCGGCGACGACCGGGCCGACCGGTGGCTCGAACACCGGAGTCGGCCGATCGAGTCGGGCGCCTACGCGGGCGGTCGGGTGGAGCTGTACGTGGACGTGATCGAGCGCAAACGGGCGGAGCTGACCCAGCGCGACCAGCGCGACCAGTTCGAGTCACTGGTCGAGGCCGTCGAGGAGTACGCCATCTTCCGGCTCGACGCCGACGGCTGCGTGCAGACGTGGAACCCCGGAGCGGCGCGCCTGAAGGGGTACGAGGCCGACGACATCGTCGGCGAGCACTTCTCGGCGTTCTACACCGAGGCCGACCGCGAGGCGGGCGTCCCCGAGCGGAACCTCGCGGCGGCGGCCGAGGGGGGCTGGATCGAGGACGAGGGCTGGCGCGTCCGCGCCGACGGGACGCGCTTCTGGGCGAACGTGACGATCACGGCCATCTACGGCGACGACGGCGACCTCGACGGGTTCGCGAAGGTGACCCGCGACATGACCGAGCGCCGCGAGTTCGAGCAGCGCCTCCAGCGCGAGCGGGACCTGCTCGAACGCCTCTTCGACGCCATCCCGGTCGGGGTCGCGGTCCTCGACAGCGAGGGCGAGGCCGTCAGGATGAACGACCGCACCCGGCAATACCTCGGGATCGACGAGTCGGCCGACGGGGAGTCGGCCGACGAGGAGTCGACGAACCTCCCCGCCGGGACCGTCTTCGACGAGGACGGCGAGGAGGTCCCGCCGGGCGAACGGCCCTACGAGCGGCCGCTCCGGACGGGCGAACCGGTGAGGGACTGGGTCGGCCGGTTCGACCTCCCGGGGCTCGGCGAGCGGTGGCTCTCGATCGACGCCGTCCCGCTGACCGACGACGGGGCGGTCGAGCGCGTCGTCGTCTCCGCGGAGGACGTGACCCAGCTCAAAGAACAGGCCCAGCGGCTCGAACGGCGACGCGAGGACCTCGAACACGAACTGGACGAGGTGCTCGAACGCATCGACGACGGGTTCTTCGCGCTCGACGAGGACTGGCGGTTCAGCTACGTCAACGAGCGGGCGGCCGCGCTGCTCGACCGCGACCGCCACGAACTCGTCGGCCGGAGCGTCTGGGACGCCTTCCCCGCGGCCGGCGGCACGACGTTCCAGGAGCAGTACGAGCGCGCCCGGGAGACCGGCGAGTCAGTCTCCTTCGAGGCGTACTTCCCGCCGCTCTCGACCTGGTTCGAGGTGTCGGCCCACCCCTCCGAGAGCGGGATCTCCGTGTACTTCCGGGACGTGACCGATCGGAAGGCCCGCGAACGCGAGCTCGAACGCTACGAGCGGATCGTCGAGACCGTCGAGGACGGCATCTACGTGGTCGACGAGGGCGGCTACTTCACGCAGGTCAACGAGACCTACGCCGCGATGGTCGATCGCGACCCCGACGAACTGGTCGGCGAACACGTCTCGGCGGTCGTCGACGACGAAGCGGTCGCCGCGGCCCGGCGGCTCGAGGACGCCCTCGCGGTCGACGAGCGGGCGACGGCGACGCTGGAGGCGACGCTGGCCGGTCCCGACGGCGAGGAGTGGATCGGCGAGGCGACGTTCTCGCTGATGGACGCCGAGGCCGGGGCGGGCGACGAGGACGACGGCCACGAGCGCATCGCCGTCGTCCGGGACGTGACCGAGCGCAAGGAACGCAAGCGCGAGCTCGAACAGTACGAGCGGATCGTCGAGACGGTCGGCGACGGCATCTACGCGCTGGACGACGACAGCCGGTTCGTGCTCGTCAACGAGTCGTTCTGCGAGATGCTCGGCTACGACCGCGAGGAGCTACTGGGGATGGAACCGACCGACATCTACGACGAGGAGTACGCCCCCGTCGTCGAGGAGCGGGCGGCGGCGGTCGCCGCGGGCGAGCGCGAGGCGGCGACCATCGAGTTCGAACTCTTCCGGAAGGACGGCACCGCCGTCCCGGTCGAGACCCGCTACGAACCGTTCCCCTACGGCGACGGCACCGGTCGCTGCGGCGTCGTCCGCGACATCTCCGAGCGCCTCGAACGCGAGCGGGAACTCCAGCGGCGAGTCCGCCAGCAGGCGGTCGTCACCGAGCTCGGCCAGCGCGCCCTCGAAGAGCGCGACCTCGACGCCCTGATGGCCGAGGCGGCCGAGGAGGTGGCGACGACGCTCGGCAACGACTACTGCAAGGTGCTCGAACTGGACGAGGCCGGCGAACAACTGCTGCTCCGTCAGGGCGTCGGGTGGGACGACGACCTCGTCGGCGAGGCGACGATCTCCGCCGTCGCGGACGACTCCCAGGCGGCGTACACCCTCCGGTCGGGCGACCCGGTCGTCGTCGAGGACCTCCGAAGCGAGCACCGGTTCAGCGGCCCGGATCTGCTGCGCGACCACGCCGTTCGCTCGGGGATCAGCGTCGTCGTCGGGTCGCCGGAGAACCCGTGGGGGATCCTCGGGACCCACGACACGGAACCCGGGGAGGCCTCCCAGCAGGACGTGAACTTCGTCCAGTCGGTGGCGACGGTGCTGGCGACGGCGATCAACCGCCACCGCTACGAGAACCGGCTCGTCCGCCGGCGCGAGCAACTGGCGGCGCTCAACAGCCTCAACGAGGTCGTCAACGGGATCACCGACGCCGTCGTCGACCAGTCGACCTGCGCGGAGATCGAACGGACGGTGTGCGAACACCTCGCCGCCGCCGACTCCTACCGGTTCGCCTGGATCGGCGAGGTCGACACCGCCGACCAGACCGTCGAGCCCCGCGCGAAGGCCGGCACGGACGGGTATCTGGAGGGGATCACGATCTCCATCGACTCGGACGACGAGCGCAGCGGCGGCCCGACCGGGCGCGCGTTCCGCACGGGCGAGGCGCAGGTCACCCGGGACATCCAGGCCAGCGACGCCCACGACCCCTGGCGCGAGCGCGTCGACAGCTACGGCGTCCGGTCGTCGGCGGCCATCCCCATCGTCCACGAGGGGACGACCTACGGCGTTCTGAACGTCTACGCCGGCCGGCCCGACGCCTTCGAGGGCCAGGAGCGGACGGTCCTGGCCCAGCTCGGCGAGGTCGTCGGCCACGCCATCGCCGCCGCCGAGCGCAAGCAGGCGCTGCTCTCGGACGAGGTGGTCGAGCTGGAGTTCCAGATCACCGACCTCTTCGAGGCGCTCGACCTCCCGGAACAGCCCGAGGGGCAGTTCTCGTTCGACCACGTCGTCCCCGTCGGCGACGACGAGTTTCTCGTCTACGGGACGGCCTCGGCGGCGGCCGTCGACACCGTCGAACGGCTGGTCGAGCGGCTCCCCCACTGGGCCGAGGTATCGTTCGCCGACGAGGAGGGCGAGGGCGAGCGCGGGTTCGAACTCCGGATGGTCGAGCCGCCCGTGCTGTCGACGCTCGCCTCGCTCGGCGGCTCCGTCGAGGAGGTCGTCGTCGAGGACGGCGACTACCGGATGACGCTGCACGTCTCGCCGACGGCCGACGTGCGACAGGTCATCGAGGCCGTGACCGACGCCTACCCCCGGGCGACGATGCTGCGCCGCCAGCAAGTGACCAGAGAGGACGCCCGGGCCCGCTCGACCCGGTCGCTGCTGGAGGGGCTGACCGACCGCCAGCGGACCACGCTCGAGGCGGCCTACCACGCCGGCTTCTTCGAGTGGCCCCGCGACGCCTCCGGCGAGGACGTGGCCGAGTCGCTGCAGGTCTCCCCGCCCACCTTCCACCAGCACCTCCGCAAGGCCGAGGGCAAGGTGTTCGGCGGCCTCTTCGAGGGGAGCGCCGACTGACGTTAGCCGATCCCGACCGCGGCTACTCCCGCCGGTCCAGCGCCGCCAATACGCCGCGGACGTTCATCGCCACCTCCGCGTCGGCCTTCTCGGCGCCCCACACCGCCCGCTCGGCGTCCGCCTCGGCGACGAAGCGGTCGATCACCGCCGCGTCCTCGCCCGACTCGGCCCGCGCCTCGGCGACCGCCTCGACCCATGAATCGAGCACCTCGGCGTACCGGTCCAGTTTGTCACCCGCCTCGGCCGGCCCGAAGTGGGCGTAACACAGCACCTCGGGGTCGATCTCCCGCAGGGTGTCGATATCGTCCCGACACCCCTCCGGGTCGAAGTTCGGCGGCGGGCTCGTCGGGAACACCTCGTCGCGACTCGGCGCGTAGATGCCCGCCGCGTCGGCGGTGAAGACCGCGTCGTTCTCGGGGTCGTGGAAGACGACCTGATGGGGGGCGTGGCCCGGCGCGTGGGACACCTCCAGCGCGTGGTCGCCCAGGTCGATCGTATCGCCGCCTTCGATCTCGACGATCCGTTCCTCTGGGACGGGGTCGGGCTGGGTGTAGAACTCGATCTGGTCACCGACCGCCGACTTCGTGCCTTCCCAGAGCCGTCCGGGGTCGGCCACGTGGGGCGCGCCGACCGGGTGGACGTACACGTCGGCGTTGGGGCACGCCTCGACGAGCAAGCCCGCGCCGCCCGCGTGGTCGAGGTGGACGTGCGTGAGCGCGATCACCTCGACGTCCTCGGGCGCGAGGTCCGCCTCGCGCACCAGATCCAGGACGCGCTCGTAGTTCGTGCCGATGCCGGTGTCGACCAGCGCCGGCCGGTCGTCGTCGATCAGGTAGACCGCCCCGTACGCCTCGGTGTCGTACATCCCCGTGTCGACGTAGGACAGATCCGTGCAGTCGCCGACCGTCACCGCGGACACGTCGCCGATGGCCATACCCCCGAATCGAACGGCGCCGAGTTAACCGTTCGGCCGGTCGCTTCGAGGCCGCTCCGTTCGTGAGCGTCCCTCCGGCAAAGAGGCGGGTCACACGTGCCGCCGGTGTGAGCGGCCCGGAGCGGATTCGCGATCAGTCGTCGGTGGCGGGTTCGGCGTCGGTGTCGGGGGCGGGACCGACGCCGGGGGCGTCCGTGAGGGAGGCGTCGCGCCAGGTGCCCAGGCGGTACCAGGCGAAGGCGATGGCGGCGCCGGCGAGGTTGGAGACGGCGAACGCGAGCCAGATCCCCTCGTAGCCCATCTCGCCGGACGCGAACCAGGCGACGGGGAGCCGGACGAGGCCGAGCATGGAGATCGAGATGGCGGCGGCGGTCAGGGTCTTGCCGGCGCCGCGGAACCCGCCCTTGTAGGCGTGGAAGATACCGGTGAAGCCGAAGGTCGGGGCGACGTAGCGGAGGAACAGGCGGCCGATCTCGACCACCTCGGGGTCGTCGGAGAAGATGGCGACGATGTTGGGGGCGCCGAGCCACGTGAGCACGCCGACCGCGGCGAGGACGCCGAACATGGCCTTGGCGGCGAAGTTGGTGGCGCGGCCGGCTCGCTCCTGCTCGCCGGCGCCGATGTTCTGACCGGCCATCGTCTCGACGCCGCGGCCGACGGCGATGGCGGGGAGGAAGATGACCGAGAACATGCGGACGCCGACGGTGTAGGCGGCGATGACCGTCTCGCCGAACGGGGTGACGATGGTCAGCATGAGCACGACCGCGATGGAGTTGCCGGTGTTCTCGATCGAGGCGGGGACGCCGACCCGGAGGATCTTCCGCAGATAGCTCAGGTCCGGCCACATCTCCGAGAGGTGGATCTGGACGCCGCGGTTGCCGCGGAACATGATCGCCATGCCGATGACCGTGGCGAGCGCCCGCGAGAAGATGGTCGCGTAGGCGGCGCCCTCGATGCCGAGCTCGGGGAAGACCCACCAGCCGAAGATGAGGAACGGGTCCAGCACCATGTTGACGACGACGGTGACGAACATGACGAGCATCGGCGTGATCGTGTCGCCGTAGCCGCGCATCAGCGACATGAACACGAAGAAGGCGAACATGAACACCATCCCGAGCGAGATGATCTGCAGGTAGCCGGTCGCGCCGGCGACGACGTTCTCGGGGCCGCCGATGAGGTCGAGCAGCCGCCCGACGTTGAGGTAGCCGAACGCGCCCAGCAGCAGCGACGCGATGAT
This sequence comes from Halosimplex rubrum, assembly GCF_013415885.1. Classification (NCBI taxonomy): domain Archaea; kingdom Methanobacteriati; phylum Methanobacteriota; class Halobacteria; order Halobacteriales; family Haloarculaceae; genus Halosimplex; species Halosimplex rubrum. The sequence continues at coordinate 4,277,735 of NZ_CP058910.1, forward strand.
CGCGAAGGTGACGGTCTGGGAGGCGGCGAACTCCGCCTGCTCCTCGTCGTCGGCGCCGATGTTCTGGGCGACGAGGATGCTCCCGGCGATCGATATCCCGAGACCCAGCGAGATGAGGAAGAAGACGAGCGGGAACGCCATCCCGATGGCCGCCAGCGCCGTCTCGCTGTACTGACCGAGCCAGATGGTGTCGACGAGGTTGTACGCCGTCTGCAGCAGGTTGGTGACGACGATCGGCAGCGAGAGATAGAACAGCGGGCGGGGGATGTCGCCCGACGTGAGGTCGAACTCCTCGCGGTCCTTGAACACCATGTTCACTCGCCTGCGGACGCCGGCGACGAGGCGGTCGAGCCCGGAGTCGGCCATCAGTCGTCGCCTCCCGCGGCCGCCCGGCCGTCGGCGGCTCCGGTCGCGTCGCCGTCGGTGTCACGGTCCGCATCGCTCCCCGGGTCGAGGTCGACCGCCACGTCGGCGCCGGGGGCGACGAGGTTCTCGCGGACGTACGCGAGGAAGGTGTTGCGGACGCTCCCGTCGGTCTCCCCGAGGGCGACCCGGCGGGTGTTCACGCCGTCGACGAGCGTCGCGACGAAGGCGGCGGTGTCGTCGGGGTCCACGTCGGCGCGGATCGTCCCCTCCTCGATCCCGTCGGCGACGATCGACCGGACGCGACCGCGGACGAACGCGTCGACCCGCTCCAGCTGCTCGCGATAGGCCTCGACGTAGGGCCCCTGGGCCTTGATCTCCAGCAGCGCCGTCTGGAACTCCTCGAACTCGTCCGTCCCGGCGCCGTCGTTCGGATCGTCGCCACCCGTCCCGTCGTCATCCGTCCCGTCGTCGCTCGGTCCGTCGGGGCTCGACTCCGCTCGCGGCTCGTCCGTCCGCTCGGCCGGGCAGAGCAACTCGTCGACGAACCGAACCAGCCGCTCGACGGCGTCGTCGCCGTCGGTCGTCCCGACGTCGTCGGTGAACGCGTCGTAGAGGTGGTCGAGGAAGGCCAGCAGTAGCTCCTCCTTGGTGTCGAAGTGGTAGTGCAACGAGGCCTTGCTCTTGTCCGATTCGTCCGCGATGTCCTGCATCGTCAGATCCGCGTAGCCGTGTTCGCACAGCGCCCGGTAGGTGGCCCCCATGATAGCTTCCGGGGTGGAGCCGCCGGCCGCGGCGCTGTCCGTCGTTCCGGTCATTACCGATCTTAACTGACCGGTCAGTCAAAAGCGTTCCGAACTGACTGACCGGTTAGTCAACGACTGTCACGGGGCTCCCGCCGACCGGGAATCGACACGGAGATTGAAACGGCTCGGCGCCGTCGGTTCGAGTGGAGGCAACCCGTGACACACCACCCGGACCACGAGGTCGAACTGTTCAAAGACGAGGGCGCCTACGAGGTGTACGCCGACCTGCCGGGGTACGGCAGCGCGGACGTCGACCTCCGCTGGCACGACGGCCGGCTCCACGTCACCGCCGAACACCGGACCGACGAGGGGGAGACCCGCGTGTTCAACCGCCACGTCTCGGTGCCGCGACGGGTCGACGCCGACGCGATCTCGGCGACCTACAGCGACGACGTGCTGAAGGTGCGACTCCCGGTTTCCGACGACGACGCCCGACCCGGCACGCGGATCGAGGTCGGCGAGTAGACGGCGACCGCCGACCGCCCGGTGACTCCGTCCCGCCGGCGGCCCCGCCGGGGCGCTCACACCCAGTCCAGCTCGGGGTCGATCCGGTCGGGAGGCGTCTCATCGGCCAGCGCCGCCCGGACGTTCGCTGCGACGGTCTCGTGGAGGTCCGCGCGGGCCTCTTCGGAGTACCACGCGGCGTGAGGGGTCAGGATCGCGTCGTCGCGATCGAACAGCGGCGACCCCTCGGGCGGCTCCTCGGCGAACACGTCCAGCCCGGCGGCCGCGACCTCGCCCGCTTCGAGCGCGTCGGCCAGCGCGGCCTCGTCGACGACGCCGCCGCGGCCGGTGTTGACGACGACCGCGTGGTCGACCAGCCGCTCGAACGCGGCGGCGTCGACCGCGTCACGGGTCTCCTCGGTCAGCGGCGCGTTCACAGAGAGGAGGTCGGTCCGGTCGAGTAGCTGGTCGAAATCGACCTTCTCCACCTCGTCGGCGGCCATCTCCTCGGCGTCGACGTAGGGATCGTAGGCGACGGCGTCGACGCCGAACCCCGCGACCAGTTCGCGAACGCGACGAGCGATCGGTCCGTAGGAGACGAACCCGAGCGTGAGCCCCGAGAGGCGGTGGATCTCGCCGCCGGCCCGCCAGTCCCAGCCGCCGGTTTTCACGTCGCGGTCGTACCGGCCCAGCGAACGGAGACAGGCGAGCAGCAGCGCCACGGTGTGAGTCGCCACCTCCTCGGTGCAGTACTCGGGGACGTTCGTCACGACCACGTCGCGCTCGGCCGCGGCGCCCACGTCGATGGTGTCGACGCCGACGCCCGCTCGCGCGACGATCCGCAGGTCCGGGCACGCGTCCAGCACCTCGGCGGTCACCGGCGTCGACACGTCCGCGACGAGCGCGTCGGCGTCGGCCGCGGCCTCGCGGACCGCGTCCACGGTGTCGGTCTCGGCGACGGTGACGGTCGCGTCCGGCCCCAGGCGCTCGCCCAGCAGTTCCGCGTCGATCATCGGGTCGTCGCTCGCGACGGCTTCCATACGCCGAGTCGGGACCGACCCGGCATAAAGGCGGCCGGCCGTTCCCGCTCGCCGGGGTCGCCCGCGCCGCCCACGGGGACAGTCGCCCGCGCCGCTCGCTTCCGCGTTGAGAGCGTTCAAGTACCGGCCGGGAGAACGCGGGAGCATGTCACGCGACCCCGCCGCTCTCGCCGAGGCGTACCTGCCCCGACTGCGGGAGAACCTCCGCGAGACGGTGATCGACTTCTGGTACCCCCGCGCCGTCGACACCGAACACGGCGGCTTCCGCACCAGCTACGACGCCGAGGGGGCGTTCGCCGGCAACGACCGCAAGATGATCGTCACCCAGGCGCGGATGCTCTGGTTCTCCGCGCGGCTCTACCGCGCCGGCTACGGCGACGAACTGCTCGACGCCGCCGAGCGCGGCTTCGACTTCCTCACCGGGGAGATGCGCGACGACGACCACGGCGGCTACTACTGGGAGGTCGAGCGCGACGGCGAGGTCGTCAAGCCGAACAAGCACATGTACGGCCAGTCGTTCGTCCTCTACGGCCTCGCCGAGTACTACCGCGCCAGCGACGACGAGGCCGCCCGCGAGGCCGCCGTCGACCTGTTCGAGCGCTTCGAGGACGAAGCCTACGACGAGGACAACGGCGGCTACGTCGAGTACTTCGAGCCCGACTGGACGCCGATCACCGACGGGGGCACCTACCTCGACAACATCGAACCCGACTGGTCGCCCAAGGAGGACGTCGACGCCGAACTCGACCCGACGACGAAACTGATGAACACCCACCTCCACCTCATGGAGGCCTTTACCACCTTCTACGAGGTCACCGGCCACGACCTGGCCGGCAAACGCCTCTCGGAACTGCTCACTATCAACACCAACACGGTCGTCCGGAAGAAGCTGGGCGCCTGCACCGACAAGTACGCCCCCGACTGGCAGCCCCTGCTGGACGACGAGAACTACCGGATCGTCTCCTACGGCCACGACGTGGAGAACGTCTGGCTGACGATGGACGCCGCCGACGCGCTGGACACCTCGCTGAACTACTACCGCGATCTCTACGAGACGCTCTGGGACTACTCGCTCGAATACGGCTACGACGACGACCACGGCGGCTTCTACTTCTACGGCCCCTTCGAGGAGCCCGCCACGAGCCGGATCAAGGCCTGGTGGGTCCAGGCCGAGGCGCTGACCAGCGCCCTGCGGATGTACGAACTCACCGGCGAGGACCGCTACGCCGACGTGTTCGCCGAGACGTACGACTTTATCGACGAGTACCACGTCGACCGCGAGGTGGGTGAGTGGCACTCCGGCGTCACCGAGGACCTCGAAGCCGTCGGCCGCAAGGGCGCGATGTACAAGGGCGCCTACCACAACGGCCGCGCGCTGATCGAGTGCATCGAGGCGCTGGAGCGGTTGCGGGACGCCTGAAGGCGGTCGTCGGCCGGGCCGGCGGTGCGTCCCGCCGATCCGAGGTGCTTCGAAACGGGAGGCTCATGTGCGAGCGTCCGATAGAGTCGCCCATCCCAGAGGGGAGGCTACTATGACACGCGAGGGACACTCATGACACGGCAGACGAGCGGGAGTCCGTACGCCCCGGGCGACGCGGCCGACACCGAAGCGATGCTGGACGCGGTCGGTGCCGACGGCGTCGAGGACCTGTTCGACATTCCCGAACCCGTCCGATTCGACGGTGAGTTCGGCATCGAGGCGCACAGCGAGCGCGACGCGCGCCGGCTGGTCGAGCGGACGCTGGGGCGCAACGACGAGTTGACGGAGTTCATGGGCCGGGGCCACTACGACCACTACGTCCCGGCGCTGGTCGAGGACCTGGCGAGCCGCCAGGAGTTTCTCACCTCCTACACGCAGTACCAGCCCGAGGTCGCCCAGGGCTTCCTCCAGGCGCTGTTCGAGTACCAGTCGATGCTCGTCGAGCTCACGGGGCTGGACGTGGCGAACTGCTCGATGTACGACGCCGCGACGGCGCTGGGGGAGGCCGCGACGCTCTCCCAGCGGGTCCGCTCGGTGTCGGGCGACCGGATCCTGGTGCCCGACCAGCTGCGCGAGGGCAAACGCGACGTGCTGGCCGCTTACGCCGACGGTCCCGACCTCTCGGTCGAGACGTACCCGACCGACGAGGGGACCGTCGATGTCGAGGGGCTGGCCGACGCGCTCGACGGCGACGTGGCGATGGTCTACGCCGAGAACCCGACGGTCTCCGGCGCCATCGAGCCCGAGCTGGGTGCGGTGGGCGACCTCGCAGACGAGCGCGACGCGCTGTTCGTCCTCGGGTCGGACCCGGTCGCGCTCGCGCTGCTGGAACGTCCCGCGGACGTGGGCGCCGACGTGGTCGTCGGGGAGGCCAGCGCGCTCGGCGCCGGCACCGCCTACGGGATGGGCGCGGGCCTGTTCGCCACGCGCGAGGCGTACCTCCGGCAGGTCCCGGGCCGCCTCGTGGGGGTCGGCGAGGACGCCACCGAGCGGCGGGCGTTCACGCTCACGCTCCAGACCCGCGAACAGCACATCCGGAAGGAGCGGGCGACGAGCAACATCTGCACGAACCAGGCGCTTTTGGCGCTGCGGACGGCGATCCACGTCGCGACGCTCGGACCGGACGGACTGGTCGACCTCGCGGAGGACTGCGTGGTCCTCGCGCGGGACCTCGCCGCCAGGCTGGACGAGGTCTCGGGCGTCCGCGCGCCGGTGAACGACCGCCACCACTTCCGGGAGTTCCAGGCCCGCACCGACCAGCCCGCCGCGGCGGTGGCGAGCGACCTCGAATCGGCGGGGTTCGCCGTCCACGTCGTCGGCGAACACCGGATCCAGGTCTGCGTGACCGACGCCAACGAGCCCGCCGTCGACCGGTTCGTCGACGCGGTGACGGAGGTGGCCTGAGATGAGCGACGAGACGCCCGACGACGCCGCTCCCGACGGCGGGGCGCCCGAGCCGGAGGCCGGCGGTGACGCCGAGGACCACGCCCCCGAGGCGGGGACGCTGTACGACCAGGCGCGCTGGACCGACGACGGCGAGTACGAACCCCTGCTGGCCGAGAAGGACTCCACCGAAGTCGAGATCGGCGACGACTCGCCGCTGCCCGACGACCTGACGCGGGACTCGCTGGAACTCCCGGCCCTCGCCGAACCCGAACTCGCCCGCCACTACACGCGGCTGTCGGGGATGAACTACGGGGTCGACAGCGGGCCGTTCCCGCTCGGTTCCTGTACCATGAAGTACAACCCCAAGTTCACCGAGCGGGCCGCGGCGCTGCCCGAGGCGGCGGTCCACCCCGACCGCTCGGCGGCGAGCGTCCAGGGCACGCTGGAACTGCAGGCCGAGCTACAGGACTACCTCGGACGGATCGGCGGGATGGACGCGGTGACGCTCCAGCCGCCCGCGGGCGCCGCGGGGGAGTTCACCGGCATCCGCATCGCCGCCGCCTACCACGAGGCCAACGGCGACGACCGGACGGAAGTGGTCATCCCGGACAGCGCCCACGGGACGAACTTCGCGACGGCGGCGATGGCCGGCTTCGACGTGGTCGAACTCCCCAGCGCCGAGGACGGCCGCGTCGACATCGACGCGCTGGAGGCGGCCGTGGGCGAGGACACCGCGGCGCTGATGCTCACCAACCCCAACACGCTCGGGCTGTTCGAGCGCGACATCGAGCGCGTCGCCGAGATCGTCCACGACGCGGGCGGGCTGCTGTACTACGACGGCGCGAACCTCAACGCCCTGCTCGGCCGGGCGCGGCCGGGCGACATGGGCTTCGACGTGATGCACTACAACGTCCACAAGACGTTCGCGACACCCCACGGCGGCGGCGGCCCCGGCGCCGGCCCCGTCGGCGTCACCGAGGAGCTCGCCGAGTTCCTGCCGACGCCGCACGTCAGAGAACAGGGGGACGACAGCGGCTACGAGCGCTACGAGCCCGACCGCTCGATCGGCAAGGTCCACGGCTTCTCGGGCAACTGGCTCGTCCTCGTGCGCGCGTTCGCCTACATCGCCCGCCTGGGCGACGCGGGGCTGGCCGACGCCAGCGCCCGGGCGGTGCTCAACGCCAACTACCTCGCCTCGCAGATCGACTACGAGGTGCCCTACGGGCCGTTCCACCACGAGTTCGTCGCGAGCGCGGGCGAGCAGGACGCCGCCGACGCCGCCAAGCGGATGCTCGACTACGGCGTCCACCCGCCGACGACGAAGTGGCCCGAGATCGTCGACGAGGCGCTGATGACCGAGCCCACCGAGGCCGAGTCCAGGGGCTCGCTCGACGACCTCGCGGCCGCGTTCGACGCGGTCGCCGCCGAGGACGACGCGACGCTCGAAGCCGCGCCCGAGCGGACCGCGGCCCGGCGGATCGACCAGGTGACCGCGGCGCGCGACCCGCGGCTCTCCTGGCACGCGCTCGAGGACTGACACGCCGTCGCGCCGCGCGGCGCAGTTCGTCACTGCGCGACCCGCTCCGGGCGCGTCCGCCGCTCGCGGCTCGCGCCTCAGTTTCGATAATCGGGGGGAAGCGGATATATGCGGGGCTTTCGTTGATTCGGGTCACGAATGGGAGCGAGGGTGCTGGCGGTCGGTCCGGAGCGCGACCGTCCCTGGGTCGACGACCTCGAGGCCGACGGGTGGGACGTAGTGTCGGCCGCGTCGACGCGGGCGGCGGTCTCGGCGCTCAGAACGGGAGACGTGGCCTGCGTCGTGATCGAACGGGCGGGCGACGCCGGAGCCGACGGCGGCGTCGACCCGCTGGACGCGCTCGCCGGCGTCCGCGAGTTCGGGTACGACCAGCCGGTGCTGGTGACCACTGCGGAACCGGACGGGGACCTCGCCGCGGGCGCGACCCGACTCGGCGTCACCGAGTACGTCCCGCGGTCGACGGTCGACGAGTCGCTGGCCGACCGCGTCCGGGCGCATCTGCCGGACCCCGACGCCGCGACCCGCCGAGCGACCGAACCCGACGGCGAGCCGAGCGAGGTGACCGGGGGTCCCCGGAGCGACGCGGCCCGGGGCACCTCGACGGCCGCCATCGAGGAGACGGCGGAGGCGCTCGACGCCGTCAGCGACGGGCTGTACGTCCTCGACCTCCAGGGCAACTTCGCCGTCGTCAACGAGTCGCTGGCGGCGATGGCCGGCCGCGACGCCGACGCGCTGGTCGGCGAGCACGTCTCGTCGATCACGACCGAAGCGGCCGCCGAGCGGGTCTTCCCGGCCGTCCGACGAGTGGTCCGCGGGGAGACGACCTCCGAGACCATCGAGACGACGGTCGTCCCCGACGACGGCGAGCCGTTCCCGGCGGAGGACAACCTGACGGCCGTCGAGGAGGGCGGTGAGGTGGTCGGCGTCGCGGGGGTGCTCCGGGACGTGACCGACAAGCGCGAGCGGACCCGCGAGCTCGAACGCTACGAGTCGATCATCGAGGCGGTCGACGACGGCGTCTACGCGCTCGACGACGAGGGCCGCTTCGAGGTGGTCAACGACGCGCTGGTCGAGTTGACCGGCTACGACCGCGAGGAGTTGCTGGGCGAACACACCGCGATCGTCAAAGACGACCAGACCGTCCAGCGCGCGGAGAACAAGCTCCGGGACCTGATCCACGGCAACGCCGTCGAGACGACCTTCGACCTGGACCTGGTCCGGGAGTCGGGGGAGCCGGTCGACGCGGAGGACCACATGGTGATGCTGTCCGACGAGGACGGCGAGTTCGCCGGGACCGCGGGCGTCATCCGCGACATCACCGACAGGAAAGAACGCGAACGCGAACTCCGCGCGGCCCGCGAGCAGTTCGCCGAGCTGCTCGACACGTCGCGAGCGTTGCTGGGCGCCCACAGCACCGAGCGCGTCGGCGAGATCGTCGTCGACGCCGTCGCACACACGCTGGGGTTCGACATGAACGTCGTCCGCATCTACGACGGCGAGCGCGACCGCCTCGTCCCGCTCGCGGCCTCTGACAGCGACGCCGTCGCGGTCGACGACCGGCCGGACTACGCGGTCGGCGAGGGCGGCCCGGGGCGGGCGTTCGAGACGGGCGAGATCCGACACGCGCCCGACGACCTGGCCATCGCTCCGCCGGAGATGCCCGGCGGGGCCGTCGAGGTGCTGTACGTCCCGCTGGGCGACCAGGGGGCCGTGAGCATCGGCGCGACCGAGCCCGGCGCCTTCGACGGGCGCGCGCGCGAGCTGGCGGAGATCCTCGCCGCGAACGCGGCGGTCGCGCTCGACCGCGTCGCCTACGAGTCGGAACTCGTCCGCTACCGGACGGTCATCGAGAACGTTCAGGACATGGTGTACGTCGCCGACGACGAGGGGCGCTTCTCGCTGGTGACCGACCCGCTGTCGACGTGGCTCGGCGTCGACCGCGCGGACCTGGTCGGCCGGCCGGTCGCCGCGGTGCTCGCCGACCCCACCGCCCTCGACGCGGCGGCCGACGCGGTGAGCGACGGGGCGGACAGCCGCGTGCTGGAGGTCGACTTCGAACGGGTCGACGGCGCGTCGCTCCCGGCGGAGATCGAGGTGTCGCCGCTCCCCGCCGAGGAGACCGCGGGCACCGTCGGCGTGGTCCGCGACCGGACCGAGCTCGTCGAGACCCGCGAGCGACTGGAGACCCAGCGCGACCGGTTCACCTACCTCTTCGACAACCTCCCGGACGCCGTCGTCGAGTCGGCCCACGTCGACGGCGAGCCGGTCGTCACCGCCGTCAACGACGCCTTCACCGACGTGTTCGGGTACGACGCGGCGACGATCACCGGCGAATCGCTCAACGAGTTCGTCCTCCCGGGAGACGAGTACGAGAGCGGCCGCGACCTCGACCGCCGGGCCGCCGAGGGCGAGACCGTCCAGAGCGAGGTCCGCCGCCGGACCGCCGACGGCTACCGCGACTTCCTCTTCCGGGGGATCCCCTACGACACCGGCGACGAGACGATCAACAGTTTCGGCATCTACACCGACATCACCGACCAGAAAGAGCGCGAGCGCCGACTGCAGGTGCTCAACCGCGTCCTCCGGCACAACCTCCGCAACGACATCAACGTCGTGCTGGGCTACGCGGAGATGATCGCCTCGCGGGTCGACGACGAGACCGTCGACGAGTGGGCCGAGACGCTCATCGACACCGCCTCCGAGGTGGCCTCGCTCGGCGACCGCGCGCGGTCGCTCGACCGCACGATGCGCGAGGGGGCGCTGCGTGACCACGAGGTCGGCGTCGGGTCCGTGGTCGACGCCGTCGTCTCCGAGTACCGTCGCGAACACGCCGAGGCCCGGATCGAGACCGACGTGGACGACGCCCGGGTCGTCGGCGACGGCCGGATCGAGCTCGCGCTGACGGAACTGATCGAGAACAGCGTCGAGTACGGCGGCGAGCGCGTCCACATCCGCGTCGAGACCGACCGGACGGAGGGGCGAGTCGACCTCCGCGTCGACGACGACGGCCCCGGGATCCCCGACTACGAGCGCACCGTCGTCGACGAGTCGTCGGAGATCACGCAGCTCGAACACGGCAGCGGACTCGGACTCTGGATCGTCCGCTGGGTCGTCGACTCCTGTGGCGGCCGCCTGCGATTCGAGGAGAGCGACCTCGGCGGGACCGCCGTCGTCCTCTCGCTGACGCCGGCCGAGTCGTCCGACGCGTGAGCGGGGCGGCGACCGTCGAAGCGCGGGGACGGCCGCGGCTCCAGGCGGCTCGTGGGCTCGAAAGAAACGACCGGACGGGCGGTCTACGCCGGCGTCTCGCTGGTGTCGACGGTGTGGTCGATGCGGACGAAGCCGTAGTCGCACTCCCAGCAGTGCCACTTGACCTTCTCGCCGATGTGGACTTTCATGCTGGCCGCCTGGTAGAACTCCTGCTCGCTCTCACAGACCGGACACTCGTGGGTGATGGTCTCGCTCATACCCCCGTGTTCTGGGCCGTGGTAATTTAACGTCCCGATTTTCACCCGGAACGACGCGGTCGGCGGCCGCCCAGGCGTCCCGGTCGGCTCTCGCCGGCCGAGGGGTCGGTCCCGCGGCCGTTCGGACACGGAGTTAAGACGCTGGCCCCCCGAGCGGGGCGTATGAAGATATACACGGGCCGCGGCGACGAGGGACAGACGGACCTGCGGGACATGTCCCGCGTCTCGAAGGCCAACCCGCGCATCGAGGCCTACGGCACCGTCGACGAGGTCAACGCGACGGTCGGGTCGGTCCGGCCGACCGGCCACGACGACGTAGACGACCTGCTGCGCGAGGTGCAGAACCACCTCCACGTCGCCCAGGCGGACTTCGCCAACCCCGACCCCGACGAGGACGACCCCCGCGTCCGCGAAGACCACGTCGCGGCGGTCGAGGACAGCATCGACGAGTTCGACGCGGAACTCGACCCGCTGGAGCACTTCGTCCTCCCCGGCGGCTCCGAGGCGGGTGCGCGACTCCACCGGGCGCGCGCCGTCTGCCGACGCGCCGAGCGCCGCGCGGTCGCGTTCGCCGACGCCGAGGACGGCGTCAACGAGCGCGCGCTCGTCTACCTCAACCGCCTCTCCGACCTCCTCTTCACGCTCGCCCGCGTCGTCAACCGGCGCGAGGGCGTCCCCGAGGAGCAGCCGACGTACTGATCCGTCCCGGCTCGATTCGAGCGCGGGTCAGTCCGTCCGCTCGTAGACGATGTCGCCGTCGCGCTCGCTCGCGGTCGCGCGGCCCGCGGCTTCGAGCACGTCGAGGTGGCCGACCGCCTCGCTCATCCCCGGGAACTGCTCGGTGACCGGCAGGTCGCCGAACAGCTCGTCCATGACTTCGACCGGCGTCGTGGGCTCGTCCAGCAGGCCGGCGACGCGCTCGGTGCGGTCGTCGTGTTCGGCGAGGATGTCGTCGATCCGTCCGGAGGGGTCGTCGATCCGACCGCGGTGACCGGGGTGGAGGCGGTCGTAGTCGGCGTCGCGCAGGTCGGCGAGACAGTCGTTGTACGCCGGGAGCACCCGCGGGCGGTCGGCGTCGGGCTCGGGCGGCGGCTGGAGGAACGGGTTGGGCGTGATCTCCGCGAGGACGGTGTCGCCGACGAGCGCCTCCCGACCCGCGGGACCGTCGAACGCGAACCCGACCTCGCCGACGGCGTGGCCCGCGAGTTCGACGACGCGCAACTCCGTCCCGTCGACGGTGACGCGGTCGCCCGCCGCGACCTCGCGGTCGACGGGCACGCTGGGGGCGTAGTGGACGAACGCGCCGGGGAGTTCCGTGACCGTGTCGGCCGTCGAGGGCGCCATGCCGCAGCGCTCGAAGAAGTCGCGGAAGAAGGCCTGTTCGGCGTCAAGTCGGCCGGGGAAGTCCGCCATGATCGACGCCGCGTCGGGGTGGGCGACGACCGTCGCGCCGCGCTCGCGGAAGCGCTCGGCGAGCCCGAAGTGGTCGGGGTGGGGATGGGTGATCAGTAACTGCTCGATGTCCTCGGGAGCCAGGTCGCGCTCGGCCAGCGCGTCCGTGAGGTGCGACCAGGCCTCGTCGCTGTCGGGACCGGGGTCGACGAGCGTCCGACCGGTCAGGTAGGCGTTGATCGGCCCGACCTGGAACGGCGTCGGCACCGGTACCTGCTCGAACATGGCTCCCGCTACAGGGTGCGAGCGTAAGGGTGTGGCGGGTGGACGGTCCCGTTTGACCCCGAAAACCGGCCGCACACGGCGATGCCCACCGTCGCGTGCAAGCCTGACAGTATGGGACAGACAGCGGCGCGGGCCGTGGCGGCCCTGCGCCGACGTATTTTAGGTTGGCCTAAACATTGATAAACGTTGCGGTGGGGGAAACGCATATATCTGTTGGCTGCGTAAGGACAGATATGAACAGGCACTTCCAAGACACCCTGTACTACCTGAAGCGAGCGGGCGAGACGGCCAGGAAGGGCGTGAGCGAGGAGTTGGCGCCCGTCGAGAAGCGGGTCAGGGGCCTGACCGGACGCGAGCGCGAGCCGGAACCGGGACGTGTCGAGGCGGTCCGGGAGCGAGTCGCGGGTGAAGCGAACGCGGCGGTCGGCGACGTACGCGAGGCGGTCGGCCGGCGCCGGAGCCGGGACACCGGGTCGCAGTAGCGACCGCGGAAAGCAATTCTTAAGGGCGGTGCTGGATTACCGACGAGTGTCCGGGTTGGTGATCTAGTCCGGTTATGATACCTCCTTCACACGGAGGAAGTCGGCGGTTCAACTCCGCCCCAACCCACTTCTGATGGCGCAATCTGACGAGTGGTGCGAGCGGCATCGCCGCTCGCCCGTGAGTCAGCGCGCCGAGCGTGGGTAGTTGGAGTCGAACCCTGGAAGACGAGCGCAGCGAGTCTTCCTCCGGTTCAACTTCGTTTCAAGCCATGTGCGGTCCTGACCGTTTGGAAAATCCCGTATTATCAGTTTCCAGGCACTGGAGAGTACTATTCTGAAGTCTCCGTGGATACCGGTCTGAACACCGGTGAATGTATCAAAAAACAGGTGCGGTGTATCTCGCTACACCTACGTATCAGATAAATTGATATCGGACTGCGAGTTTAGCTGGTCACTCCCACTCGTAGGCCGATTCGTACTTAGCGTGTACCTCGAGGATGCGTCGAACACTCTCGGACGGATCTCCCCTCCGAAGCTCTTCGTATGTTTCTACTTCCTCTCTGACTATCTCGCGTGTTACGTCGGCATCGGCCATCATAATCTCCACCCACACCCGCGTCTCCTTGACTGTAAGTGGGTGTCCTGTTTCGATGATGCAATCGTACGCGACTCGGATATCGTCCGTACTGTCGAACACTCGTTGTAGTTCAGCGATAGCAGAATACGAGAGTCCGTCTTCCTCGAACTCCCGTTCAGGAAACATCTCGTAAACTCTCTCTGAACGCTCGATTTGAAGCCCGCTTGCCCCCTCGAGATCGATCTTTTCGGCGATCTCCTCATAGGAGAGTCCGGACTTGATCCGTGCTTTGCGGAAGATCCGTCCCCACTCCCACTTCTGCGTGACGCCCACGTAATCGTCTTTGAGTTCCTGAATCCGGTTCGACAGTTCATCGAACGAGACCTCTGTGGTATTGTCGAACGGAGTGTCAGGAATTTCCGGGCCAGTGGCCGGTCGTGTTTCCAGTGTTCGGTGATGGGCACAACGAACTTGCTCCGATCCGACAGCTGTGACAGTACAGTTTACAACGAGCGCTTCGTCTGGAGCCCCTTCGATACAGACACGCCGCCCATCGGCCAGGCTCAATTCACCGCTTCGCAGTCCACCGATGGTTAATCGGTCCCCTCTCTCGATTGGCTCAAAGCCGAACAGTTTCCGATGCACCTCGATGAAGCGCTCCGCTGGACGAAGGTCCGCTGTACTGGGTGTGAGCAGAGATTGATCGCGAAACTGGTTGAAGTAGTCATAGCCCGAGACAGTCTCGTCGCCCGCGACGACGATCCGGCGGTCGCCGTCGAGACTTAACCAGCCAGAATCGAACCCCCAGTGACAGCGTCGGCACAGCAGTAATCCATTTGTCTCCCTATCTGGTCCCCCGTGCTGGGCTGGATGGATATGAGCCGCTTCGGTCTCCGGATGCCCGAACGGAGATTCGTACCGTTGGCGACATATCGCACAACGATTCGAGTAGAGGTCCCGAAGGTTCTGCTTCGTATCGGCAGAGAACTCCCCTGAAAACCTGCTAGCCGTCCAGTCGCCAGCCATACCCCACCCCAAGAACCCGATAGGTGATATAATGCTCGAGGACGTTCCCGAACAACGATCCTCTCAGTGACGAGCCCCAGCCGCAAGCACGCGGTGTAGACCGGTGGATCGGTCCCCGTGGCCCCAACACGTAATCGGCTGGCACCGAGTACCGTGGTATGGGCGAGGAGCCACTGCACGAGCGGATGGCGGAGTACGAGCGGCTGGCGACCGAGGCCGCACAGACGGCACGAGAGCGCGACGCGGTCGGCGACGCGGTCGCCGAGCGGCTGGCGGGGACGGTCGCGGACGTGGCCACACAGGAACGGATCAACGTCGAGGCGGCAGGTCGGTCGGACGACGGGAACCGCCATCGGATCACCGCACGGCTGGACCGGGCGGCGCTGGTTGCGGCGGTGACCGAGGCGCTCCCGAACGGGTTCGTGGTGTCACACGTCAACGACGACGGGTCGCTGAGTATCGAGTGGACGGGCGAGCGGGAGACGCCGTCGAAGCGCGCTCGCGGTGCGGTACTGAAGGCGATCGTCGCCGAGGAAACCGTCAGCGACGACGACGGCCTCATCGAGTCGGTCCCGTCCCGCGAGCGGGTCCTCGAACGCGCGGTCGAGCTGGGGATCGACGAATCGGACGCGGCGGCCCGTCTCGACCGACTGGCGACGCTCGACGTGGTCGATATCGCCGACGGGCGAGTGTACCCCGATACGAACTTCTCGCGGTACTGAGACGCCGGCCACGGTGGTGGACCGACCGATATCGGCCGCCGGTCGTCGACGCTCGGGACCGGTCCGGGGCGAGACAGCAGAAATCGACGGCTGGAGGCGCTATCGCATCTGGTCGAGCGCGACGACGGTATCGGACATCAGATAGGCGGTGTCGCTGTCCTCGCGCTCGATGCTGAGCGCGTAGAACGAGTCACGTCCGCCGTCGACGGTGACGTGGTAGGCGGCGGTCGTCAGCGGATCCAGCGTCGACGGATCCTCGGTTTCGGAGGAGGTCACACCACTTCTCACCGATGGCCACGGATAACCGACTCGATCTCTGTTTTCTCGCCCGTGTCGACAGACATATTGGAACGAGAGGATAGACATGGATCCGACATTCGAACGACAGCCGCGATCGCTTCGATTAGAATCGCTGTCTCCGGGTCATTCCGTGCGGATACGTCGACCACCGATATCGCCATCAGTGGACATCGGTCTCCGAGAGACACACGTAGATCGCCTCTCGGGGGCTGAAACACATGCTCGCGTCTCGAGATGAATCGGAGCCGTGTTCGTTCACTCTCAGGTCTATTTCCTCGTATTTAGCAGAAACGATAGCAGTGTTTCAGGACGACAGTTAATCGCCGGAGAGCGTCGCCGTCCGGGGATTGAGGCTGCCGGTCTGGGAGTAGATGCCGGCGACGAGCAGACCGCCGGCGACGAGTGGTATCAGGGCACAGGCTGCGTAGACGGGGGCGAAGCCGACCGCTTCGACGAGAGGGAGCGAGATCATCGGGCCGAGACCGCCGCCCAGGTCGCCGAGGACGTTGTTGGTGGCCATCGCCCGGCCCGTGCGGCCGTTCGGCGTGAGATCCGCCAGCAGGGCCATCAGCGGGCCGTTAGCGCCGCCCTGGCCGGTACCGATGAGGACGCAGGCGGCGACGAGCCGTTCCAGACTGGCGGCCGTCGAGAGGGCGGCGAATCCGACGAAGGAGACGACGAGGAAGGCGAGCAGGGTGGGAACGCGGGCGCCGAGGTCGTCGCTGATCTTGCCGCCGGCGAGGGTGAACACCGAGGCCGCGAGGACGGTCACGGCCATGAGCAGGCCGGACATGCCCTGTGGGCCGTAGCCCCAGACCGCGATGTCCTTCGCGTCGACGAAGAGGACGAGCGTGGCGAACAGCGCGCCGAGGTAGGCGAAAAAGAGGCCGAAGTTGACGAGGCCGACGGTCAACGTGGGCAGTGCGGTGTCGATCTCCCAGGGCTTGACGGCGGTGCGCTCCTCCTCGACGTGGGTTTCGGGGATGGTGCGGTAGGCGACCGCGCTGGCGAGCAGTCCGAAGCCGGCGGCGAGGGCGAAGGCGGCGAACACGGAGTAAGCGTCGCTGACGACCCCGCCCATGACGAGGCCGGCGGGGAAGCCGAGCGTGATGCCGCCGCGGACGACGCCCATGTTCGTGCCGCGGTCGCCGCCGTCGCTCACGTCGGCGGCGATGGTGTAGGCGGTGGCGAACACCAGCGCGCTGCCGATCCCCCAGAGGACGCGAGCGAGGAGGAACCACGCTTCGGGCAGCGGCGCGCGGAGCGCGACGACGTAGCCCGTCGTCGCCAGCCCCTCGACGAACAGGCCGACGACGAAGGGCGTCCGGGTGCCGACGCGGTCGACGATCGACCCCGCCGGCGCGTTGGCGAGGATGCGGGTAAAGCGGTTGGCACTGAGGATGAACCCGACGAGGAACGGCGAGATACCGAGTACGGCGCCGAGGTTCGGCAGGATCGGGAAGACGACGCCGCCGCCGAGCCCGACGAGGAACGTGCTGACGATGACCGACGCGACGACCGTCCGGCGGCGTTCCATGGCCGCAGTGGGGTCGCCGGGCGAATAAGAACTGCGAGTCCGTCCGAGCGGTCGTCCCGGGTTCGTCGGGTCGGTCGAGAGCGCGGTCGCTCGGGAGCGATTCGGCGGGCGCAGAATGGGTGTCCGGACCCGCGGGCGACGGGTCCGAACGGGCGAACGGGCCGCCCCGCGGGCGACGGGACGGCCGGGCACGGGCGGCGGGCGGCCGCCCGGCCGTGTCGGGTCGCGGGTGGGGTTTTCGGGTACGCGGTTGGCCCGCCAGGTGGAGGGCGCGCCGACCGCATCCGAAGCGTGGGCCCCCGCCACAATAACCCCTCGCGAGACTAAAACAGCGATTTAACGTTTCACTCGGAAGCCCGAACCCGGGCCGGTCCCGGGAATAGACCCTTCGCGACGGCGTCTCGCCGGCTCACTCGCAGTCGTTGCGCTCGTCGCCGTCGGGCGTCGGGGCCGAGACCGGGTCGTCGGCCCGCACGGAGTCGTCGTCGGCCGCCGCGTCGTCGAACGCACGGTCCGATTCGAGGTCGGCCTCGACGGGGTCCTCGCCGCGGCCGGCGACCCGGCGGGCGACGACCGTCGCGACCGCGGAGACGACGACGCTCGCGACCGCCAACTTGACGAACCGACCGCGGCCGTCCGACGACTCCGTCCCGCGGCCGTCGAGGTCCGATTCGGCGTCGGCGACCGTCTCGGCGTCGGCGACCGTCCCGTGGCCGTCGACCGGTTCGCCGTCGGGCGCCCGCCGGCCGTCCGCGTCGGCTCGTCGACCGTCGGATCGACCGGCGTCGGCACTGAACTGGGCGTCGTCGAGGTGGACTTCGAACAGGGTGACGTTCTCGAATACCATGGAGACACCGACGACCGCTGATGACTTAACGACCCATTGAGCCGTGCTGACAGCGCGACCGGAGTCGCAGTGGCGGGCGAGCGGCGGTTCGAGGGGTCGGGGAACGGTCCGTGACGCCGCCCGCGGGGCCCGCGGCGGTCCTGTCGTCGGATCGACCAGAACGGTTAACCGCGCGATGGCCCAACTCCCGGGCGATGAACCGACGGAGATTCCTCCACTCCGCGACGGGCGCCGCGGCGGTCGGCCTCGCCGGCTGTCTCGGCGACGGCGGCGGTGACGCGACCGACACCGCCGCGACCGACACCGGATCGACGCCCACTCTGACCCGGTCCCCGACCGACGGCCCGGCGCCCACCTCGACTCCCCAGGGGCCCAGCGGCGTCTACGTCCAGTCGTTCCGCGAGACGATGGTGATGCCGGGGACCGCGACCGCCGGCGCGGGCGACTACCGCTTCGCCCTGTTGCTCGCGGTCCCCCATCGGTTCTGGACGGTCAACCTCGACGAGCGCTCGGTCACCGAGATCGAAGACGGGGACGACCTCCACCTGATGGCGACCGTCTGGGACCCCGAGACCCGGACGGTCCTCCCGGACTCGAACCTCTCGGTGGAGATCACCCGCGACGGCGAGTTGGTCACCCAGGAGGTCATCTACCGGATGCTCTCCCAGCGGATGGGGTTTCACTACGGCGCGAACTTCCCGCTCGACGGCGACGGGACCTACACCGCGCGGCTCAGCGTCGGCGGCGTGAGCGCCCGCAAGACCGGCGCCTTCGAGGGCCGCTTCGAGGACGGCGCGACCGCGACCGTCGAGTTCGAGTGGTCCAAACGGGTGCGCGAACGGCTCAAGACCGAACAGCTGGACCAGGCGGGCCAGCGCGGTGCGCTGCGGCCGATGGAGATGGGCGAGGTGCCCCAGCCCCGCGCGCCGAAGCCCGCCAACCTCCCCGGAACCGTCCTCGGCACCGGCCGCAGCGACGGCGCCAAACTCGTCACGACCCGGCTCCCCGCGGCCGACGCCGACCGGTTCACCGACGGGGCGCCCTACCTCGCCGTCTCGGCGCGGACGCCGTACAACCGGCTTGTCCTCCCGGCGATGGGGCTGTCGGCGGCGGTCGCCCGCGACGGCGAGACCGTCTTCGAGGGACCGCTCGAACCCACGCTCGACCCCGAACTCGGCCACCACTACGGCGCGGCGCTGCCCGAGCCGGTCCGGTCGGGCGACGAGGTGACCCTCCGGGCGGGGACGCCGCCGCAGCTGGCCCGCCACGAGGGCTACGAGCGGGCGTTCCTGAAGATGGAGCCGGCGACGATCACCGCCTGACATGTCGGGGACCGCTTCCCGTCGGGTCGCCGTCGCCGTCGCGCTGGCGCTGGCGCTCACCACGCCGCTGGCGGTCGCGACCGTCCAGGCCCACGGCGACCACGTCGCGGCCGATTCGCAGGTGACCGACGACGGGACCGTCGTCGTCGAGGCGGTGTCGGCGCTGCGGCCCGGGTTCGTCGTCCTCCACGCGGACGACGGCGGGCGTCCCGGCGCCCCGATCGGACACGAGTACGTCGGCCGGACGCCGGACCTGACCTACCTGACGAGCGTGCCGGTCCGGATCGACGACTCGACCTGGAGGGACTGGTCGGGCAATCGGACGGTCTGGGCGGTGCTGCACAACGACGTCGACGGCGACGAGACGTTCGACCCCGGGACCGACGTGTCGGCCGCGCGGCTCAGCCCGGCCGCCCGGACGGAGATCACGGTCCGAAAGAGCGATTCGGTGGCCCGGGTCCTCGGCATGCGGTTCGAGGCCCAGTCCGTCGCCGACGGGACGCTCACGGTCCGACGGGTCGACCTGTCGGCGCCCGGTCACGTCGCGGTGTACCCGCTCGGACGGAACGCCAGTATCGGGTCGCGCTCGCTGGCAGCGGGCGTCCACCGCAACGTCACGGTCGCGCTGAACGAGTCGTTCGTCGCCGAGCGCGAGCGCGACTTCCGGGTCCGCGTGGTCGCGCATCGCGACGACGGCGACGGCGCGTTCGGCCCCGCGGACCCGCAGATCGCCGCGGGCGACCGGCCGGTCGGGACGTATCTGACCGTCGCGCCCGGGAACGGCACTGACGACGGTCCCCTGATCAACACGCCGACGGTGACGACCGCCCCCGAGGCATCGCCCACGGCCTCACCGACCGGCGGACCGACAGCCGGCGGTTCCGGAACCGCCACGACCGCCCCGACGAGCGCACCGGCGGGCGGAGTGACCGACGGTGGCTCCGGCGCGACCGACGGTACCGCCGAATCCGGCGCCGGCTTCGGCGCCGCGCTCGCCGCGCTGGCGGTCGCCCTCGCCGCGCATGTCGCCGTCGCACGCTCCCGTCGGGCGGAGCGCTGACCGGGACAGCCGCGGACCGTCAGGGCTCGCCGACGGAGCCCCAGCCGTCCGGACAGAGAACACCGAAAACCGAACTGGCGACCGACGAGTTAGAGGTAGTCGCCGTCGACGGTCACCGTGACGGACTCGTCGCCGACGACCAGGTCGTAGTCGCCGGCCTCGACGCGGTGGCCGTCACCGGGCGCGTAGACGCCGAGGTTCTCGACGGGGACCTCGACGGTGACGGTCGCCCGTTCGCCGGCGTCCAGCTCGACGCGCTCGAACGCCTGGAGGCGCCGCTCGGGCATGACGAGCGTCTTCGACTCCGTCTCGCTGTACGCCTGGACCACCTCGGACCCGGGGCGGTCGCCGACGTTCTCTACCGTCACGTCGAGTTCGACGGTGTCGCCGGGCCTGACGACCGCCTCGTCGACCGAGAGGCCGCCCGTCTCGAAGGCCGTGTAGGAGAGCCCGTGGCCGAACGGGTAGAGCGGGTCGTAGGAGTCGGGGTGTTCGGAGTCGCCGATGGGGCGGGGCTGGTGGAGGTGGTCGTGATGCACGTCGACCTGCGTGCCCGAGCGCGGAACCGTGACCGCGAGTCGACCGCTCGGGTTGTTCTCGCCCACCAGCGTCTCGGCGACGGCCTTCCCGCCCATCGTCCCCGGGAAGTACGCCATCAGCACGGCCTCGGCCCGCTCGTCGAGGTGCTCGACCGCGAGCGGGCGGCCGGTGACGAGGACGCCGACGACCGGGGTCCCGGTCTCGGCGACGGCCTCGACGAGCTCCTGCTGGGCCTCGCCCAGCGCGATCCGCTCGCGGGTGGGGAACTCGCCGGTCTCGGTTCGGGGGTCGCCCGCGCCGAACTCGTGGAGGTACCACCCCTCGCCGAGCGCGAGGACAGCCACGTCGGCCTCGGCGGCTTTCTCGGCCGCCGCGTCGACGTCCAGCCGGTCGCTGTGGGTCGTCCCCTGCTCGTAGGTCACCTCGCCGTCGACGTGGGCGCGGATCTCCTCGGCGATCGTCGTCCCGTCGACGTGTTCCTCGCGCTCGACGGACCACCCGCCGACCTGGCTGACCAGATCGTCGGCGTTCGGTCCGCCGACAAACACGTCCTCCTCGCCCGAGAGCGGCAGGCAGTCGTCGTTTTTCAGCAGCGTCATCGCCTCGCGGGCGGTCTCCAGGGCGGCCCCCTGGTGGTCGTCGGACCCGACCGTCTCCAGCGCCGCCTCTTTCTCGACGTAGGGGTCCTCGAACAGTCCCATCCGGAACTTGCGTTCGAGGACGCGCTCGACGCTCGAATCGAGGACCGACTCGGACAGGTCGCCCGACTCGACGAGGTCGACCAGCTCTTGCTGTTCGAGGTCGTTACCGACCGAGGCCACGTCCAGCCCCGCGGTGCGGGCGTCGTAGGTCGCCTCGCGCAGGTCCGCCGCGGTCTTGTGGTCGTCGGTGAGGTGGCGGACGCCGCCCCAGTCCGAGACGATCGTTCCGTCGAAGCCGAGGTCGCCGCGGAGCAGGTCGGTCAGCCAGCGCTCGGAACCGTGGACGGGTTCGCCGTTGATGGAGTTGTAACACGGCATCACGGACTCGACGCCCTCGTCGAGAGCGGCCTCGAACGGCGGGACGAACGTGTTCCGAAGTTTGTACTCCGAGACGTCGACCGGCGCGGCGTCCTCCCCGCGCTCGGGCTCGCTGTAGGCCGGGAAGTGTTTCGCCGTCGCGACGACGGTGTCGTCGGCCTCGAGCCCCTCGCCCTGGTAGCCCCGCACCTTCGCGGCGGCCATCTCAGCGACCAGTCGCGGGCTCTCGCCGAAGGTCTCGAACACGCGGCCCCAGCGCGGGTCCCGGCCCACGTCGCAGGTCGGCCCGTAGTTCTGGTGGGCGCCGGTGGCCGCGACTTCCGTCGCGGTGACCCGCGCGCCGGCCTCGACCAGTTCGGGGTCCCAGGTCGCCGCCGCGCCCAGCCCGTTCGGGAACACCGCCGACCCGGCGACGTAGGCGTGACCGTGGACCGCGTCGACGTTGAAGAAGAGGGGGATCCCGAGTCGCGTCTCCTCGGTCGCGACCCGCTGGAGGTCGTTGACGATGTCGACGATCTCGCCGACTTCCGTCCCCGCCGAGCCGCCCCAGCCGAAGGGCGCCGCACAGCCGAGGTGGTTCTCGCGGACGAGCTCCGCGACCTCTTCGACGTCGACGTCTCGGTGCATCTGCCCGGCCCACGTTCCGACTAGCTGACCGGCCTTCTCTTCGACCGTCATCCGATCGAGCAGATCCGAGACCCGCCGCGATACCGGGAGATCCGGGCGTTGATACTCGGGATCCGCGTCATTCGATGGCATGTTCGGATGGATTTCCGACGCCCACATAAACATTGCGAGGTGAATGTCCGATCGAGCCGTCCGCGTGAGTCGAACGGTCACCCGTGGTATCGATATCCACACGTATTTGTCGCTCGGCGGGCTGGACTCCGGTATGACCGACGAGGAGTCCGCGCCACTGGAAGGAGCCGATATCGGTTCGGAAGCGCTCGACGACGAGGACCGCGACCAGATCCGTGAGGCGCTCACCTCGGAGACGAACATCAGGCGAAACGAGGCCGCACAGGCGCTGTCGCAGCTCGCCGAACGGGACCCCTCGACGGTGCGTCCGTTCGTCGACGACTTGCTCCCGCTGCTCGCCGACGAGCGCAACGCGGTCGCACAGCAGGCCGGGACGGCGCTGCTGGGCGTCGTCCGGGAGTACCCCGAGGACCTCGCCGGCTCGGTGCCCGCGGTCTTCGACCTGATCGATCGGGACCTCAACTCGCTGGAGCTGCTCGGGACCCAGGTCGTCGTCCAGGTCGTGCTGGAACACCCGGAGGAAGTGGCGCCGCACCTCGACCGCATCGTTGCGGTGCTCGACGGTCGCTCGCCGGCCTACGAGACCACGGACGGTATCGACATGGTCGACGACGAGGAGGCCCGCCAGACCATGCTCGAACACGACAAGCAGGAACACCAGCTGCTGGTCCAGTCACAGGGCCGGCTGGCCAACGTGATCACCGCCGCCGCCGAGGGCGACCCGGAGTCCGCCGCCGACCACGTCGACGCGCTCGTCGGACTGTTCGACACGCCCGACGTGACGGTCGTCGGCGCGGCCATCGACGCCGTCGCCGAGATCGCGCAGGCCGACCCCGACGCGGCCGCCGAGGCCTACGACCCGCTGGTCGCCTGTCTCAACCACACAAACGACACCGTTCGGGCCCGCGCCATCCAGGCCCTCGGCTACCTCGGGGACGACCGGGCGGTCGGACCGCTCGAGGACCGCGCGCGCGTCGAAACCGACGAAGACCTCGCCGACCTCGCCGCGGAGACCGCCACGTTCCTCGACGAGTCCTGACCGACGCGGCGCCCTTCTCCGCGGGACCGCTCGGTGGGACCCGCTAGTCGTCCATCGCGCGCCTCGTACAGTAGTAGTACGTGACGAGGAAGAAAGCCGTCGAGCCGACGATCAGCACCGCGTCGATGACGAGGACCGTGAACGCCTCGTCACCGGGTGAGACGAAGAGGAACGAGAACGCGAGCAGAATCCCCATCGATATCATGACCGCCAGTCCCACCGGGATGTTGTCGCGCTGAGCACAAACGAGGTCGACCGCGCTCGTTCCTCCGGGCACGTTCGAACCTGTCGACCGACGGTATTCAACCTCCCGGTTCCGCGCCTCGTCGCGAGCGCCCGCCGCGCGACGAGCGGCGCGCTACGTGAACCGGCTCCGCGAACCCGTGAAAACCGAGGAGACGCGTCCGATCGACTCGGTGAGACCGGTCGGGCGGCGGTGGTCAGTCGCCGGCGGTCTCGGCGCCGAAGTCGTTCGAGACGTCGTCGGTGTCGAACTCCTCGTCGGGGCCGATCCGCTCGGCGCCTTCGAGGGGTTCGCTGTCCCAGTACTCGTGGTCCGGGTCCTCCCGGAAGCACGCGGCGCCGTTGCCTTCGCCGCCTTCGACGTCGTACAGCGGCGGCTGCTCCTCCGTACAGGCCTCCCTGGCGACGGGACACCGGGTGTGGAACCGGCAGCCGCTCGGCGGGTCGACCGGGTCCGGCACGTCGATCGACCGCATCGGCGGCTCGCCCGCCTCCACCGCGTCGAGCTGGAGGGTCGGGGTGGCCCAGCGCAGCACCTTCGTGTAGGGGTGGCGCGGGTCCTGGATGAGCCGCTCGGCGGTGCCGACCTCGACGATCTCGCCGAGGTACATCACCGCGATGCGCCCGTCACCGTGCTCGGTGAAGTAGCGGGCGTTCGAGAGGTCGTGGCTGATGAACAGGAACGAGGTGTCGAACACGTCCTGCAGTTCGAGCATGAGGTCCATCAGCTCGACGCGCAGACTCACGTCGACGGCGCTGATGGCCTCGTCGGCGAGGATCGCGTCCGGATTCATCAGCAGGGCGCGGGTCAGCGCGACCCGCTGTTTCTCCCCGCCGCTCAGCTGATGGGGGTACCGGTCGGCGAAGTCGCCCGGCGGGTTCATGCCGACCCGGTCCAGCAACGAGTAGATCCGGTCGCGCCGTTCGTTGGGGCTGATGTTCGGGTGGGTGTGGTGCAGCGGCTCCGAGAGGATGTCGATGATCCGACGATTCGGGTTCAGCGACGCGCCGGGGTCCTGGTGGATGATCTGCAGCGCCTGGCGGATCTCGTCGTGCGAGATGTCGCCGTCCCCGTCTTTGGCCTCCCAGATGTCCTGCCCGCGGTATTTGACGCTCCCACCGGTCGGCCGCTGCAGGCCGATGGCGGTCTTGCCCAGCGTCGTCTTCCCGCAGCCGGACTCGCCCAGCAGCGCGACGACGTCGTTCTCGTAGATGTCCAGGTCGACGCCGTCGACCGCCTTGACGACCTCGGGGTCGTCGCCGAAGATGTCGAACAGGCCCTGGTCCTCCTCGAAGTGGACCTCGACGTCGTCGAGTCCGAGAACGGGTTCCTCGTCGGTCCGCGCGGTCACGTCGCGGCCCGAACCCGCCTCGTACTCGGGGTCGGCCGTGCTCTCGCCGTAGTTGAGGGTGATCTCCTCGCGGGCCTGCTCCCAGTGGTGACAGGCCGTCTGGTGGTCCTCGTCGATGTTCTCGAGGGGCGGGTCGTCGCTGACGCACTCCTCGGTCGCGAGCGGACACCGCGGGTGGAAGCTACACCCCTCCGGGACGTTGACCGGCGCGGGACCCTCGCCCTCGATGGGCTGCATCTCCGACAGCGGCGCGTCGAGGTTCGGCGTCGCGTTCAACAGCGCCCTCGTGTAGGGGTGGCCCGCGTCCGCGATGATCTGGTCGCGGGTGCCGACCTCGACGAACTGGAACGCGTAGATGATGCTCATCCGGTCGGCCAGCGCCGTGATCAGCGGCAGGTCGTGCGTGATGAACGCGAGCGTCAGGTCGTAGGTCTTCTGGAGGTCGTTCAGCAGCATCAGGATCGACCGCTGCATCAGCAGGTCCAGTGCGGCGGTCGGCTCGTCCATCACCAGTACCTCGGGTTCGAGCACCAGCGACAGCGCGATGAGCGCGCGCTGCTGCATGCCGCCCGACAGCTCGTGTGAGTAGGAGTCGAGGACGCGCTCCGGTTCGAGATACAGGTCCTCGAGCAGCTCGCGAGCGAACTCCATCCCCTCGTCGACGTTCGCGTCGTGGGCCTTCAGCGTCTCCTTGAAGTGGGTCCCGACCTTCATCGTCGGGTTGAACGAGGACATCGCCCCCTGGAAGACCATCGAGATCTCCTCCCAGCGGAACTGCCGGAGTTCCTCGTCGCTCTGTTCGAGCACGTCGATCGTCCGGCCGTCCTCGGCGTGGTAGAGGATCTCGCCGCTGAGAACCCCGGGGTCGGGGATCGAGTCGAGCAGCGCCGACGCGAACATCGACTTGCCCGACCCGGACTCGCCGACGATCCCCAGCACCTCGTCGCGTTCGATGTCGAGGCTCACGTCGTCGAGGACGTACGTGTCGCCGCCGTCGAATGTCACCTTCGCGTCGGTCACCTCGACGATCGGGTCCTCGACGGTGGACTGTACCGCCGCGTTCGAGCCGGATCGTTGATCGGTTGCCATCTAGAGCGTTCCTCCCGTTATCGTCTCGTCTTCTTCCGCGGTCGATTCGGACTCGCCGGCCATCCGGGTGCGGACCCGCGGGTTGAACACCCGGTCGAGGCCCTGACCCATGAGGATCAGCGCCAGCGCCAGGCCGACGATGAAGATCATCGGCGCGATCAGCCAGTGGGCCGCCTCGGGCACGAACAGCGCGCCGTTCTCCTGGGCCCGCGCCAGCGTCACGCCCCACGTCGGCTGGCTGTAGGGCAACACGCCCAGGAAGAACAGCCCGACCGACGCGAAGATGGTGTATCGGGCGGCGAACACGAAGTTCACCGTCACGTACGGCATCAGGTTCGGGATCACGTCCTTCCGGAGGATCCGGAAGGTGCTCGTCCCCATCGTCCGGGAGGCCTCGACGTAGCTGTCCTCGCGGATGGTCAGCACCTGCGAGCGCAGCGACCGGCCCAGCCCGGCCCAGTAGTTGATCGTCAGGATGACGCCGACGAAGATCGGGTTCTCCGGACTGAACGTGATCGCGAGGATGATCACCAGCGGGAGCCCGGGGATCGCCATGAAGAAGTCCGAGATGGACATCAGGACCCTGTCGACCCGCCCGCCTTTGTACCCCGCGACCGTCCCGACGAGGACCGCGAGACCGGTCGCCCAGACGCCGCCGGCCAGCACCATCAGCATGATGTCCGGCGTCGCGTGGACGAGTTCGGCTGTCAGGTCGACGCCCGCGGAGGTCGTCCCGAGCGGGTACGACCAGTTCTCGAACATCCCCAGGAGTCGCGGCGCCTGGCTCGACGACGGTTCGCGCCACAGTCCGAAGACGGCGACGGCCGTTATCGCCAGGTAGACGCTGAGCATCAGGAGCCCCACGCGGGTCCGCATGTCGGCCCACGCGACGACGGCGGGCTCGTAGATGCTCCGCTCGTAGAACTCACGGATCCGGTCTCCCCTGGTCATGTCCGCGCCGGTGCTCTCGGTCTGCCAGTCGAGCCCCTCGGTGGAGGCGTCGGATTCAGTATGCTTCACTGGAATCACCCGAGCTGATCCGCGGGTCGATCATGCTGTAGGTCAGGTCGGCGACGTACACCCCGATGACCAGTGCCACCGTGATGACGAGGAAGGTCCCCATCATCATCGGGTAGTCGTTGGAGTTGACTGCGTCCAACAGGTACAGCCCCAGTCCCGGATAGTTGAATATCTGCTCCAGAATCACCGTGCCGCCCAGCCGGAAGCCGAGCAGGAGCAGGAACCCGGTGTACATCGGCAGGATCGCGTTGCGCGCGACGTACCGGGTCGCGATCCGACCGTCGGACAGTCCCCGAAGCCTGGCGACCTCGACGAAGTCCTCGCCCAGCACCTGGATGCTGTTCCCGCGCATCGCCAACGCCTGTCCGCCGATCCCCACGATCGTGTACGACAGTATCGGTAGCGCGCCGTGGAGAACCACGCTGATAGCGTAGTCCAGGCTCCAGTGGTTCTCGATGTTGGGGTTGGCCGTCCCCGACGCCGGGAGCAGCCCCCAGCGGTACGACACGAACAGCAGCAGCAGGATCGCCGCCACGTAGAACGGGATCGACATCCCCACGATCGACAGCGAGGAGGCGATGGTGTCGAACTTCGACCCCTCCCAGTAGGCCTGGATCGCGCCCAGAAGGATCCCGAACACGAACATCAGTATCGTCGACGCGACGACGATGAAGATCGTCCACGGCGCCGCCTGGGCGACCACCTCCGTGACGGGACGGCTGTACTGGATCGACGTCCCCAGGTCGAGCTGGACCGCCGATATCATGTAGTCGATGTACTGTTGCCACAGCGGCGCGTCCGGCCGAACGTTCTGCAGGTTCCTGATCTGCTGGTTGACTTGCTCTGGCGGAATGCCTTGTTGAAGCAATTGCGTCCGCAGTAGCGTGAACGGTCCTCCCGGGAGCAGGCGGATCAGCCCGAAGGTGAGCGACATGACCCCGAAGATCGTGACGAACACCCGTGCTGTCCGCCGCACGTAGTAGTTAACCATGCGTCTTGATAGTCGTATTCTCTGCCGGCACTCTAAGGTCTAACGACTCGCGTCGTGAGAAGCGGTTCGGTGCGAGACCGATCGATACTCCCCCCATCGACTTGGTAGGAGTCCGTTACTCCTGAGCCGTCAGCTTACCCGTGCGGGGCAGCCAGAACGGCGGCCACTTGATCCCGCGCTCGGGGTCGCCTTCCTCGAGGTCGACGTTCCACTCGTCGGTGGTGAGCCACGACTGCTCGAACTTCGAGACCAGCGAGAGCATCGGCAGATCGTAGTTGTTGTGCCAGGCGGCTTCCTGAACGATCGGCCGCGCCTCCTCGTTGGTGGACTTGGTCGCGATCTCGTCGACCTTGGCCAGCGGACTGACCGTCATCTCGCCGTCGCCGCTCATGGCCGGGATGGTCTGCTCGGACTCGCCGTCGTAGTTGTGTCCGCCGTTGAACGCCTCCAGCGCGATCTGGTGTCGCAGCGGGAAGTACGGGAACGACGACCGGGCCTGGCCGGGCAGCCAGTACAGGGTCCCGACCTTGAAGTTGCCGTCGATGAACGCGCCCTGCCAGTCACTGGTCGGCCGGCTGGCGACCGAGAGATCGAAGCCGAACTCGTTGAGGCGGTCGACGATCGTCTCGGTCATCGTCGTGAAGTCCGTCCACCCGCCGGGCGTCAGGTAGTCGGCGCTGATGGGCTCGCCGTCGGGGCTCGTCCACGTGCCGTTCTGCATCGAGTACCCGGCGTCCTCGAGGATCTGTGTCGCCTCCTCGGTGTTGGTCGAGCCGACGCCGTAGTCCTCGAAGTTGCTCTGGGTATCGCCGAGCCAGTTCTCGATGTCCCGCGGGGCGATCCCGCAGGGGACCGACGCCGGGAACTTCGTGCGCGGACCCGCGTTCGCGACGAGTTCCTCGCGGTTGACGACGTGAGCGATCGCCTGGCGGACCGCGCGGTCGCCGAAGATGGGGTCGTCGTGATTGAAGATCATCCCGTAGCCCCACTTGGCCGGGATGGACCGGATCTCCATGACGTAGTCCTGGAAGGCGTTGACCGTCTCCGGCGCGGCGAACATGCTCCACTGGCTGTCGAAGCGCTTGCCGCCCGTGGTGAAGTCCTGCTGGGGGACCGAGGCCTCCTGGTAGGAGTCGAACCGGAAGTTCGAGAAGTTGACGTTGTCGATGCTGTGGAACTCCTCGTTGCGCTCGAAGTTCCACTGCTGCTGGTTCTTGTCGACGTAGGCCCACGCGCCGCTCGTGATGACCTCGGTGTCGCTGTCCTCCCAGTTCCACTGCTGGACCTCGGCGGCGTCGGCGTCGAGGAACTGCTCGAAGGCCGCCGCCGGCGTGTCGATCCACATGTTCCCCAGCTGGTGTTTGACCATCACGGGGTTGGTCGGGCCCGTGAGGTTCAGCTGGTACGTGTAGTCGTCGACGACTTCGGTGCTCTCGACGTAGCCCCAGATGGCGCTGCCGACCTTCTCGAGGATCTGGAACTGCACGTCGATGTCCTCGGTGGTCACGTCGCTGCCGTCGGACCACGAGAGGTCCTCGCGGAAGGTCAGCGTGACCGTCTCGCCGTCGAACTCCCAGTCGTCCAGCGCCGCGAGCTGGAACTCTCGGGTCTCGAAGGAGTACGCGGCGAACCGGTCGAACGCCAGCCGGCGTGCCGGTTCCGAGGAGATCTGCGTGTTGTGCGTGTTGAGTGTGCGGTTGGTCGGGTCGGCCTGGAGGGCACTTACGTGGGTCTTGTCGACGACGTTCGTGCTACCGCCGTCGGAGCCGTCCGAACCGTCACTGCCGTCGGAGCCGTCCGAGCCGTCCGAGCCGTCACTACCGTCGGAGCCGGACCCGTCGGTCGGTGTCCCGTCCCCGCCACCACACCCTGCGAGTGCCGCGGCACCGGACGCTCCTGCGAGTGTCAGGAACTTCCGGCGGTCTACGACATCGCTGTACTCATTGGTACTGTCAGACATGCCTCTGATTGGTTTACAATAACGAGTAATAAAGGTTTTGGAAGGAGGCGGACGTGTTCGGCCGATTTCAAACCGGCGACCGGCGGAGAACGCCCCCTCTGACACCCTAGACCCACGATATCGAGCGGTTACTGTTCGGGTGTTCGACCGCTCTCGACCCAGAGCTTCGCAGACGGGCGATATCGGACGCGTTTCGGAGAACGGAACCGATTCGGCGTCGGCTCCGCACCGTACGGTCGTAACTGACATCGTCTATCATCCGAATTTTCCGTCGCGAAGCCCGACAGTCCGATGCCGGACGGACCGGCCGACCCTCGAACTCGAGGAACGGTCGTTCGGAATAGCTGAACAAAACAGTGTCACGGGTAAAGAAGTTTTCGTCGGACACGCTCGCGCGCGGGCGCCACCGAAAGGTGTACGCAGTCGCTTCGACCGGGGAAACCCCGTAGGAGACGTGCCGGTCGGCGCGACCGTTCGTAGAAGGGTTTTTCACCCGGACCGACTAACCCTGTGCAAATGTCACCGGACAACGAGCGTGGCATCGGTCGTCGCGAGTTCGTCGCGGCGGCCGTCGCTATCGGTGGGGCGAGCGCGCTCTCTGCGTGTCAGGAACGGGAACGGGAGCTGGTGGGGACCGCCTCCGACGCGACCGAGGGAACCGAAGGGGGCGAGCGCCCCCGTCCGGGAACGGACACGGAGTTCGACCTGTCGGTCCCGTCGGGCGAGCCCGACGCGCTGTCCGAGCGCCAGCACGCCTGGAACTACGCCGTCGTCCACGACGCTCACGGCAACACCGTCATCCCCCAGCAGCAGCTGATCCTCGGGCTCTCCTACGAGGGGTCGAGCCCGCCGACCGAAGCCGAGCGCGACCAGGTCGAGGGCGCTCTTCGGACCCTCGAAACCGCCTTCCAGTGGGGGACCGGCGGGAACCCCTCGGCGTCGTTCACGCAGGGACTGCTGTTCATGCTCGGCTACTCGGCGACGTACTTCGAGCGGACCGGCGGCGTCCCCGAGCGGCTCGTCCCGGCCGAGGACGTGCTCCGCGAGGTCGGCGAGGACCCCGACAAGGCCGACGACTTCGACGCCGTCCTGCTGATGAACAGCGACATCGGCTCGGTCGTCATGGCCGCCGAGGCCGCGCTGTTCGGCGAGATCGAGACGGTAAACGGCGTCGAGGTGACCGACACCTTCGAGGGCGTCTTCTCGAAGGCCGACCGGCGGGCCGGCATGGTCGGCAAGGGCATCCCCGCGGACGTGCTGGACAACGACTCGATCCCGGAGTCGGCCCCGCTGTCGATGGGGTTCAAGTCCGGCTATCGCGACAGCCAGCCATCCGAAGACGGGATCACCATCCGCGAGGGGCCGTTCGCCGGCGGGACCACGATGGCCGTCTCGCGGCTGGGCATCGACCTCGACCGCTGGTACGACCAGTCCCACGAGGAGCGGGCCGCCGAGATGTTCTGTCCCGCCCACGACACCGACGAGATCGGCGAGATCGGCGAGAAACTCGGCGCCGAGAGCGGCATCACCGAGGAGAACGCCGAGAGCGTCGAGGAGTTCGCCGAGGAGTACGGTCGTGTGGGTCACACTCAGAAGGTCGCCCGCGCACGCGACGACGAGTTCGTCCCGACGATCCTCCGGCGTTCGGAGGGGGTCGCCACGGACGCCGCCCAGGGGACGGAGTTCAACTTCACCGGTCTCCAGGGCCACGTCGAGGACTTCGTCGAGACCCGCAAGGCGATGAACACCGACGAGTACGACGACGACGTGGCCGCCGAGGACCACGGGATCATCGACTACCTGGAGACGCACCATCGCGCGACGCTGCTCGTGCCGGCCCGCCCCCAGCGGGCGCTCCCGACCGGGACCGACGCATGACAGGTGACTCGCTTCGGCGGGCTCTCCTCACCGTCGCCGTCGCCGCCGCCCTCGTCGTCTCCGGCTGTGCCGTCGCCCCGGGTAACGACGACGGGGCGGGCGCCGACCGCGCGAGCGCCGAGATCGGGTTCGTCGACGCCACCGCCGAGGCCGGCCTCGCGTACAACGGGACCGGCACCGGCGCCGCCGGCAACGGCAACAACGGCGTCTACGTCGCCGATATCGACAACAACGGCTGGGAGGACATCCTCGCCGTCGGCGGCGAGCATCCCGCTCTCTTCCGTAACACCGGCGGCGCTTTCGAGCGCACGGGCGAACTCGACGGGCTCGAACGCGAGTACAAGAGCGCCGCCTTCGTCGACTACGACGGCGACGGCTGGCGCGACCTGCTCCTGCTCGCCAAGGACGGCCCCGCCGCCGCCTTCCACAACGACGAGGGGAGCTTCGAGCGGACCGACATCGGCCTCGGTAACTTCACGCACCCGCTCGGGGCGTCCGCCGCCGACTACGACGGCGACGGCGACCGCGATCTCTTCGTCTACCAGTCGGGCGACTGGGCCGACGAGCGCCCCGACGGGTACTTCTCGCCCAACAAGTCCATCGCCGACGACAACGGCAACCCCAACGTCCTCTTCGAGAATACGGGCGAATCGGGCGAGGACCGCTTCGAGCGCGTCGACGCGCCGGGTATCGCGGGCGACCGCTGGAGCCTCGCGGCCAGCTTCGTCGACCTGACCGGCGACGGGCGCCCAGACATCCACGTCGCCAACGACTACAACAACGACACCGTCTACCTCAACCGGGGCGACGGCTCCTTCCGGCAGATCCAGCTCGGCGGCGCCACCGCCCGCAACGGCATGGCCTCGGAGGTCAACGACATCAATCGCGACGGCCGCCCCGACGTGTTCGTCACCAACATCGACATCCCGGCCTCCCGGGAGACGCTCTCTCCGGACCGCTACGAACGGCTCAAGCGGTTCCTCCAGTACGTCATCCACTCCGGCCGGACGAAGGGCAACACCATGCTCGTCAACCAGGGCGACGGCGAGTTCGTCGACCGCGCCGGCGCCTACGGCGTCCGCGAGGGGGGCTGGGGCTGGGCCGCCAGCGTCACTGACCTCGACAACGACGGCGACCGTGATCTCATGCACACCACCCAGAACGTCGTCGCGCTCAACCAGTCCGACCCCGTCTTCACCCTCCCGATGGTCTGGGAGCGGGGCGGCGACAACTTCACCCGCCTCGACGCCGCCGACCGCGGCCTTGCCGAACAGGACGGCCGCGGGATGGTCACCGTCGACTACGACCGCGACGGCGACCGCGACGTGATCATCGCCGACTACCACGGCCCCTACGCCGTCTACGAGAACACCGTCCGGTCGCCCGGCACCGAAGGGGGCGCCGACGCGTCGGCCCCCGCCGGCGCCGTCCAGTTCGAGGTCGTCGACGGGAATGGCGCGGTCGCCATCGGCGCGAACGCGACGGTCACCGTCGACGGCCGGGAGACCGCGGTCTGGCAGAACTCCCGGACGGACTTCATCTCGCAGGGCTCGTCGGTCACCCACGTCGGCCTCGGCGACGCCGAGGGGGCGACCGTCGACGTGACCTGGCCCGACGGGACCGAGCGGACGGTCGACCTCGACGCCGACCGACGCTATCGGGTCGGTCCCGACGGCGTCGAGGTCGTCGCCAACTTCACCAGTCCAGATGCGGGCGGGGACTGACGGCGACGGGCTTCGGTCCGGCGAGAGAGACCGCCTCGTTCAGACCCGTTCGCTGTGCATGATCACGTCCTCGCCTCGCCCCGGACCCCACACGATCCGGAGCATCGACCCCTCGCTCGCCTGGACGACCGTGCTGTCGGATTCGGTCACAGGGTCGCTCCAGTCGGCCGCCCGGCGGTAGCTCTCGACGCGCACCGTGAGGTCGTCCGTTCGGACCGGCTCGCGGCCGGCGTGGGTGATCCGGACGGCCGTGTCGTTGACCCGCTCGACGGTCCAGTTCACCTCCGGGGCTTCCGTGTCTCCACTCCCGCCCGCGATGTTCAGTCCCACGACGACCAGCCCCCCGACCACGGCCACGACGATGGCCGCGCCAACCAGATTCAGCATCGTGTCCCCGTCCATGCGCCGAACGTGGGGACCGAACGGTATGAGCGTGTGGGCCGATTCGATCATCGTGGTCCGTTCGTGTCTCAGTTGTGCCGGCTGTTTCTGTTCGATTCGGTGTGGACGGAAGTCGAGCGGCGCTCGCGGACGACGGTTAGCGCTGAAAGCCCTCGACCCGCTTGCGGTCGCTGAGGCGGGATATCCGCGCTCTTCGCACGGCCCGCGCGGATAGTACCCGCTCAGGCGACTGAATAAACGCAAGCGCGCCTCGCCCTTTCAGTCCGCCAGGGACAGCACCACACCGCAATCACCCCGCACAGCACCGCGGCCGGCCACGAGCCTCCCCAGCCGATTCGGTGCTCGTCGCAAGCTCCTGCGCGCCTCATCCCTCGCGCGGCTGTTTCGAGCGGCTCTCACAGGGTTCGAGCACGCTCGACAGCACGCGCCGACCGCACCGCTAGCTCCACTACCTCTACTGAACGCCGCCAATTCGTGCGAACGTCTCGCGTTCGGTCGCCATCGCCGTGACACAGACCATCCGCAGGCAAGCGTTTTCACGCGCCCACACCGAGATCCGATATGCGCTGGGTGTTGCGCGGGCTGATGGCCGTCGTCGGGGTGCTGACGCTGGCGGTGTATCTGGCCGGCGCCTATTTCGCCTACGGACTGGCGCGAGCGGTCTGGTCGATCCGGCCGTCGCTGGGGACGCTGGCGCTGTACCTGGCGGTGCTGACGGTCGTCTTCGCGTTCGTCAGCTATCGGGTCGGCACCGCCCAGATCCTCCGGAGTCTGCAGGTGTGGGAACTCCCGGAGGGCCGAGCACCGATGCTCTACCGGCGGCTCGGGGGCTTCAGCGACGCGATGGGCATCCAGCGACCGGACGTGCTG
Organism: Halosimplex rubrum; assembly: GCF_013415885.1. Lineage (NCBI taxonomy): Archaea > Methanobacteriati > Methanobacteriota > Halobacteria > Halobacteriales > Haloarculaceae > Halosimplex > Halosimplex rubrum. The sequence continues at coordinate 4,312,694 of NZ_CP058910.1, forward strand.
GTCGCGGAGATGGGGCGGCCGAACGCGCTGGCGCTGGGCGGCGGGTTCGGTCCGGGCCACGTCGTCGTCGACCGGCGGCTGTTCTCGATCCTGACCTTCGACGAGCTGTCGGCGATCGTGGCCCACGAACTGGCCCACATCGAGCGCAAGGACAGCCTGGTCCAGACGGTCGGATACAGCGTGTTACAGACGCTGTCGGGGCTTGCGGTGCTTGCACTCGCGCCGGTGCTCGTCGTCGCGGCGGGGCTGGCCCGCGGGGTGGCGTGGATCCGCGGGCGGCCCGAGGCGTGGACGCGGACGGTCCCGGGCAAGCTTCAGCGGGCGGTCGTCGGCTCCGTGTCGCTCGCCTTCTTCGCGCTGACGCTGGCGCTGCTGGCCCACTCGCGGCGCCGGGAGTTCGCGGCCGACGACCGCGCGGCGGCGGTGACCGGCGACCCGCTGGCGCTGGCGCGGGCGCTCCGGAAGATCGAACGCGCGGGCGAGGGACCGTGGTCGCTGCTCTCCCCGCTGTACGTCGACGGCGAGGAGGAGGGACCGCTGACGCGGCTGCTGTCGACCCATCCCGCGACCGACGAGCGGGTCGAACGCCTCCGAGAACGGGCCGAACGCGACCGGGGGATCCGGGTCGAGCGCCGCCGCCCGTGACCGGCCCCGTCGCGCCCGCACGGCCCGACTGCGGCGGCCGGGACCGCGGTCACCGTGCGTGAACGAACGATCCGCCTGTTCCGTATTCGAAAACTCTATACTCGTCTCGGGAGACTGTGCATTCAGCATGAGTGAATCCGACGAGGGGACCGTACGCATCGGTCTGAACGGCTTCGGCCGCATCGGACGCAACGTCTTCCGCGCGTCGCTTGGGGACCCGCGCGTGGAGGTCGTCGGCATCAACGACGTGATGGACGACGAGGACATGGAGTACCTCGCGCGCTACGACACGGTGATGGGGACCCTCGACGGCGTGACCCTCGACGAGGGCGTCATGACCGTCGACGGCACCGATTTCGGCGCCTCCGTCCACGGGGAGACCGACCCCGCCGAACTCCCGTGGGACGAGCTGGACGTGGACGTGGCCTTCGAGGCGACCGGCATCTTCCGCAACTACGACGACGCGAGCAAACACCTCGACGCCGGCGCCGACAAGGTCGTCATCTCGGCGCCGCCGAAGGGGGAGAAGCCGGTCAAACAGATCGTCTACGGCGTCAACCACAACGAGTACGACGGCGAGGACGTGGTCTCGAACGCCTCCTGCACGACCAACTCCATCACGCCCGTCGCGAAGGTGCTCGACGAGCAGTTCGGGATCGAGGCCGGCCAGCTGACGACCGTCCACGCCTACACGGGGTCGCAGAACCTCGTCGACGGCCCCAAGTCCAAGACCCGACGCGGCCGCGCCGCCGCCGAGAACATCGTCCCGACCTCCACCGGCGCCGCCCAGGCCGCCACCGAGGTCCTGCCCGAACTGGCGGGGAAACTCGACGGCATGGCCATCCGCGTCCCGGTCCCGAACGGCTCGATCACCGAGTTCGTCGTCGACCTGAACGAGGAGGTCACCGAGGCCGACGTGAACGACGCCTTCCGCGAGGCCGCCGCCGGTGACCTGGAGGGCGTCCTCGGCGTCACCGACGACGAGGTCGTCTCGACGGACATCCAGGGGACCCCCTACTCCTCGCAGGTCGACCTCCAGTCGACCAACGTCGTGAACGGCATGACGAAGATCCTCACCTGGTACGACAACGAGTACGGCTTCTCCAACCGCATGCTCGACGTGGCCGAGTTCGTCACCGAGTACTGATCCTGTCGAACACCCAACCGCTTTTTGCCGTCCGCGTCTACGCGCCGACAGCGATGTCCCTCCGAGCGAAACTCGGTCGACGGCCGGACGAGTGGAACAGCGCGGGACGACTACAGTGGGTGGTCCCCAGCGGCGCGGGCCTCGGCGGCGTCGCCGGTGCCCTGCTCGCGCTCGCGGTCCAACCGTGGTCGCTTCCGGGCGGAGCCCTCGCGGGGCTGGGCGCCGGGTCGGGCGCCGCCCTCGCCGTCGTCCTCGCCGCCGCACTGGACTGAGTCCGCCGTGCGAACGGTCGGTTTTTTCTCGTCGCCGGGCGACGGTCCGAACAGACACATGGCCTCGTTCAAGACCCTCGACGACCTCGAAGACGGACAGCGCGTGCTCGTACGGCTCGACCTGAACTCCCCCGTCGAAGACGGCGAGGTACGGGACAACCGCCGCTTCGACCGCCACGCCGAGACGGTGCGCGAACTCGCCGACCGCGACTGCGCCGTCGTCTGCATGGCCCACCAGGGCCGCCCCGGTCGCGAGACGTTCGTCTCTCTGGAACAGCACGCCGACATCCTGGGACGACACGTCGGGAAGCCGGTCGGGTTCGTCGCCGACACCTTCGGCGACGACGCGCTCGCCGCTATCGAGGACCTCGACGGCGGGGAGATCCTCCTGCTGGAGAACACGCGGATGTGCGACGAGGAGCTGCCGGAGGAGGACCCCGAGACGAAAGCCGAGACGGAGTTCGTGCGGGCGCTGGCACCGGCGTTCGACGCCTACGTCAACGACGCCTACTCGGCGGCCCACCGCAGCCACGCCTCGCTCGTGGGGTTCCCGCTGGCGCTGCCCGCCTACGCCGGCCGCGTCATGGAGACCGAGTACGAGGCCAACACGGCCATCGCCGAGCGGGAGTTCGACGGGCCGGTGACGATGGTCGTCGGCGGAACGAAGGCGACCGACGTGATCGACGTGATGACCGCCCTGGAGGAGAAGGTCGACACCTTCCTGCTGGGCGGGATCGCGGGCGAGCTGTTCCTCCGGGCCGACGGCGTCCCCGTCGGCCGGGACATCGAGGGGATGGATCTCTTCGACGACCAGTGGGCCGAGAACGAGGCGACGATCGGTAGTCTGCTCGACGACTACGGCGACCAGATCCGGCTGGCGCTCGATCTGGCGTTCGAGGACGACGACGGCGAGCGGGCGGAGATCGAGGTGCTCGATATCGAGGAGAAAGACCGGGCCTTTCTCGACGTGGGGTCGAACACGGTCTCGGAGTACGCCGCCACTATCGAGGACTCGGAGGCCGTCTTCGTTAAGGGCGCGCTGGGGCTGTTCGAGGACGAACGGTTCGCCGACGGCACCGTCGGCGTCCTCGAAGCCATCGCCGAGACGGACTGCTTCTCGGTCGTCGGCGGCGGCGACACCTCCCGGGCCATCGAGCTGTACGGGATGAGCGAGGACGACTTCGGGCACGTCTCGATCGCCGGCGGCGCGTACATCCGCGCGCTGACGGGCGAGCGGCTGGTCGGCGTCGAGGTACTGCGCGAAGGGGAGTGAGCGGCGTCAGGCGCGGCGACACCAGGCGTGTCGCGCGCTCCAGTCGTCGGCGCGCGGGTCCGCACGGACGACCCGCCCGCCGGATCCCCCTCCGTTTTCCGGTGGCGTGCCACCCTGTTTACCCTCCCAGGTGAGCCGTGCGTGCCGCCGCGTCCAGTCTCCGCCGGTGTCTCCCATGTGTTCCGCTTGGTCCGAGTCAATAAATTTCTTTCTCCGAGACGTGAAATAAAATGACTCGGCGACGAGTTAATCTCTCCCGATCGTCGCCGGGTCGCAGTCGGCGGGTCGGAGCGGGGTGAGACCGCCGGAGCGGTCCCGCGGCGGTCAGGACGGCGGGGCGTCCCACTCGTCGGCGGAGTCGCGGGGGTCGTAGCCGATCACGTCGCGGGCGTGGTCGATGTCGAACCAGCGGTTCTCGTTGTCGCTGACGCCGTAGAACACGTCGAAGGAGACCGAATCGTCGGCGAGACAGCGCTCGACCATGTGGGCGATGTCCCGGCGTGACTGCCACATGCAGTGCATCCGGGCGACCTGCTCGTCGTAGGCCGCCGAGTCGGGCTCGAAGCGACCCCCGTCGACGCCGCGCCGGGCGTCGCCGTAGGGGTGGTCGTACTCGGGGTCGCGGACCGCGCAGATCCGCAGGGCGTACACCGAGAGGTCGGTCGTCTCGGCGGCGAGTCGGCCGACGCCCTCGCCGTAGACCTTCTCGACGCCGTACATCGAATCGGGCCGCGGCTGGACCGTGTGGTCGACCTCGAAGTCCGAACCGTAGTAGATGTCGGGGGCGGCCTCGACCTCGTACATCCCGACGGCGTGGTTCGAGGAGGCGTAGACGAAGCTGTCCAGGTCCGCGTCGACGGCCGCCTCGTAGGCGGTCGCGTGGAGCCGGAGGTTCTCGAGGTGCTCGTCGCTCCAGGCGATCGCCCGGTCGTTCGGACCGCCCTCGTCCATGTGGACCCGCGCGAGGTGGACCACCGCGTCCGCCGCTGCGACGTGTTCGCGGACGACCGCCTCGTTGGTCGCGTCGGCGACGACCGAGTCCACGTCGTCGTCCGGGTGTTCAACCACGTCGAGGCTGGTGAACGAGTACGCCTCGCGGTCGCCGAGTTCGTCGGTGATCGCCGTGCCGATGGTGCCCGCGCCGCCCGTTATCAGTACGTCCATGCCGGCGGTTCGACGGGGAGTCTCTTGAACCCGCGCCTCCCGGAACGCCGCGCCGCGAGCGGGTCGAGGGACACGTTGATGGCGCGACCGGGCGAAGTCCGCCCATGCGACTCGGTATCGTCTCCGACACGCACGACGACCTGGACGCGGTCGAGGCGGCCGTCGAGACGTTCGAACGCGAGGACTGCGACGTCGTCGTCCACTGCGGCGACATCGTCGCCCCGTTCTCGGCGACGCCGTTCGCCTCGTCGTTCGACTTTCACGCCGTCCGGGGCAACAACGACGGCGAGTGGGCGCTGGCCGACACGGTCGGCGACTTCGGCACCTACCACGGCGAGACGGCCGAACTGACCGTCGACGGCCGGGAGTTCGTCGTCTACCACGGCACCAGCGGCGCCGTCGTCGACGCCTTGGTCGAGTGCGGCCGCTACGACTACGTCCTGCACGGCCACACCCACCAGTTCGTCCACGAGGAGTACGAGTCGACCGTCCGGATCAACCCCGGGGGCGTCCCCTTCGAGGGCGCGCCCGGGCCCCACTACGCCGTCGTCCTCGACACGGGGTCCGACGCGGTCGTCGACACCGACACGGACGACGTCGAGCGGTTCACGCTCTCGGAAGGGATCGAGTAGGGGCGGCGCTCGGGGAGCATCGAGAACGAGCGGCGATCGAGTGTGAGACGGCGAGTCAGTCGTCGTCGCGGCCGCCGTCGGCGACGGCGGGCGAGCGAGCGACCGGGTCCCGCAGCGTCCCGCCGATCCGGCCGTCGAGGCCGATGGCGTCCTCGGTGAGGGTGGTGCTCTCCTCGCGGTCGGCGGTGTCGGCGACGGCGCGGACGGCGTCGACGTTCTCCGGGACCACGTCGGCCTCCTGGTGGATGGCCTGAAACAGGTACAGGTCGCGGCCCTCGACGGTGATCGAGTCGCCCCAGATGCAGTTCTCCCAGCAGTCCCCGCGCGGGCGCCCGGCGTCCTGGGCGAACTCCTTGAGCTTGCCCGCGCCGTCGATGTCGAGCTCCGGCGGGAGGACGAACAGGCGGGACTCCGCGTCGAGCAGTTCGCGGACCGACTCGGCGTCGGCCTCGCGCTCCAGGGTCACGTTGACCGAGTGAGTGTGCATCAGCGTCGCGGGCACCTTCATGCCCATGGTGTCCACGTCCAGGTCCGGGAAGACCGTGTTCAGGTCGGGCCCGTGGTGGGACGGGATCTCGACGGGGTCCGGCAGCGTGTCGTTGATCGGTCCGCGGTCGGTCTGGCCGGGGTCGCCCCCGCGACGGACGAGCGTGACGCGGGCCTTCTCGATCCCGTACGCCTCGGCGATGGGCGCGAACAGCCGCGAGAGTCCGGTCGTGTTGCAGGAGACGACCCGGACGGAGTCGGCGCCGCGGGCGGCCTCGTAGCTGGCGCGGGCGTTGAAGCTCACCTCGGCCACGTCGGGGTCCTCGCCGCCCTGAAAAATCGCGGGCGTGTCGTGTTCGCGGTACAGCTCGGCGTTCTCCGCGCCGACCCCGGCGGGCGTGGCGTCGACCACCACGTCGCTGTCCGCGACGAGTTCGTCGACGGTCCCGGCCAGGTCGAAGCCGGCATCGTCGAACGCCGCGGTCCGCTCGGCGTCGACCGCGTAGAGCGGGTACCCGCGTTCGAGCGCGACTTTCGCCTCGAAGTTCGGACTGGTCTTGGCGACGCCGGCGACCGCCATGTCCGGCTGAGCGCGTATCGCGTCCGCGACGCGCTTCCCGATCGTCCCGTATCCGTTGACGCCGACCTGGATCATATCCCCTCGTTCTCCGGCGACGGGCATAATTCTTTTCACGATATTTTACGAGAAATTAACTCGGAAGCGAAAAAGAATCCGGCGTGAGCGGCGCTGACGTGGTGATTGTCAGGGAATACCACGGGACTGGTCGGCGCGCGGGATCAGTCGCCGGCGGAGGCGTCGGCGACCGTCTCGGGCGGGACGCGAGCGGGGTCGTCGGTGGGCGTCGGCGAGGGGGCGGGCGTGGACTCGGGAACCCACTCGGGTCGGTCGACGGTCGTCTCGCCGACGCGGTCGTAGGTGTAGCGCCACTCGACGGCGATGCGCTCGTCGATGTTGCGCAGGTCGAACTCGTAGTGAACGGCCCGGACGTAGCCCTCGGGGGCGATCCACAGCGTGGCCGCGAAGTCGTGGACCGCGTAGGCGCTGTAGGTCTCGGGGATCTGCGGCGGGACGTTGCCCGAGACGACCCGCGCGTACTGGCGCCCGCCGCTGGTCACCACGTCGACCGAGTCGTACCCCTCGTTCAGGAACGTGAGAACCTCGAAGGAGACGGTCTCCGCGTAGCGCTGGCCGACGGGGTCGATGAACTCCACCGACGTGGGTACGGCACCGGTCCCGTTCGGCCCCTCGACGCGCCGGTAGGCGCCGGTCCGGTCGGCGTAGGTGACCGTCGTGTTCGTCCCGCCGTCCGCGTTGCGGACCAGAACGGTCCCGTCGGCTCCGACGGCGATCCGCCGGTCGTACTCCCTGGTGATCGTCCCGGACCCGCCGGCCGTCCGCCGCTCCCACTCCAGCGTGTACGAGTGGTCCGAGAGGTACGCGATGTGCGCGGCGTGTAGCCGGCTGACGTTGATATCGCCGTCCGCCGAGATCGCCGGGAACGCGCCCAGGCGCTCCCGAGGCGTCGCCGGCGCCGGCGTGTCGGTCGACCCCAGCTCCGGCACCGGCGCCGGCGTGACCGTCTCCGCCGGCGTCGGCCCGCCCCCGCCGGCGAAGACGCTACAGCCCGCGAGGACGACCAGCAGCGCGACGGCGGCCAGCAATCGACCGGATCCGGCCGGCCCCGGGTCGGAGGTGCGGCCCATCTATCGCTCCCCTCCGTCTGCGTGCGTCGCGGTCCGCGCCGACGCGTCGGTCGTCGCGGTCGGCGGGGAGGTCGGCGTCCCCACCGCAGCGGTCGGCGTCGCGGCCGCCGTCGACGGTCGCACCGTCGCCGTCCCGTCGTCACCGGCCGGGTGGGTGACCCAGCCGGGTCTGGACACCTCGGTGTCGCCGACGGCGCGGTACTCCGACCGCAGCGACACCGCGACGCGGTCGTCGGTGAGGGTGTACTCGTACTCGACGACGACCGCCCGGACGAGCCCCTCGGGCGTCACGTAGGCGGTCGCGGCGTAGTCGCGGATCGTCTGTTTCGCGTGCCCCTCCGTCAGGGTCCGCGGCGGACTGGTGACGTGGACGCGGTAGTAGGTCCGGCCCTCGCGCTCGACCGTCGAGACGGTCGACGCGTCGACCGAGAAGTACCGGCCGAGCGTCTGGCCCGTCCGCAAGTAGTGGCGATAGTCGGGGTCGCCGCTGGCGACGCGGTACCCGGACCCGTTCGAGCGCGCACCGCGCACGTATCGGCCGGTGTCGTCGGCGTACACGGTGCCGCCGGCCATCCCGGTCATCCGCCGGGTGAGGCGGTAGGACCCGTCGTCGCCGACTCGCAGTCGCCGTTCTGCGACGTCGACGGTGGCGTTCGACGCCGTCTCCCCGCCGACGGGCGCCGACCGGTCGATACTGCGCCGGTAGTCGAGGCGCCAGCTGAACGACCGGTCGCCGAGCGCCGCGAAGTGCGCCCGCACCAGCGCGCCGGGCGAGACGCTCCCGTCGGCCGCGACGCCCGGCGGCGGCGACAGCGTCTCGACGGGGGTGTCGGTCGGGACGGCCATCGGCGTCACGCTGTCGGTCGCCGCCGGGGCTCCGCCCCCGCCGCCGGGAGCCAGCGCGCTACAGCCGGCCAGCGCCACCGCGAACACCGCGACCAGCGCGAGCCGTCGGTCCATTGGCGAGCGTTAGGACGAGGGACACATAAGCGGCGCGGCGAGGTGCGCGCCCGCCGGGCGATCGCGCCGCGAGGGGCGCCCGCGGACCGAGTCCTCGGGCGGTCCCGAAAGGGCCAAGACGGCGGGGACGAATCGGCCACTGTGCGCATCGAGAACAGCTTCATCCCGGTCGACGGCGTGGGCGAGCAGACCGAGCGGTCGCTGTGGGAGTCGGGGGTCACCCACTGGGACGCGTTCGACCCGTCGGCCGTCGGCGCCCGGCAGGCCGAGAACATCGAGTCGTTCGTCGCCACGGCCGCCGAGCGCCTCGACGACGGCGACGCCGCGTTCTTCCGCGAGCGGTTCCCCTCCGGCAGCCACTGGCGGTGTTACGAGAACTTCCGCGAGGAGACCTGCTTCCTCGACATCGAGACGACGGGCCTCGACCAGCAACGGCACGACGTGACGGTCGTCGGGCTCCACACCCCCGGCGAGACGACGGCGCTGGTCGCGGACCGGGACCTGACCGCCGAGCGCCTGCAGACCCACCTCGACGACGCGAAACTGCTCGTGACGTTCAACGGCAAGCGCTTCGACGTGCCGTTCCTCGAATCGGCGTTCGGTGTGGACGTCGAGGTTCCCCACGTCGACCTGATGTACCCCTGCCGGCGGCTGGGGCTGACCGGCGGGCTGAAACGCATCGAGCGGGAGACGGGCATCGACCGCGACCGGCCGGACCTCTCGGGCGAGGACGCCGTCCGGCTCTGGCGGGAGTACGAACGGGGCGACGAGTCGGCCCTGGAGACGCTGGTGTCGTACAACCGCGACGACACGGAGAACCTCCGCGCCCTCGCCGACCGCGTCACCGACCGCCTCGACAGCGACGTGTTCGTCGCGCGGGAGTGAGAAGTATCCGCAGCGCCGGGACGCTCGGCCGAACGCCGGCGATTCCGGGCGGACGCAACCGACTCGCAAGCGGGATCTAAAGAAACTTAACGGTCCCTTACACACGGGTAGGACATGGACGGCCCCTCCAAACGACTCGCTCGCGCGCTGTTCGCCGCCGTGCTGGTCCTCGCGGCGGGAGCGGTAGCGAGCAGCTACGCGACGGCGGAACCGAACGTCGCGCGGACACACGGGTCGCTCGCCGACGCGGGCGGGTCCGCGCCCGGCGCGACCGGCGTCGCGGGTCCCGAAGCGTCGCCGACCGGCGTCTCCGCGGGCCCGGGCGACTCCCGGCTCACCGACCCCGGCGGCTCGCCGGACGGCGCGGCCAGCGACGCCGACGGCCCCGTCCTCGTCGACCCCGCGGAGCACGACCAGCTCGACCTGACGGTCGTCGGAACCCAGGGGTTCTACGCCTCCGACGAACAGGCCGAGCTGGTCGCGTTCGACCGCTCCGGCGACGTGGCCTACTACGAGGACGACTACCGCGTGTACTTCGACGTCGACCCGGTCGAAGGCCGACCCTACACCGTCGAGTACCTCGCCGCCGAACACCGCGACGGCGAGGCGTGTGCGACGGTTAGCACCGACCGGTGTACGTACAACGTCTTCGAGCGCGTGAACCTGACCACCGGCGAGACCGAGACCGTCTACGGCGAGCTCACGCCGAAGATCTACTCCGGCCGCTGGCACGACGTGGACCGCATCAACGACACGCACGTCGCCGTCGCGGACATCCTCCGCGACAGCGTCCGCGTGGTGAACGTGACGACCGACGAGACGGTGTACGAGTGGAACGCCTCCTCGTACTTCCCCGACGACGTGGGCGGCGCCGCCGGCGACTGGACGCACATCAACGACGTGGAGGTGCTCGCGGACGGGCGGTTCATGGTTAGCGTCCGTAACATGGACCGGGTCGTGTTCCTCGAGCCCGGCGAGGGCGTCGACGCCAACTGGACGCTCGGCGAAGAGGACAACTACGACATCCTCTACGAGCAGCACAACCCCGACTACATCCCGCCCGAGCGGGGCGGCCCCGCCATCACTGTCGCCGACTCGGAGAACAGCCGACTGCTGGAGTACCAGCGCGTCGACCCCGAGACGGGCGAGGCGACGACGGCGGCCGACGGCGAGTGGCGCCGGTCGTGGGGCTGGCGGGACAGCCGCCTCCAGTGGCCCCGCGACGCCGACCGCCTCCCGAACGGCAACACGCTGATCGTCGACACGCACGGCGACCGCATCGCCGAGATCAGCCCGGACGGGAGCGTGAACTGGAGCCACACCGTCGGCATGCCCTACGACGTCGAGCGACTGGGGACCGGCGACGAGAGCGCGGGCGGGCACAGCATGCGGTCGATCCGGGACGAGCGCGGCACGACCGCCGGCGGGTCGAGTTCGCGCTCGGGCGTCGGCGTCCCCCTGTTCCAGCCGGCCAACCCCGACGTCGGGTCCGATACCGTGCCGCCGGCCGGCCAGATCGTCCACCCCGACCGCGGCCCCGCCGAGACCGTCTGGGTCGCGCTCAAAGAGCTGACCCCGAGTCTCCTCGTCAACGGCGCGCTGTACGCCGCCCCCTCCTGGGTCCGGTTCACCGACCTGGCCTTCGGCGGGCTCGCCGTCCTGACCGTGCTCGCCTGGACCGGGACCGAGCTGTACTGGTCGCGATACGCCCCCCTCGCGTCCCTCCGGAACGGACTGCGCCGCGCCCGCGGTTCCTGACGACGGCCCACTGTTCTCACCGGCGTCCCCCGACCGACCAGCCGTTCGTGCCGTCTATCTCCGCCAGTCGTATCCGTATCACAGAATACTACGAGATCTGCCCGTTCGGATGAAGTACGAGTTCTTCGCACTTTTCGAAACCTTCGTTCGGATGTTCGAAACACTGATTCAAGCACGTATCACCACGCTGTACGGCGATTTTCGGGTATCGGACGCTCCGGTGAAGGCGTCGACAGGTCGTCCAGATAGGATAGTCGAAACGTCGAGATCTCTGCCGTGCGTATCTCTTCCGTGTCGTATTTCCGGATCCGACCCGAGACACCGTTCCGGACGCCACGGATCCGGATTGATACCAGAATACGTATACGACTTCAGAAGTCTACGATTCTAAATATTCACTACGTATCGAGTAAACATCTGTGGTAACGGAACGGGAACCGGCGCGCTCGGTCCCTGGACGGACGGTGACAGGACGAGTGGTAGCAGAACGGACAGTGGCGGAGTCGACGATGGTGGAGCGAGCGACGACAGCGGGGGAGGTGACGGAGGAGCGGGCTCAGACTTCGGTGACGCGCTGGTAGTCGTCGTCGAGCGCCTGGGCGTCCTCTTCGAGCAGGGCGACGACGACGTACTCGGCGTACTCGGAGACGTAGTCGACGAGACGGGAGATGCGGTCGGAGTCGATGGCCTCGATGGAGTCCAGCAGGAGGAACGGGCACGTCTCGTACACGTCGTGGGTGAGATAGCCGGCGAGTGCGAAGATGAGCCCCGTCACTTCGCGTTCGGACTCGCTGAGGTGGTCGATGGAGTCCTCGTAGGTCGTGCCGTCGTCCGTCGAGCGGACGACGTGGAGGTCGAAGACGGACTTCTCGACGCGGCGGCGTCCCTCCTTGACGCGCTCCTGTTTGCGCTCGATCCAGATCCGTTCGAGGTTCTCGTAGCCGAGCATCTCCAGCACCGACTCCATGTGCTCGTTGAACTGGTCGACGGCTTCGGTCTCGATGCGGTCGATCCGGGTGCGGAGGTCCTCGATCCGGTCCTGCAGCTCCTCCCGCTCGGCCTTGAGGTCGTCGCGCCGGTCGAGTTCGGACTCGATGCGCTCGATCTCCTCGGAAACGTCCTCCAGGTCGTCCTGGCGGCGGCTGATCTCGAACTCCAGCTCGTTGGCCTCGCGGTGCAGGTCCAGCAGGTCGCTCTGGGTCTCGTCCTGGAGCTCGTTGACCTCGCCCTCGAGTTCGTCGATGCGGTCCTCCAGGCGGTCGCGGTCGGCCTCCAGGTCCTCGACGCGCTCGCGGCGCTGGCTCAGTTCGGACTCGGCGCGCTGGCGTCGGTCCTCGAGCTGCGAGCGCTGGCGCTGTTTCTCCTGATAGGTCGCCTTCTCGGTCTTCAGGTCGTCTATCTCCGACTGCAGGTCCTGGCGCTCGGAGAGCTTCGACTGGCGCAGGTCGCGGATGCGGTCGAGCGTCGTCTCCACGTCCGACTGGTCAACCTCGCTGCCGCAGGTCCAGCAGACGACCTGGTCGTCGACGAGCCGCTCGGTCAGCTCCTCGGCGTCGTCCTCGCCCCGCAGCGCGGCGACCACGTCGGAGCTCGTCCCCTCCAGCATCTCCTCGTTGAACTGGATCACCTTCTGCAGTTCGTTGACCGTCGAGTCCAGCGTCTGGCGCTGGTCGCGCAGTCGCCCGATACGGTCCTCGACCTCGCTCACGTCGCCCGCCACCTCCTCGGGGAGCTCGGCGAGCTCCGTCTCGACCTCCTCGATCTCCGACTCCAGCGCGTCGATGCTCTCGCGCTCGCTGTCGAGGTTGTAGCGCACGTCCTCGAGGTCCGAGCGCGCTTCGCGGAACGACTCCAGCGCGTCCTCGAGTTCGGCCTTCTGGTCGCGGGTCGTCCCCACGTCCTGGTCGGCGTCGTCGATCTGCTCTTTCTTCTCGGTGAGCTCCTCGCGCTTGTCCTCGATCTCACGCTCCAGCTCCTGGCGGCGCTCCTCCAGCTCCGGCAGAGAACTGCGCAGCGACTTGAGGTCGTCGAGGCGCTGCTCGAGCTCGTCGCGCTCGCCCTGCAACTGGTCGATCTCGGACTCGATGGCGGCGGTGTCCACCGGCCGCATGATGAGCTCGCGCAGGTTCTCGGTGCGTTCGACGGCCCGCCGGGCCTCGTTTGACTCCAGCAGGAAGACGAACAGATCGGCGATCTCCGCCTCCTCCAGGTAGGGGTCGCCGTTCGTGACGACGGTCCCGTTCTGTCGGGTGAGCGTCCGCGTGTACGTCTCCTCGCCGACGGTCAACTCGACGCGGCCCTCGTCGGCGTCACCTTTGAGCGAGACGTTGTCGCTCCCGAGGCCCGCCATGATGGCCTGCAGCAGCGACGTGCGATTCGTCGCGTTGCGACCCGTGAGGATCGTCACGCCCGCGGAAAACGACACGTCGGTCGCGTCGATCCCCCCGACGTTCTCGACGGCGACGTCTACTGACTTCGTCTTACTATCGGTCGCTCCCATGTGTACCGGTGGCCGTCAGCGGCGGATAAAGGTATTGCATCGTCGCTCCCGCTCGGATCCCCCGCCCGTCGAGACCACGCGATCCCAGTGCCGTCGCGGCGGAATTACACACATACGAGTGTAATGCTACTCGTCGACACGGCAGCGACAGCCGCCCCGTTCGATGAGGTCGATCGGGTCGTCCTGGCGGCCGCACTCCTGGCAGACTACCTGTACGTCGGCGATCACGTCGACGGGACCGACGTCCAGTCGCTCGGTCGACCGGAGGTTCTCGACGTTGCGCCGGGTGACCGCGTTCAGTCGACTGGTGAGTCGCTGGATGGTCTCGACGGATTTCTCGCGCTGGTCGCCGTCGTCGCCGCCCTCGTACTCCGCGTTCCGGTAGTCCCGCAGGTAGGTGTGGACGGCGTAGTGGCTCACGAAGTCGTTCTGGAGGTCGTCGACGTCGATCCCCTCCCGTTCGAGCCGGTTGCGGGCCTGGGTGCGAGCCCCCTCGGTCACGTCGTCGCCGGTGAGCAGGTCGTAGATGTTCTCCAGTTCCCCCTGTAGCGTCACGACGCCCGCCTCGTCCATGGCGCTCTCCAGCACGCGCCGGTTGAAGAAGTCCGCGAGGTCGCGCAGGCTCTGCCGTTCCCGCCCCTCCCCCGTCCACCGTCGCTCCAGTTCCCGGCCCAAATCCCCCAGCTCGTACTCGCGGACGACCCGCTCTACCTTGTTGTCCGGGCGCTCGTCCTGTCGATTCGTCATGCACACCCGCTACCACGGACTCGCTGATAGGTCTTCCGTTCGTCGCCCTCCCCACCGACCGCGGCCCGGTCGGCCGGAACCGGACCGCTCCGACGGCCCGAATCTCGACCCGACCACTCACCCAGAAATGTCCGATCCCAATAATACAATTATTTTTATGTTTTTGAGTGGTCCTATTCTCGCCCTCGTTTGGTATTTTTGGGGGTTATAGTCACTACAGCGCGCTAAATTGCGGAAACATGCGGGCCTATCGGATCGTCGCGACTCGCGCGGAGTTGTTCGTATATCGGCGCTTATAGCCGCTCCGTAGGATATATTCGTGCCCTTCCGTATCGAACGCCGATAGTGCGAGATATGATCGTATTCTGTCTATTAGTATTTCGTAAAATATATCTCATGTTTCGAGCGAGCGGTCGCGGTGTCTCCGGTTCAGACGATCGCGGTGTCCCCGGTTCAGGAGGTCACGGTGTCACCGGTTCAGGCGGTCGCGGGGTCGGGGCGGAGCCGGGCGAGTCGCATGGCGTTGCCGGTGACGGCGGTGGTCATGCCCACGTCGCCGGCCAGGACGACGAACCAGAGGGGGACGGCGACGAACGGGAGCGGGATGGCGACGGCCAGCGCGGCCTTCACGAGGAGGCTCCCCCAGACGTTCTGGCGGATGATCCCGTTGCCGGTGCGGGCGAGCCGGTGGAGGTACGGGAGCTTCGAGAGGTCGTCGCCCATCAGCGCCACGTCGGCGGTTTCCAGCGCGGTGTCGGTCCCCGCGGCGCCCATCGCGACCCCGACGGAGGCGGTCGCCAGCGCGGGCGCGTCGTTGATGCCGTCGCCGACCATCGCGACGGTGTCGTACTCCTCGCGGAGCGCCTCGACCCGGTCGACCTTCTCGTCGGGGAGCAGGTCGGCGTGGAACTCGTCGACGCCGACCCGCTCGGCGACCGCGCCGGCGGTCCGCTCGTTGTCGCCGGTGAGCATCACGAGGTGGTCGACGCCCTGCTCGCGCAGGCGCTCGACGGTCCGGCGGGCCTCCGGACGCACCTCGTCGGCGATGGCGACCACGCCCTCGATCTCCGCCTCGGTGCCGACGAGCACGACCGTCTTCCCCTCCGACTGGAGTCGGGGGACCGTCTCGACGAGGTCGACGCAGTCGTCGCGGTCCGCGCAGGGCGACTTCGCCGCCTCGACCGCGACACCCCCGTCGGTCACCGCCTCGCCGCCGGTCAGGTGGACGTGGCCCAGATCGAACCCCAGGTCCGCGAACAGCCCGGGCTTGCCGGCGTAGTGCGTGCGGCCGTCGAGGTCCGCGCGGACGCCCTTGCCGGTGATACTCTCGAAGTCGGTCACCTCGCGGTCCGCGACACCGCGCTCGTCGGCGTGGGCGACGATGGCGTCGCCGATGGGGTGTTCGCTCCGACGCTCGATAGCGCGGGCGCAGGCGAGTACGTTCGCCTCGTCGTTACCGTTGAGCCCGACCACGTCGGTCACCGACAGCTCGCCCGTGGTGAGCGTCCCCGTCTTGTCGAAGGCGACGGCGTCCACCTCGCCCATCGCTTCGAGGTGGTTGCCGCCCTTGATCAGCACGCCGTTTTTCGCCGCGCTCGTGACGCCCGAGACCACGGTGACGGGCGTCGAGATGACGAACGCGCACGGGCAGGCGATGACGAGCAGGGAGATACCGCGGACGAACCACGTCGCCCAGCCGCCGCCGAGGACGACCGGCGCGACGAACGTCGCCAGCAGGGCGGCGGCGACCACCGCGGGCGTGTAGTAGTCGGCGAAGCGCTCGACGAACTGCTCGCGGTCGGTCTTGTTCGCCTGGGCGTCCTCGACGAGTTCGACGATGCGGTCGATGGTCGTGTCGCCCGCCGCGGCGGTCGTCTCCACCGCGAGGAAGCCCTGTTCGTTGATCGTCCCGGCGAACACCTCGTCGCCGACCGCCTTGTCGACGGGGACGCTCTCGCCCGTGATCGGCGCCTGGTTGACCGCGCTCGACCCCTCCGTCACCGTCCCGTCCATCGGGATCTTCTCGCCCGGCTCCACGAGGACGGTCTCGCCGACGGCCACGTCCTCGACGGGCACCTCGACGCGCTCGGTCTCGCCGTCGGGGCCGGTCGCCCGGCGGACCGTGGCGACATCGGGCGAGAGCGTCAGCAGCTCTTCGAGGGAGTTGCGTGCGCGGTCGACGGAATACCGTTCCAGCAGCTCGGCGACGTTGAAGAGGACGGCCAGCGACGCCGCCTCGACGTAGAAGTGCAGGTCGGGGACCGCCAGCGAGATCCCGGTCGCGCTCAGGATGGCGACCGACATCAGGAAGTCGATGTCGAGACTCAGGTTCCTCGCGGAGTAGTAGCCGTTGCGGACGATCACCTCGCCGCCCGCCAGCACCGCCAGCAGGTACAGCGCGTCCGCGACGGCCAGCTCCCGGCCCGCGACCGCGACGAGCGACCCGTTCAGCCCCGCGAGGCCGAACTGGACGAGCAGGCCGAGCCCGAGGAACAGACCGCTGAGCGCGGTCCTCTTCGCGCGGGCGCTCCGGAAGACGCTCCCGGCCCCGACCGCGGCGTCGTCCGCATCGCCGCTCGCGCTCGCGCTACCGTCGTCGGCGACCGGGTAGCCGGCGCTCTCGACCGCCGCGACGAGGTCGGCTCGGGTCGTCCGCTCGGCGTCGTAGGTGACCGTCGCCGTCCCCGCCGTCGGCCGCAGGTCCGTCGCGACGACGCCCTCGCGGTCCGAGAGCGCCGCGTCGACCTTGCTCGCACAGGACGAGCAGTCCATCTCCGGGACCGAGAAGCGCACCTCCGCCCCCTCGTCGGCGTCGCCGCTCGCCGCCCCGGCGGCGGTGTCGCAGCCGTCGGACCCGCAGCACGCCTCCCCCGCGTCGGCAGCGTCGTGGTCGCCCCCGTCGGGGCGGTCCGGGTCGTCGTTCGTCATTACTCGAAGCTAGCCCGCCGGGACGTATTAACCCCGCTGCTACGATACGGGGGTAGATTAATTCATGTTGCTAAAATTATCGCGCTCGGTTAACAACCGCTATCGGTCCGGGTCGGTCTGTTCGTCGTCGGGGCCCCAGAGGTCGGTGTCGTCGGGGTCGCGGGCGCCCAGGTCCATCGGTCGGATCCAGACGAACCATGCGGCGAGGACGACGCTGCCGTAGCCGACGGGCCAGACGAGGCTACCGAGCCCCTCGTAGCCCGCCGACTCGACGAGGCCGGCGATCTGGCCGGTCAGCGCGACCCCGACGAGCAGTGCGAGCGCGAGCGTGATGTCTCCGCGGTCCATTACCCGTCGATAGGACCGCTCGGCAGGTAAGCGGATCGGTCCGGTCGGGCATCGGTCGCCCGGTTCGATGCGGCAGCCGTCGAGTTCGCGGCGACGCCCATCCAAAACGACTTACTCGCCCCCGCCGTGGCTCCGGGCATGACCGCCGCGCGCGAAGTCGAGTTGGAGGGCCACATCATCGACTCGGGGATGATGCAGGCCTCGTTCGGTATCATCATGGACATGGGCGGCTCCTTCGAGGTCGAGGAGTTCGCCATCGGCCGCGAGAAGACCGAGGAGTCCTACGCGCGTCTGCTCGTCGAGGCCGACGACGAAGAGACCCTGCAGTCCATCGTCCACGAACTCCACCAGAACGGCGCCAACCCCTCCGACCCGAAAGACGCCACGCTCCAGCGCGCCCCGAAGGACAAGGTCGTCCCCTACGGCTTCTACTCCACCACGAACCACCCCACCGAGGTCCGCATCGACGGCGAGTGGATCGAAGTCGAGGACATCGAGATGGACTGCGCGGTGATAGTGGAGGACCGCGAGGGCGAGGACGGCGGCCCGCGCGCCTACACGGAGGTCCTCAGCGGCGTCGAGGAGGGCGACGCCGTCGTCACCGGCGAGACGGGCATCCGCGTCAGTCCGCCCGAGCGCCCCCGGGATCGGGAGGGCGCCTTCGGGTTCATGCAGGGCGGCGTCTCCTCGGAACGACCCTCCGAGTCGACCATCCGCCAGGTCGGCGACGCCATCGAGGAGACCAAGCGCGAGGGCGGCGACGTGCTCGCGGTCTGTGGCCCCGCGCTCATCCACTCGGGCGCCCGCGAGGACCTCGCTCGCCTCGTCCGCGAGGGATTCGTCGACATGCTCTCGATCGGCAACGGCTTCGCCGTCCACGACCTCGAACGCGACCTCTACGGCACCTCCCTCGGCATGGACACCGAGAGTCTCGACCACCCGCGGAAGGGCCACAAACACCACATCTACACCATCTCCGAGGTCATCCGCGAGGGCGGCATCGAGGAGGCCGTCGAGAGCGGGACCGTCGAATCGGGCGTCATGTACGAGTGCGTCGAGAACGACGTGCCGTTCGTCATCGCCGGCTCGATCCGCGACGACGGCCCGCTGCCCGACACCATCACCGACTCGATGGAGGCCCAGAACGCCATCCGCGAGCAGGCCCACGAGGCCGATCTGGTCCTGATGCTCTCGACGCTGTTGCACTCCGTCGCCGTCGGGAACTGCCTGCCCTCGACCACCCGGACCGTCTGCGTCGACATCAACCCCGCAACCGTCACCCAGTTGCTCGACCGCGGCAGCGACCAGGCCGTCGGGATGGTCACCGACATCGGCACGTTCGTGCCGATCCTCGCCGACCACCTGCTCGACGAGTAGCGAAGGCGAGCGGAGCGAGCCCTCGGAAAACCGAGCGGCGACTGAAAGGAGCCGCGAGTGGCGCTCGCACCGAGTGAGCCTGATGCAGCCGTGAGCGTCTGACGCCGCTCAAAGCCCGATTTAAGCATCCGCCGGTGATACTTCCCAGTCGACAGTAGCAGGAGGTGGGATGCACGCAGACCGCCCACCCCGCGACCGAATCGAGACGGACGGCCTCCCGAGGTCCGTCCGTAGACACCCCTCTCGCCGGACAACCGGGGTGAACCGATGAATCGCACCTACGGCACGGTCGGCGCCGTCGCCGTCGTCCTCGTGGCCGCCGTCGCCGCGGTGTCGGCCGGCGGCGTCCCGCTCGGCGGCGACGGCCCCGCGGACGCGACCGGCGCGCCCGGCGCGACGGAGACGCCCGCTGGCGACGGGACGACCGTCGACCGCGAGGGCGCCCACCTCTCGCTCGACGGAGCGCCGAATCAGACCGTCGCCGGTGAGACCGACCTCGCCCCCGGGACGGAACTCGCGGTGCGGATCGTCTCCGACGACGCCGCGAACCCCTTCCTCGTCTCGCGGACGACGACCGTCGGCGAGGACGGCGCGTTCGCGGCGACGGTCGACCTCTCGGGCGTCTCCGAGGACGCCGCCGCGCGAGCGACGGTCGTCCGCGACGGCGCCGAGTTGGCGAACGTGAGCGCCCGCGTCAGCGCCGTCGACGGCGTCACACCCGACGACGACGCCGGGCCCGAATCCGAGCGCGGCACCGCCTTCGACTACGAGGGCGACCGACTCACGCTCGCCGCGCTCGAAAACGAGACGGTGCGCGGCGAGACGGACCTCCCGTCCGGGACCGAGGTGACCGTCCGGCTCGCGTCCTCGTCCGGCGCGTCGCCGTTCCTCGTCCAGCGGTCGGTGACGGTCGGCGACGACGGCACCTTCTCCGCCGCGGTCGATCTCGTCGGCGTCGACAACGGGACGACCTTCGACGCCAGCGTCCGACACGAAGACGAGACGGTCGCCGCCACCGAGGGCGTCGTCGTCGGCGGGAACAACGACGTGTCGCCGACGGACGCGAGCGAGGGCAACTGGACGAAGGTGCCGGTCAACGATACGAGCCCGGTCGCCGACGAGGACCACAACACGACCCTCGACTACGACGGCGACGCGCTGACCGTCGAGTCCGCGCCCGGGCAGACGATCGCCGGCGAGACGAACCTGTCGGCAGGGACCGAGGTGGAGCTTCGGATCAAGTCCACCACCGACACGAGCCCGTTCATCAAGTTCACCACGGCGACCGTCACCGACGACGGGCGGTTCAGTACCGCGGTGAACACGAGCGCGGTCGCCCCCGGCGCGACCTTCGAGGTCACCGTCCGCCACGACGGCGACACGATCGCACTCGCCGACGGCGAGGTGGTCGCGTAACGCCGGCCGACCCGCTCGAACGACTGTCAGGCTTCCACGCTTCCGTTCCGTTCCGTTCCGTTCTCTCCCTCTGGGTGGCGCCGCTCCGTCACTCACGTTCCGCTTCGACGTACCCGCACTCGGCCGCGACACCGCGGCCACCGCCCGGGCTCCCGGCGGGTCGCCAGCCGCTCGTCGAACCCGTCGGTCCCGACCGGGGCCATCCGAACGGTGTCGTTCACCGCGACAGCGACCCCCTCGACTACCGGGAGAGTATCGTTCCGGGCGGTTCGCTCGCACCACGTATAAATCGCTGGCCGTCGAAGGGAGACCAATCGCGATGTCTCGCACGACGATTCCGGACCTCTACGAGAAGCACGAGGGCGGCGAGCCGCTGACGATGCTGACGGCGTACGACGCGCCGATCGCCGCCCAGGTGGACGCGGCGGGCGTCGACATGATCCTCGTCGGCGACAGCGCCGGCGACAACCACCTGGGGTACGACGACACGCTCCCCGTCACCCTCGAGGAAGCCCTGTCGAACGCCGCCGCGGTCGTCCGCGGTACCGAGGACGCCTTCGTCGTCGCCGACCTGCCCTTCCTCACCTACGGCACGTCGATGGCCGAGTCCGTCGAGAACGCCGGCCGCTTCCTCAAGGAGGCGGGCGCCGACGCCGTCAAGCTGGAGACCGCGCCCTACGGCGAGACGACGGTCGAGATCGTCGACCGGCTGACCGAACTCGGCATCCCCGTCCAGGGCCACGTGGGGCTCACACCCCAGCGGAGAAAGGAGATCGGCGGCGCCTACGTCCAGGGGCGTGACACCGACACCTCCTCTCCGGGCGAGGCGCTGGTGGAAACCGCACGGCGGCTGGAGGACGCGGGGGCGTTCTCGATCGTCCTCGAGACGGTCAGCGAGGGGGTCGCCCGGGAGGTGACCGAGGCCGTGGACGTGCCGACGATCGGCATCGGGTCGGGCCGCTACGTCGACGGGCAGGTACTCGTCGTCTCGGACGTGCTCGGCCTGGGCGGCGAGGGGTACAGCCTCGCCAAGCAGTACGCGGACCTCGATTCGGAGATCCGCCGGGCCGTCGAACAGTACGTCGAGGAGGTCGAAACCGGGGAGTTCCCGACGCGGGACAACGCCTTCGACCCCGTCGACGAGGAGTGACCGCCGACGGCTCCATCGCCGACCCATCCCCGAATCGAGTTGCACTGCCGCGGCCGACCGGACCCGCCCCGGGCACCGCTGTCGCCGTTCCGAAACTACTATACCCTGAATTAGGCTTACCTAAAACATGGACGAAGACAACGACTCTCGACTGACGCGTCGGAAGTGTCTCGCCGGCGGGAGCGCGCTCCTCGGGAGCGCGCTGCTCGCTGGGTGTGCCGGGAACGGCGACGGGACGCCCGGCGAGGGAACCGCGACCGACGGGGCCGCCGGCGGGGAGACTGCCGCCGGCGAGCCGACGGCGACAGCGACCGAGGCGCCAGCGACCACCGAGCCGTCGATGGCGACCGCGACCGCCGACGGCGGGTACAGCGCGACGCTCTCCCCGGCGGGCGAGGTGACGCTCGACTCCGAACCGGAGAACGTCTTCACGATGTACAACCAGTTCGCGGACATGCTCGTCGCGCTCGGGTACGGCGACACCGTCAACTCGATGTTCGTCCCGGACATGGCCGGGCCGACGATGAACCACTACTACGAGCGCCTCGACGGCGTCTCCTTCGACTGGGAGGGGCTCGCGAACCCCTTCAACGACTTCTCGAAGGAGTTCTTCTACAGCCTCGACAGCGACATCCACCTCCTGGACCCGGCCTGGGCGACCACCCAGGACAACTGGAGCCGGGACGACGTCGCGGAGATCACCGACTCCGTCGGTCCCTTCTTCGGGAACTTCTACAGCGGGACCCACGCCGCGCCCCCCGACTCCTACGGCGAGGACTACCAGTACTACACGCTCTGGGATCTGTTCGGGCGCGTCGCCGACCTCTTCCGGGAACGCGAGCGCTACGAGCGACTCGACGCCGTCCACGGCGACCTGGTCGAGACGATCGAGGCCGACCTCCCGCCGGAGGACGAACGCCCGACCGCCGTGCGCGTCACGCTCGGCGACGGGCAGTTCTGGACGTACCACCTGAACAGACCCGGTTTCTGGCTCGCCGACACCCGGCCGCTCGCCGCCGTCGACGCCTTCGGGAGCGAGCAGTGGGACGGCCTGTGGGGGTCGGTCGGCTACGAGACGATGATCGAGGCCGACCCCGACGTGATCCTCCACCTCTGGGGGATGACGCCGCGCTACGACATGGCGAACGTCCGCGAGCAACTCCGCTCGGACGACGTCGGCGCGGAGCTCTCTGCGGTGCAGAACGACCGCGTCTACGCCCAGGGGATGCGCTACCAGGGCCCGCTGATGAACCTCTTCCAGATCGAGATGACCGCGAAACAGCTCTACCCCGACATCTTCGGCGAGTGGCCCGACTACGAGAACGGCAGTCACTACCCCGAGATCCCCGCCGAGGAACAGCTGTTCGACCGCGAGCGCGTCGCCGACATCGTCACCGGGAACTGACGCCGCCCGCCCCGCTCGCGGGGGCCGGACTGTCCGCCCCGTCGCTCAGGGGAACCGGACCGACCGCTCGTCGGTATCGATCGCGACCGTCCCCCCCATCGGTACCGGCGCCGTCGGGTTCGTGTGGCCGAACTCGAGGTCGAAGACGAGCGGAGTGTCGGGATTGTACCCGCGGACCCACTCGCCGACCGCCGCCCGCTGGGCCTCGCGGTACGCCGTCCGCTCCTCGTCGCTCCGTCGGTCTTCCCGGCTGCGCGTCTGCGGGCGACCGACGAGGACGGCGTCGAACCGCGCCAGCAGGCCGCGCTCGCCGAGGACGGTGAGTTTCCGCCGCACGTCCTCGGCGGTGGGGAGTTCCTCGGAGGTCTCCAGCGCGAGGACCGCACCCTCCAGAGCGTCCGGCTCGGGAACCGCCCGGTCGGCGGCCAGCAGCCACGGCAGGACGGTGAGACAGCCGCCCCAGAGCCTGCCCGTTATCACCTCGCCCTCGCGGCCGTCGGGCACGTCCCAGCGCCACCCGTCGCCGTCCTCGTATTCGGGCTCGACCGCCCGGAAGTCGTCGCGACCCCACTCGATCGGATCGTCGGTCCACGTCGCGGCGGGGTCCAGTTCGCCCAGCGACGCCTCGAACAGCGCCCGTCGGAGGTACCGCTCGGTGTACTCGGGGAGGGAACCGGCGGTCGCGACCTGGTTGAGCAACTGCCCGCCGTACCACGAGACGACCCCCTGCGTCCAGAGGTAGCTGGCGAGGCAGGTGTTGTCGCTCATCCCGAAGAACCGCGTGGGATTCGCCCGGAGAACCTCGGCGTCGAGGTGTCGCAGCACGCGGACCTGGTCGTCGCCGCCGATGGTGGCGAAGACGGCCGAGATCTCTGGGTCGCGGAACGCCTCGTGTACGTCCGCGGCGCGCAGTTCCGGGCGTTCGCGAAGCTCGTCGGGGTCGGCTTCGGCGGTCTCGAAGACCACGGGTTCGAGGTCGAACCGCTCGCGCAAGCGTTCGATCGCCAGTTCGAGCACGTCCGGGAACACCGTCGCCGCGCCGCCGGAGGGCGCGATCACGGCCACCCGGTCGCCCGGCTCCGCGGGCGGCGGCGTGACGAACCCGTCGGGCGCGCCGGTCTCGCCGGCGCCGCTCTCTCGGCCGCTGCGGTCGCTCATGACCGTCCGATCCGGTGCCGAGCGAAAAGCGTTTGCGCCGCCGTGGGGGGGGGGAGTTGGCACGGGCTACCGGCCGCGGCCGCGCCGGTCGGCGAACCAGGGGCGGTGCCACCACTGCCAGAGCCGCTTGGTGAGTCGCGTCACCGGGAACGGACCGTGGCCGAGCATCGTCGTCGCGAAGCCGACCGCGAGCGTGCCGACGAAGACGACGGCACCCGCCCCGGTCGACAGAACCCAGGGGTTCGCGGCGTCGACCCACGGGTCCACCGCGAAGAAGAGGACGGTGAGCGCGGCGACGACGGAGGGGACGAGGGCGTCGACGACGCTGAGGAAGGCGACGCCCACGACGCGGAGGGCCTTCATGGGACGATCCCGCTCAGTCGTCGGCGGAGGCCGGGTCCGGATCCGGGTCCGGGTCCGCGCCCGCGGCCCGGGCCACGTCGTCTTCGATGCTGGGCGGGTACTTGCCGCGGTCGAGGACGAGATCCGACTGCGGGCGGGCCATGCAGGTCAGCGCGTAGTTCTCGGCCTCCGCCTCGGTGAACCCGCGGGCGGCCGGTTGGGTGACCTCGCCGTCTTCGATCTTCGCCGAACAGGCGAGACACATCCCGACGCGACAGGAGTACTCCTGGGCGATGCCCTCCTCGATGCACCGGCTGAGGATGGTCTCCGTGTCCGAGACCGTGATCGCCTCGCCGGTCCCAGCGAACTCGACGGTGTACTCGGTCATGGCCCCCGATTCGACGCTCTCCGCCTAAACTCTTCCTCTAGAAGTACTCGTCGACGATGTCGCCGAGCGACTGGCTCTCGCGGTCGAAGGTGAAGACGAGGCCGGACCACTCGCGGACGGGGAAGTGGGCGACGACGACGGAGTCGTACCAGCGGACGGTGGCGTCGAGCGTCCCGAAGTCGAACAGCGCGCCCTCCTGAGCGGGGTCGCCCAGTCCCTTCATGACGAGCGTCTCGACGCGCTCTTCGAGTTCGGCGTCGGTGAACTGCGCCGCGATATCCTCCCGGAGGTAGACGACCTCGTGGTCGTCGCCCCCGTAGCGGGCCGCCGCTCGGAGCGCGCCCTCGTCGCTCTCCCGTATCCCGTCGACGATCTCCCTGCCCTCGTCGCTGGCGTCGGCCAGGTCGGACTCGATGTCGTCGAGTTCCTCGTCGGGGGAGTCTGTCATGTCCGCTCGATGGGCGGCGACGGACATAAAGCCACCCCGCCGGGACTCGACGGCGACGGCTCCGCGCGACTCCCTCCCCGGGCCGAGACCGAACCACTCAAGCGCGATTCGACCGATCGATCGGCCACAATGGGCACGCCGCTTCCTTCGCGCGCGGAGCAGGCCGAGGAGGTCGTCGAACGGCTCTGGGAGGAGTACCCCGACGCCACGATCTCCCTGAACTTCTCGAACCGCCTCGAGCTGCTCGTCGCCGTCGTGCTGTCGGCCCAGTGTACCGACGAGCGCGTCAACCAGGAGACGGAGGACCTCTTCGAGAAGTACCGGTCCGCCGAGGACTACGCTGAGGCCGACGTGGACGAGCTCTCCGAGGACATCGGGTCGATCACCTACCACAACAGCAAGGCCGACTACCTCAAGACCTCCGGGCGGATCATCGCCGACGAACACGACGGCGAGGTGCCGGACACGATGGAGGAGTTGACCGACCTGAAGGGCGTCGGCCGGAAGACCGCGAACGTCATCCTCCAGCACGGCTACGACCTGGTCGAGGGTATCGTCGTCGACACGCACGTCCAGCGGCTCTCGCGGCGGCTCGGGATCACCGAGGAGGAGCGCCCCGAGGCCATCGAAGAGGACCTGCTCCCGGTCGTTCCCGACGAGGAGTGGAAGTGGTACACCCACCTGCTGATCAGCCACGGGCGAGCGGTGTGTACGGCGCGCAACCCCGACTGCGGCGAGTGCGTCCTGGCGGACATCTGCCCGTCGGCGAAGGGCGATTCGGACGTGGACCTCGCGAGCGGCGATCCCTGGGAGTGAGCGGCGGACGCGACCGGACGCGACAGGATCGGACGGGACACGACCGGACGGGACGCGACTGGACGCGACGGTTCAGGCGTTCACGTCTTCGAGGTGGTTCGAGACGACGACGCGGCCCTTGGGCGTGAGCGTCGGGCCGTCCTCGCCGTCGACGACGAGTTCGTCCTCCCGGAGGTCGTTGAGGACCATCGTCAGCTGACTGCCCTCCATGTCGAGGACGTTCGCCAGCGAGACGCCCGGGCCCGTCGAGTAGACGGCCACGAGTAGTTCGACCTGTTCCTCCGAGAGGGTCACGTCCTCCAGGTCGGCCATGAGGTCGCTGTACTCCAGGCGGAGGTAGCGGCCGAGGATCGACATCTTGCGCGGGGACTCCAGGGCGGCCAGCGAGAGGCTCGACTGGCCGCTCGCCAGGTGCCGGACCGCCAGAACCGACCGCTCGCTGCCGTTGATGTCGCGGGACGACCGCTCGAAGTCGGTGACCGTCGACAGGTCCACGTCGACCGTGTCGTCGGCGCGGCGGAAGCGGACGGTACCCGGCTTGAGGAACAGTTTCGCGGGCGTGAACTCCTCGTCGGTGACGCGCCCGCCGACGCGGGCGGGGTGTTTGAGAGTCGCGTCGGTACCGTTGAGGACGGCCTTGAACAGGACCGTCGTGAACTTCTCGATCTTGTCGTCGTCGGCCTCGACGGCGGCGACCATGCGGTCCCCGCCCTTCTCGAAGGCGACCGTCACCGTCGAGTTGAAAAAGTCGCCCAGGTCGTCGGGGACCTGACCGACGGCGATGTCGAAGATGGCGGACAGGGGGATGGTCACTTTCCCCTCGTCGGCCGCGAGGACGAGCCGCTTCTCGCTGAGGAGGATCCGCCCTTTCACCGGCTCGGCTCGGGACGAGGCCTCCGAGTTGAAAGTGGCGACGAAGTCCGCGATGACTGATTCCGACATGGGCGGCGTTAGCAGTCCCTTCCGCCCCCCGAATATTGAGCGTTTCGTGCCAGTATCACTGGCGAGAACGGTCGAATCCGGTCACACACCCCCTCACGAGGCGCCCGTGTGCCACGAGCGGCCGAATCGGGCCGCCAGCAGCGATATCCCGACTACCCCGGCCGCGACGCAGCCGCCGTAGACGAGCCCGAACGCGCCCAGCAGGAACGGGTTACCCGGCAGCGGGAAGAACGGGGTCACGTCGGCGTACAGCGTCGCGTCGAGGAGGACGTGCGACCACGCTCCGACGAGCGCCCCCGCGGCGACGGCGGCCGGCGTGGCCGTCGCCCCCGGGCGTACGCGGTCGACCAGTCCGTCGAGGCGGGCCGGTAGCGCCAGCACGACGCCGGCTACCAGGGTCGCGACGACGGTCGCGCCGAGGACCGTCGTGAGGAAGCCGTGAACCGGCCCGCCGAGCGGACCGAAGACGACGAGCGCCGCTCGCACGTCGATCACGACGCTGGCGATCAGCAGCGTCGGGAGGTCCAGCCGGCGCGGTGCGAGCGCGCCGAGGAACAGCGCCGGGCCGAGGTGGAAGGGGGTGAGTGGCATGGGTGGTCTGCGGCGTCGAAGCGGAGCGTACCGGAGCCCGACCTCACTCGTCGAGGTACCGCGGTCGGCGGACCGACTCGTCGCTGCCCTCGACGAAGGGGAGCGCGGCGCGGGTCGCGGGGCGTTCCTCGCCGTCGACGCGGACCGCGAGCGAGTCGCCGACCGCCGTCTCGTCGCTGTCGACGGCGGCCAGCGCGACGGGCTCGTCGCGGGTCGGGCTGTCGGCGGCGCGGGTCACTTCCCCGACGGCGGCGTCGCCGGCGAACACCGCCGCGCCGCCCTCGGGGACGGCGCCCCCCGCGTCGGCCGTGCCGTCTTCGACAGCCGCGTCGACGACGAGTCCGACGAGCCGCTGGCTCGGCCGCCCGCGGTTCTCGACGCGGGAGACGACCTCCTGGCCGACGTAACAGCCCTTCTCGAAGTCCAGGGCGTTGCGGACGCCGCAGACGTTGGGGATCCGACCGGATAGCTCGGTCTCGAAGAGGGGGGTGCCGGCCTCTAGCGTCAGCGTCTCCCAGGTGCGATAGCCGAAGGGCGCGGCTGCCTGGCCGCGGTTCTCCAGGGTGTCGAACACGTCGGCGGCCTCGCTCGCGGCGCAGACCACCTCGTAGCCCTCCTCGCCGGCCAGCCCGTCGTCGCGGATCACGGTGACGCCGGCGTCGGCCATCGTCCCGCGAACGAACGAGAGGGGGCGCTCGGGCGAGGCGGCCTTGTTGAGGACGCTCGCGATCTTCTCGGTGGCCTGGGGGCCGTAGACGCCGAAGACGCCGAAGTCGTCGGAGGCGTCGGTGATCGTCACGTCCTGGATGAACGTTTTGCCCTGCCAGTCCTCGGCGACGCGCTCGTGCTCGGAGGCCGGGAGGAAGACGAGCAGGCGGTCGCCGGCGGCGGCGTTGTAGACGTACATGTCGGTCTCGGCTTTCCCCTGCGGGTCCAGCAGGAGTGCGTAGCAGCCCTCGCCGTCCGCCGTCGGGACGCGGTTCGAGACGGCGTTGTCGACGAACTCGACGCGGTCGTCGCCCTCGACGGTGAGGACGCCGTAGCCCCGTTCCGTGACGCCGACGACGTTGCGGACGGCGGCGTGGCTCCGCTCGGGGCGGCCGTAGTGGGCCACCACCCGGCGGTCGCCCCGTTCTGCGAACGTCGCGCCGTGGTCCGCGTGGACCGACTCGATGACCGTCATTGCCCGATTTGGGGCCGGTGTCGGGTTACGTCTTGCGGAGCGGGAAACGGTCGGGACCCGCGGCGAGTCGCGAGGGGACCGGGCGCGTCACCGCATCACCGCGTCACCGCGTCACCGCGTCGCGCCGGCGCGGTACTGTCCGTGCGCGACGCCGATCGCCAGACAGATCAGTCCGAAGACGATCATCGACGGCGCGACCATCATCAGGATCGTATCGGTTCCCATCGGGATCGGCGCACCGACCAGTCCACCCACGCCGACCGCGATCAGGGCGACGAACGCCACAGCCGTCTTCGGCAAGTCGAGTTCCATAGCGGCCGTTCGGAACCCTCTCAAATCAGCGTTGCGACGATTCTCACCCGTCCGTTCGAGTCCCGAACTTCAGTCGACTCGGCGCTCACCCACGTAACAGCGACTTGAGCTGGTCGAACGAGAAGACGGTCGTCGGTCGGTCCATGTGGACGCCGATCTCGCCGGCGAACGCCCGGAAGCCGACCCGCTGGACGGGCTCGGGCAGCGAGTAGGCCCGCCGGACCCAGTGGCCGAGTTCGATCTCGCGTTCGAGGTCGTCGCGCCACGCGGCCTCGTAGGCGGCCAGCGTCGCCGGATCGCGGGGGGCGATCTGCCGGGCGGCGTGGTCGGCGGCGGTCATGCCGTAGCGGATGCCGCCGCCGGTGAACGGTTTGGTCTGGGCGGCGGCGTCGCCGACCAGAAACGCCCGGCGGCTCGTCACCGAGTCGGGCGGGCCGACGGGGATCAGGCCCGAACAGCGGCGGTCGGTCTCGACGCCGTAGTCGGCGGTGAACCGGTCGAACCGCTCGCGCACGTCCGCGCTCGGCGGCGTCGCCAGGCCGTACTCCACGCCGGCCCCCCCGCGGGGGATGCGCCAGGCGAAAAAGTCCGGGACGGTGAGGTGGACGTCGACGAAGTCGGTGGCGTCGTCCTCGTCGCTGAACCCGAGGACGCCGTGGAGCAGTTCGTCGGGTTCGGGCATGTCGAGCTCGCGCCGGACCCGCGATTTCGGCCCGTCGCAGCCGGCGACCATCCGCGCCTCGTGGGTCTCGACGCCGTCCGGTCCCCGCACCTCGACTTCGACGCGGTCGCGGAACTCGGCGACGCCGACGACGGTGTGGTTCTCCCGGAGGTCGACTCCCGCCTCACGGGCGGCGTCGGCCAGCTCCCGGTCGAGGCCGACGCGGTCGATGACGTTCGACACCTGTTCGTCCTTGTAGAAGGGGTAAGCGGTGGCCGGGAACTCGCCGTCGCGGTCGGTCGAGGGAGCGCGCTCGTCGGCAGCGGTGCCGTCGCGGCCGGGGGGTGCGCGGCCGTTCGGACGGGGGTCGCCCGGCGGGCCGCCCCGCGGGGCGCCGAGGTGGAAGCGGGCGCCGTAGACGACGTTCTGCAGGAGCCGGTCGCGGGCGCCCGCCGGAGTGAACTCCCAGACGTCGGTGGAGACGTGGCCCGAGCAGGCCAGCGGCTCCCCGACGTCGCCCTGCTCGAAGGCGAGCACGTCGTGCCCCCGCTCGGCGGCGCGGCGGGCGAACCGCGAGCCGGCGGGACCGCACCCGACGACGACGAAGTCGTGCATACACGCTCCGTCGCGTGTCACGATGAAATATCTTTCAGTCCGGCCGGCGTGCCGCCGGCCGCCGTCGGCCCCGTCTCGGCTCCGGTCTCGCCCACGCGTGGGTTTATCGGCGGCCTCGGCGTACCGCCGTCATGGAGTGGCGCAACGAGCCGCCGTCGTGGAACCGCTCGAGCGACCGACTGACCGTCGACGCGGCCGGCGAGACGGACTTCTGGCGGACGACGAAACACGGCTTCGTCGCCGACGACGGGCACTTCTGCCACCGCGAAGTCGCCGGGGACTTCACCGCGACGGTCGAGGTCGCGGGCGAGTACGACACGCTGTACGACCAGGCGGGGCTCATGGTCCGCGAGGACGCCGAGACCTGGCTGAAATGCGGCGTCGAGTACGTCGACGGCGTCCAGCAGGTCGGCGCCGTCGTGACGAGGGGCGTCTCCGACTGGTCGAAGTCGCCGCTGGACGACGACCCCGACTCCGTCTGGGTCCGGGTCGAGCGCACCGGCCCGACCGTCGAGGTGTCGTTCTCCCCCGACGGCGACGCGTACACGATGATCCGACAGGCGACGCTGAGCGACGCCGAACGGCTGCTGGTCGGGCCGATGGCGGCCGCACCGAAAGGCGACGGGTTCCGAAGCGTCTTCGAGGGGTTCACCGTCGAACGGGCGTGACCGCCGGGACTCGGCGACCGGGGAGTCACGCGGTCCATCGGTCGGCGTACCGACGCTGTTTGCTGGTGGGCTTATACCGGGTCGGTCCACAGACACGGTCGTGAGCGAGTATCAGCCGGGCGTCTGCAACATCGGGCGCGACGAGCGGCGCAAGCGACGGACGCTGGGTGCGGTCTCCTTTCTCGCGGCGGCGGCGTACGTCGGCGTCGTCCTCGGGACGGGCCGCCCTGCCGGACTCCTGCTGGGGTCGTTCCCGCTACTCTTCGGCGGGTTCGTGGGCGTCGTCCAGGACCGGATGGGCTTCTGCGCGGGCTTCGGCGCGCTGGCCCGCTACGACCTCTCGGGGTCTGGCGGCGGCGCCGGGTCGGTCGCCGAGGAGGAAGCCGTGAAACAGGACCGGATCAAGGCGTTTCAGGTGGTCGCCGTCGCGGCGGCCGCGGCCGTCCTGGCGACGATGGCGGTCTACGGCGTCGGCGCGGCGCTGTGAGCGGCCGGGCGCGAGCCGGGTCGACGGCTCCCGCTCAGACGACGGCCAGCCCGCGCGGGGTCTGTGACTCGTAGGCGTCGGGCCACGCCAGCGGAAGCCGCTCCCACGACGCGCCGGCGTCGGCCGAGCGGTAGCACCCGCGGTTGTTGAGCGCGAACAGGACCGACCCGCCGGCGGCGGCGAACACCGACCGAACGGTGCCCTCGGGCTCGGGGAGGCCGTCCATCGCGAGGGTCCACTCCGCCGGGTCGTCGCCGCCGGCGTTCGTCGTCCGGTAGACGTACGCCTCGGCGGTCGATACGGTGTGAGCGCTCCGGGCGCCGCCGGCCGCGCTCACGACGACGGTGTCGGGGTCGGCCCGCGGGACGGCCAGCCCCCAGACGTAGCCGTGGTCGAGCCCGTCCGTCGGGTAGGCCCAGGTGTCGCCGCCGTCCTCGGACTGGGCGTAGCCGTCGCCGGCGGCGGTGTAGAGTCGGCCCTCGGCGTCGGAATGGGTGGCGAGCGTGTGGTTGTCGTAGCGGGCACCCGCCGGTCGGTCCCGCCAGGTTTCGGTACCGTCGACGTCGTCCGCCGCCGCGGCCCCGAGCGCGTCGTCGGTCCGGACGAGCGCGCCGGCCTCGATGGCGACGTACAGTCGGTCGGGGTCGCCCGGGTCCGGTTCCAGCCAGCGGACGTGGTGGGTGTGGGGTCGCGGCGGGAACGACCACTCCGATTCGGAGGGCAGCCCGGTCAGCGGCGGGAGCGCGACCCACGAGTCGCCCCCGTCGGCCGAGCGATAGACGGCCGAGGGCTCGGTCCCGGCCCACACCGTGTCGGGGTCGTGCGGGCCGACGGCCAGCGCGGTGACGCGGTCGTCGACGGTCGGCGCGACCCGTTCCCAGGTGTCGCCGCCGTCGCCGGTTCGGTGGACCCCCGACTCGACGGTGCCGACGAACGCCCGGCCGGGCCGCTCCGGGCTCGCGGCGACGCACTGGAAGTCGCGGCCGACGAGGCGTTCGGTAGCGGTCCAGTCGCTGTCGTCCGCCGAGCGCTCGTCGTCGGTCGAGTCGGACGCGTCCCCGCGGACGACCAGCACGCGGTCGCCGAGCGCGGCGTAGACGGTGGAGTCGGCCATAGCCGATCGGAGTGCCGCGACGCTCTTAACGGCTCGCCGAAACCGATTTCGGGACTGCGCCGGCCGCGCCGCCGGTCACCGCGACGTGCCGTCCCACACCGACAGGTCCGCGACCCCCTCGACGGCGTCGCCGCGGGTCACCGCCGACCAGAGCCCGTCGAACGGCGGCCGGTCCACGTCCGTCTCGGTCGTCTGTCCGTCCCACGCATCGAGGCGTCGGCCCTCGGCCGACGACCCGGCCGCGTCCGCGCCATCTGAGACGCCGACGCCGGTCGAGTCGTCACCGGTACCGTCCGCGTCGAGACCCCCGCCGGCACCCCCGGTATTCGGGTCCAGTCCGTCGGGGCCGTCGTCCAGCCCGATCCCGGTCGCGCCGGCCGGTTCGGACCCACCGGTCCCCCCGTCGCCGATGTCGTCGCCGACCCCCTCGTCACCGTCGGGCGGCGACAGCCCGTCGTCGGCGTCCGTCGACCCGACCAGCGGGTCGTCCTCCGGCGTCCCCTCGGCCAGTTCGCCGTCGAGCGCGTCCGCGACCGGCTCGCCGGCGGGCGCGTCATCGACGCCGAGTTTCGACCGGAGGTCGTCGCCGTCGGCGACGGTCACGTCGTGGGCCGCGGCGGCCGACTCGGCGACGCCGCCCGCGCCGACGGTCAGGCAGACCGCCGAGTCGGCACCGGTCTTCCCGGCGAGCGCGTCGAGCTGTCCCAGCTGGGCCGAGTCGACGGCTCGCTCGCCGGCGACCCAGACGATCTCGCCGCGCACCTCGCCGTCGTCCCGCCGTTTCGCGAAGACGAAGACGTGCGAGCCGTGCTCTTTGACGCTCGTCCGGAACCCCGCTTCGGTCCACGCCTCGGCGACGAGGGCCGCGAGGTCCGCGTCGTCGACGCCCGTCAGGTCAGCGGGGTCGACGGGGTACTCATCAGCGAGTCCCTCGCCGGACTCGTCGGGCGGGTCGGGGTCAGCGGCCATTCGTGCTGGCGGCCACTCGTTCGCGGGTCGGTTCGTCGACGACGGTGTAGCTGTTCTCGGCAGCCACGTCGTCGAGTCGCTCGACGAAGTCCTCGAAGTCGGCGGCCAGGCGGTCCTCGGCGAAGTACACCGAGTGTTTCGCGCCGAGCGTGACGAGCAGCTCCGTCGAGGACTCGGCGGCAGAGACCGCGGGCTCGTGGTGGACGACGCCCTCGCCGGGGGGTTCGCCGTCGTGGACCGCCGCCGTCGGCGTGTAGACGGTTCCCTCCTCGATGCAGTACAGTTCGGCCCACTGGCGGGTCCGGCGGACGTAGTCGTAGAGGAAGGCGACCGCACCGACCAGCAACAGCGGCACGCCGGCGACCTGCGGGCCGGTCACGAGGAGCGAGACGCCGACGGCGACCAGCGACAGGCTGGCCGTCGTGAGGTTGAGGACCTCTGCCATCGGCGAGTCGTCGGGCAGCGGACTCAGCGACGACTCGAACGGTCGCTTGCGGACCTTGAAGCCGCCCTTCGAGAGGTACACTTCCTCGTCGAAGGCGGCCGCGGAGCCGCCCCGGCCGGGCGAGGTGTCGCTGGTCGGAACGTAGCCGAGGTCCTCCGTGATCTGTCGGAGGTGAACGTGAAAGGAGTGCAGCGAGAAGAGATCGGGGATCCGGACCGACACGCGGTGGGTGTAGTCGGCGGCGACCTCCTCGCCGTCGGTCCGCGAGGTCACCACGACCGCCAGCCCCAGCAGGATCGCACCGAACCACAGCAGCGACATCGCGCCGCCGGGGATCCCGCCGGTCTCCTCGGAGTTACCGGCCGTCAGCGAGACGAGCAGCGCGACCGTCCCGGCGACGGTCAGCGCGACGCCCAGCGACCGGCGCAGTCGGATCCAGTTGAGCCGTTTCCAGTTGGTCGCTTCGATGATCTCGTAGCGGTTCAGCGGGACGGTCCGCGACCCGCCCAGCACGCCGCCGACGCCGTCGCCGCGCCCGCCGAGCAGCCGCCCGACCGTCCCGCGGTCGATCAGGTAGAGGACGACCGCGAGGACGACCAGCGGGACCGAGAGGTCGATCAGCGCCGTCATCCAGTTCGGCCGCTCGGCGAACCGACTCGGCGGCGGCGGGAGTATCTGTCCCAACAGCCCGAACCCGATGCCCGCGAGCCCCGAGAGCACGGCGCCCGTTCGTGCGAGTCTCATCTCGGGTGGGCCACTCGCCTGTCAGTAGTTATAGCTGTCCGCGCAGATTTCAGATGTGATAGCTGTCCGCCGCGGGCGAACGCCCCGAGTTCGGCCGGGCGAACCCCCGGGCTCAGTCGTCGTCGGCGCGCGGGGCCTGCTCGGCCTCGCCGTCGGCGTCGGCGGTGACCACGCGGTCGCCCCGCGGCCCCTCTAGGTCCACGTCCGGGAGCAGGTCGCGGAGGTATTTCCCGGTGTAGGAGCCCTCGGTGCGGGCCACCTCCTCGGGAGTGCCCTCCGCGACGAGCTGGCCGCCCGCTTCGCCGCCCTCCGGCCCGAGGTCGACGATGTGGTCGGCGTTTTTGACGAGGTCGAGTTCGTGCTCGATGACGACCACGGTGTTGCCGTCGTCGGTCAGCCGGTGGAGCACGTCGATGAGCTTGCGCTCGTCGTGGGGGTGCAGTCCCGTAGTGGGCTCGTCGAGCAGGTAGAGCGTCTCGCCCGAGTCCTTCTTGCCGAGTTCCTCGGCGAGCTTGACGCGCTGGGCCTCCCCGCCCGACAGCGTCGTCGAGGGCTGTCCCAGTTGCATGTAATCCAGCCCCACGTCCGTCAGCAGTTTCAGCCGGCGGCGGATCTGGCTGTGGCCCTCGAAGAAGTCGTAGGCCTCGTCGATGCTCATGTCGAGCACGTCGGCGATGGTGGCGTCTTTGTAGGTCACGTCCAGCGTCTCGCGGTTGTAGCGGGCGCCGCCACACTCCTCACAGGGCACCTGCACGTCCGAGAGGAAGTTCATCTCGATCGTCACCGTTCCCTGGCCGCCGCACTCCTCGCAGCGGCCGCCCTTGACGTTGAACGAGAACCGTCCCTTCTCGTAGCCGCGCTGTTTGGCGAGGTTCGTCTCGGCGAACAGCTCGCGGATGTGGTCGAAGACGTTGGTGTAGGTCGCGGGATTGGAGCGCGGGGTCCGGCCGATGGGCGACTGGTCGATCAGCCGCACCGTTTCGATGGCGTCGAGGCCCGAGAGCCCGTCGTGCTCGCCGGGGTTCACGTCGGAGTTGCCGTGCATCTCGCGGGCGAGCGCCTTGTAGAGCACGTCGTGCATCAGCGTCGACTTGCCCGACCCGGAGACGCCGGTGATGGCGGTGAAGTTGCCCACCGGCAGGTCCACGTCGAGGTCTTTCAGGTTGTGCTGGCGGGCGCCCTCGATGGTGATGGCGCCGTCGGGGTCGCGGCGCTCCTCGGGAACCGGGATGGCGCGCTCGCCGGAGAGGTAGTCGCCGGTGATGCTCTCGTCGGTGTCGATAACCTCGTCGAAGTCGCCGTTGACGACGATCTCGCCGCCGCGCTTGCCGGGGCCGGGTCCCATGTCGATGATGGTGTCCGCGCGGCGCATCGTCTCGGTGTCGTGCTCGACGACGAGGAGGGTGTTGCCCAGGTCGCGCAGTTCGGCGAGGGTGTTCAGCAGGCGGTCGTTGTCGCGCTGGTGGAGGCCGATCGAGGGCTCGTCGAGGACGTACAACACGCCGACGAGGCCGCTCCCGATCTGCGTCGCCAGGCGGATGCGCTGGCTCTCCCCGCCCGAGAGCGTGGCGGCCTCCCGGTCGAGAGTGAGGTAGTCCAGCCCGACCTCGCACATGAACCCGAGGCGGGCGCGGATCTCCTTGAGGATCTCCTCGGCGATCTTGGTGTCGCGGGGGCCGAGGTCGCGTTCGAGGTTCTCGAAGTGCTCCAAGGCGTCGCCGATCGACAGCTCGTTGACCTCGGTGATGGCGGTGCCGTCGACGAGGACGGCCCTCGATTCGGCCTTCAGGCGGGTGCCCTCGCAGGCGGGGCAGGTGGTCGTCGCCATGTACTCCTCGATGTGCTCGCGGGCGCGGTCGGAGTCGGTCTCGACGTGGCGGCGCTCCAGATTGGGGATGACCCCCTCGAAGCGCTCGGTCTTCTCGCGGGTGCCGTTCTTGGTGCGCCACTCGAAGTGGACCCGCGAGTCCGTCCCGTAGAGGAACTGGCGCCGGATCGACTCGTCCAGCTCCTCGAACGGCGTCGACAGCGAGACGCCGAAGTGCTCGGCGACGTTGTCCAGTTGCCGGGAGTAGTAGGTGCGGTCGTAGCTCCACGGCTCGAAGACGTGTTTCAGGGGTTTCGAGGGGTCCTGGATCACCAGGTCCTCGCTGACCTCCTTGGTCTCGCCGAGGCCCTCGCACTCGGGGCAGGCGCCGTAGGGGCTGTTGAAGGAGAACGACCGCGTCTCGATCTCGCTGATGTCGACGTTGCAGTGGGTGCAGGCCAGATCCTCGGAGAACTCGACGACGAGTCGGTCGTCCGCGACGGGGTCGCCGTCCTCGTCCGAATCGCCGTCCTCGTCGCCGAGGTCGCCGACGGAGCGGGTGGTCGAGCCGCCGAGTTCGACGCCCTCGGGCGGTTCGGGGACGGCGACCTTGATGATCCCGTCGCTCTCGTCGAGCGCCGTCTCGACGGAGTCGGTGATCCGCGAGCGCGAGTCGGGACTCGCCGTGATCCGGTCGACGACCACGTCGATGGTGTGGTCGTAGTTCTCGTCCAGGTCGGGGCGGTCCAGCGAGAGGTCGTGCTGTTCGCCGTCGACCTCGACGCGGGCGTACCCCTCGGCGACGAGTTCGTCGAAGAGATCCTCGAAGGCGCCCTTCTGGTCGCGGACGACCGGCGCGAGGATCTTCGCGCGGGTACCCTCCGGGAGTTCGAGCACGCGGTCGACCATGTGCTGGGCGGACTGCTCGCCGACCTCGCGTCCACACTCCGGGCAGTGAGGGACCCCGACACGGGCGTACAGCAGGCGGAGGTAGTCGTGGAGTTCCGTCACGGTGCCGACGGTCGAGCGGGGGTTGTTGGCGGCGTTCTTCTGGTCGATGGAGATCGCCGGCGACAGCCCCTCGACGTTCTCGACTTTCGGTTTGTCCATCTGGCCGAGGAAGTTCCGGGCGTAGGCCGACAGCGACTCGATGTATCGCCGTTGCCCCTCGGCGTAGACGGTGTCGAACGCGAGCGAGGACTTCCCCGACCCCGACAGCCCCGTGACGACCGTCAGCTCCTCCCGTGGGATCGTTACGTCGACGTCCTTGAGGTTGTGTTCCTCTGCCCCGCGGACCTCGATGACGTCTTTGCTCATCTATCCTTCGTCACGGCTCGGTGGTGTGAAACACTGTCGGTTTCCCGGTCGACCCGAACGGGGTCGTCAGTCCCCGGACTCGTCGCCCAGGTTCGCCCGGATCCGCGCGACGACGTGGTCGGCCTCGTCGTCGGTGAGACACATCGGACTCACAGTGAAGGTCCCTCGATCGACCCCGTCGGCGCCCACGAACACCCGAGGGTCCTCCCGTCTGAGTGCCAAGACGAGGTCGGCCGCCGAGGTGCCCGCTCCCTCGGGGTCCACGGCGACGGCGACCGTCGGCGCGACGGACTTCGCGCCGTCCTCGATCGTCGTCGAGAGGCCGTCGACGCCGCCGATGTCTCCGGCGATCCGCTCGGCGCGCTCGCGCCACTCCCGAGCGATCGCCTCGTGGTCCTCCGCCAGGAAGGCGTCCAGCGCGGCCAGCAGGCCGACGAGTTCCTCCTTGCCGACCTTGAGCGGGCGGCCGACGCCCTGCCGGGGGACGCCGTCGAACCGCTCCGTATCGAGCAGGCGCTCGGGCGGGTCCCAGACCGACGCGGTGGCGTGGGTGTCGAGGTGCTGAGCGGCGACCGACTCGACCAGGTCCGCGCGGCCGGCGAGGATACCCGTCGTCTGGGGGCCCCGGATCCCCTTGCCGCCGCTGAAGGCGACCAGATCGGCGCCCTGATCGGTGAACCACGAGAGGTTGGCGGCAGGCGGAAGTTCGGCCGCGGCGTCGACGATCACGGGCACATCGTGTTCGTGTGCGACATCGCAGACCTCGGCGAGCGGCGGCCCCTCGTAGGACTTGTAGACGTGGGCGACGGCGGCGGTGTCCTCGCCGATAGCGTCGGCGTACTCCCAGGGCTCGACGTTGCGGGCGCCGGTGCCGAGGGTCGCGTCGTTGGTCCCCACGTCGACGATCGTCGCGCCCGCCGTCCGGAGCGCGTGATCGTAGCCGGTGCGGTGGGTGCGAGGCATCACGATCTCGTCGGCGACGCCGTCGGTGTCGGGGAGACGGGCCATCGTTCCGGGCTCCGTGCCGGCGATACTGGCGGCCGCGGCCAGCAGCAGCGCGCCCGCCGCGCCGTTGGTGACGTAGCCGGCCTCGGCGCCCGTGACCTCGGCGATACGGTCGCTCGCAGCGGCCTGGAGGTCCGAGAGCCGGACGAACGACTCGGCGGCTCGGTCCATCGCCTCGCGCGCTTCGGGACGGATGCGGCTGCCGCCGATGCGCGTCTTCGTCCCCGCGGCGTTGACGACCGTCGGGACGCCCAGTTCCGCGTAGACGCCGTCCGATGACATGGCCCCACGTTGTGCGCTTCGGGGCATAAAGTGGCGGTATCGCGGACGTGGGGGCGCCGGAGCGGCCGGTCGATCAGTCGCCGCGTTCCCTGGCAGCCTGGACCTCGTCGAGGTACGCTCGCCACACCCGTTCGGGCTCCGCGCAGGCGATACTGGAGATGGACGCGCAGCCGTCGTATCCCCACGTGAACACGCTGTCGACGCCGCGGTCGACGGCTGTCCGCGTCGCCGTCCGGACCGCCTCGTCCGCGTCCGGCCCCAGGCGGAACCCCTGGATCCAGATCTGGCTCCGCAGCCCGTGGCGGCCGGCGAGGTCGACCACCTTCTCGGCGAAGTAGCCGACGAACGACGCCGGCGAGTCGGCGCCCTCGAAGACGCCCCAGTAGGGGTCGGTGGCGAGCACGTCGAGGTCGTCGCAGACGGCCAGGGTCTCCCAGTCGGTCAGGCCGTGTTCCGCGTCCTCGCTCGGGAGGAGACAGACGGCGTTCTCCGCGCCAGCCTCGGCGGTGATCGCCATCATCTCACGGAGAAAGTCCAGGAGCGAGTCGGCCTTGAACGCCCGCACGTCGTCGGTCTCCTCGGAGGGCATCTCGCGGCCGTATTCGGCCTCGAACGCCGCGCGACAGCGCTCGCAGCGACAGCCCCACGCGCCGTCCGGGAATTCGCGGTCGAACCACTCGGGGATGAACCAGTGTGGCTCGTCCCAGAACAGCACGTCCGCGCCGAGCCCCGCCGCCGAGCGCGTCCACTCGCGCATGTACTCCCGGAAATCGGGGTGGTTGAAACACGCCGCGGCGATCCGCTCGCCGTCGCTCGTGACCTGGCAGGCGTCGGGGTTCCGCCCGACGAACTCCGAGAGCGCCTCGCCGCCGAAGACGCGGCCGACGCTCCAGGGGTTGACGTAGGTCCGGAAGCCCCGGTCCGCGCTGGCGGCGACGATGTCGGCCATCGTCTCCTCGTAGTACATGCGGTCGCGCTCGCTGTAGGTGTGCAACACGGCGTTCAGTCCCTCGTCCGCGAAGCGGTCGAGGTCCCGCACCGCGTGGTCCCGGTTCCGCACACCGAAGTAGCTCGTTCCGTATTCCATGGTGGGGTCCCGACGCGCCAGAACGGTCGCCGTCGGATACGCGACGTAGGTCCTCCGCCACAAAAAACGCGAGTCCCCCGGTAGTTCTCTCCCCCTGGCGCGGCGACCGGTGGTCGAGACGGGGCGCAACGGTTTCGGTCGTCCGGGTCAGAGACGGGAGCGTGACCGACCCCAGCCTCCTCGTCGTCGGCGCCCACCCGGACGACTGCGCGATCAAGGCCGGCGGCATCGCCGCGGAGTACGTCGACGCCGGCCGCGACGTGACCTTCCTCTCGGTGACCGACGGGAGCGCGGGCCACCACGAGGACGACCGCGAGACCGTCGCCGCCCGCCGCAAGCGCGAGACCGAGGCCGTCGCCGAGACGCTCGGGATCGACTACGAGGTGTTCGACATCCCCGACGGCGAACTCGAACCGTCGCTCGAACACCGCCACCGGCTGACCCGGTTCGTCCGCGAGGTCGAACCCGACCTCGTCCTGGGCCCGCGACCGAACGACTACCACCCCGACCACCGCTACACCGCCGAACTACTGCGAGACACCGCATACATGCTGATCGTCCCGAACGTCTGTCCCGACACGCCGCCGCTGGACGACGACCCCGTCTTCGGCTACGTCGCCGACGGCTTCGGCAAGCCCGCGCCGTTCGAGCCCGACGTCGTGTTGGACGTATCCGACGCCGCCGAGCGGAAATTCGACGCGCTGGACTGCCACGAGTCGCAGATGTACGAGTGGCTCCCCTACACCTTCGGCGCCCTCGACGAGGTGCCCGACGGCGACGACGAACGCCGCGAGTGGCTCGCGACGGCGGGGATCGACCACTTCTCGGCGAACACCGAGGTGAACGTCGCCGACCGCTTCCGGACCGAACTGAGAGAGCGCTACGGCGACGACCGCGGTGCGGCCGTCGACCACGCCGAGGCGGTCGAAATCTCGGAGTACGGCGCGCCGCTGACCGACGACCGGCGCGAGGAACTGTTCTTCTTCTGACCGGCGCCGGGGGCGGCGGCCGCCGAGACGGGCCGAGACCGGTCTACTGACGCCGAG
Source organism: Halosimplex rubrum (assembly GCF_013415885.1). Classification (NCBI taxonomy): domain Archaea; kingdom Methanobacteriati; phylum Methanobacteriota; class Halobacteria; order Halobacteriales; family Haloarculaceae; genus Halosimplex; species Halosimplex rubrum. The sequence continues at coordinate 4,353,939 of NZ_CP058910.1, forward strand.
ATTTAAATACCAGGGGTGGAACAGTTAGGGCGTACATGGCTGGGAGTTACGATATCACGGGGATCGAGCTGGGAGACGACAGCTACACCGTCGAACAGTCGCTGATACGGAACAAGTACAAGGCGATGGACGCGGCGGGCAACGTCGTCCTCCGGGGCAAACAGAAGATGCTGAAGATGAAAGAGGAGTTCCCGTTCACGGACGGGAACGACAACGAGGTGTTCACCGTCAAGGCCGGCGGCATCATCGACGTGGCCGGCAACTACGTCCTCTCGGACGCCCAGACGGGCGAGGACCTGGTCGTCCTCGACAACGACTACTCGCTGCTGCAGGACACCTGGAAGATCCGCGACGCCCGCGACGAGTCGAAACTCGCGGAGATCAACTCCCGCGGCGCGCTGGTGACGATGGCACGGAACCTCGTCCCCTTCGGCGGCTGGATCCCCCACAAGTACGAGATCACCGACCTCGACGGCAACCACGTCGGCTCAATCGACGGGCAGTTCTCGCTGAAGGACCGCTACGAGATCACCATCGACGACGCCAGCAGCGTCCCGAAAGAGCCCATCGTCGCCGCCGCGATGGTCATCGACGCGATCCAGGGGAACTGACGCCGCTCCCGTCGGGTTCGGGGTCCGCCGCGACCGGCCGGGCACGGCGGACGATGCCGTCGAGCGGCGCGACCGGCCGGGCACGGCGGACGATGCCGTCGAGCGGCGCGACCGGCCGGGCACGGCGGACGATGCCGTCGAGCGGCGCGACCGGACGACCGCTCGCCGATCCGCTTCCGTCGGGACTCACTCCGGGTCGGCGTCGTGCTTCCACTCGCGCTTCTGGCGGCGCTCGGCGACGTGGTGGCGGCCGTCGGCCAGGTCACCCCGGGCGCGGTCGGCCACCCCGCTCACGTCGGCCATGAAGTCCCGTTCGAACGACGCCAGCACGTCGTACGACCAGCGGTCCTCGTCGACGACGCCGCGGGGGAGATGACTGTCACGGATCTCGTCGGCGAGGTCCGTGTGGCCGCTCTCGCGGAGCAACGCCTCGGCCGATTCGAGGTGCTCCATCGCGTGGCCGGTGTTGTGGTGGAACGCGACGAGTTTCCCGTGTGCTCGCCGGAGCCACTCGACACCGAGTTCGACCTCGTGGAGCGCCTCGACTTCCCGTTCGGTCAGGTCGTCGCCCGGCCGTTCGTCGTCGGAGTCCATGCGAACGTCTAGCAACCGGGCGGAGAAAGGGCTGTCGCCGCCGTTCTCAGGCGTAGGCGGCGAACTCCTCGCCGAAGACGAGGAAGTACGCGACCCCGGCGATGCCCACGACGGTCGCGACGGAGAAGGCCAGTTCCGGACCGGCGGTCAGCGTCGCCAGCGGACCTGCGGGCAGGTCGACCGTCCAGGCGCTGTCGTAGAGATACCCCCCCAGGGCGGCGCTGGGGATCACGATGGCGTTCCGGAGGAGGTAGTACGCCCCGGTCACGCGGCCGCCGGCGTCGCGCTCGGCGGGCCCGACGATGAGCGCCTTGTGCGAGGGGAGCCCGGCGAACCGCAGTCCCGAAAAGGCGAACAGGACGGTGACGACCAGCGGGTCGGCCGGGGCGAAGATGAGCAGGGCCGGGAAGACGGCGTAGACGGCGAACCCGAGCGCGACGACGGGCTTGAGGCCGACGCGCTCGGCGGCGAGCGCCGCCGGTGCCATCGAGACGAGCGCGACGACCATCTCGACGCCCAGCAGGACGCCGAAGAACACGGCCGGACTGAGATAGAAGCCGGCGACGGTCGCGTCGAGTTCCCAGATGCGGGTGATCACGAGGATGAAGAAGCCGTACACCATGCCGTTGGCGAACCGCACCAGCGTGTCGGCGACCAGCAGCGGCCGGAGCGGGTCGGGCAACTCGGCGAGGTCGCTCCGGATCTGGGAGAGGCCTTCGAACTCCGTGCCGAACGAGTCGGCGTCGGCCTCGTAGCTGACGTGCTGGATCGCCGTGGCGACGACGCCGAAGACGACCGCGACGCCGAGGACGTACAGGAAACCGGGGAGGATGCTCGACTCGCTCCCCCCGCCGACGAGAAAGAGGAGGCCGGCGGCCAGCAGCGGACCGACCAGGAAAGCCGTCCGGCGGAACGTCTCCGTGCTGGCGAACCCGCGGGCCAGCCGGTCGTCGGGCACGCTCTGTTTGACGATAGCGAACGTCGCGCCCAGCCCGAACGACTTCCAGGCCTGGGCGAGCACGAGGCCGACGAAGATCCAGAGCCAGGGTTCGAGGACGACCGCGCCGAGGTCGATGGGACCGACGAGCGGCGCGACCAGCCAGAACAGGAACCCCAGCGTCGAGAGCAGGCCGAACAGCGTCAGGGCGTAGCGCGACCCGACGCGGTCGGAGAAGACGCCGCCGGCGTAGGGGTAGACCGCGCTGATGACGTTACCGAACGAGCCGTAGAGCCCGACGACGAAGGGGGAGGCGCCGAGGACGACCAGGTACTCCGAGAGGTAGCGGCCGGTCATCTGGAAGCCGAGGCTGAAGGCGAACATCGCCAGCGAGAGGACGAGCACGTCCCGCTCCAGCGAGACGAACTGCCGCACCGTCGACCGGACGCTCGGCGACTCCGTTGCCATGGTCGGGAGTTCACTCCCCCCGACCTAAACCTCGGCGACGCGGCGACGATTTCCGGTTTCACGCTCCCCTGCGGGACGGTCTCGACCGCTCGGCGATACAGTCGGCCGGGGGGCTTCGGTGGCGGTCCGGTGCCGGTCGCCGCGCCGTCCGGGTCCGACGGTCACTCGCCGCGGCGCCGTGCGGCCAGAGCGCCGACGAGGAGCGCGACGAGCGCGCCCGCGACGCCGAAGCCCGGCCCCAGTCCGCCGGCGGTTTCGGCCGGCGTTCCAGTGACCGTGGGCGAGGCGGTCGCCGTTCCCGTCGCGGTCGCGGTCGCCGCGCCGCCCGACCCGACGCCCTCGACGGTGACCGTCGCTTCGCGGCCGTCGGCTTCGGCCGCGATCGTGACGTTCCCGGGGCTCTCGACCGGGACGCTGATGACGCCGTCGCCGTCGGTCTCGCCGACGGTCGTGCCCGCTCGGTCCACCGATGCGTTGGGGACGGGGTTGCCGTACTCGTCGGTGACGGTCACCCGGACCGACTCGCCGACGACGACCCGATCGTTGTCGGCGCGGAGGCTGATAGCGGAGGTCCGCTGGATGGTCGCGTTCAGCGTGGTCTCGGACTCGCGGACGCGGAGCCGCTCGGTGACCGAGTCGTACCCGGGCTTGGTGACCGTGACCTCGTAGGCGCCGTTGACGGGGACGCTCACGCTGACGGTTCCGGTCCCCTGGGTGGTCACGTCGGCGACGCCCGGGACGGTGACGTTCGCGTTCGTCACCGCCCGCGGCGGGTCGAAGTGGTCGTCGCTGACCGCGAACGTGACCAGCACCGACTCCTGGCGGATCCCCATCCGTTCGCTGACCTCCCCGTCGACGGTCAGCGTCGTCCGGTTGCGCAGGTACCCCTCCTTGAACGTGACGAGCGTGTAGTTGCCCTGCTCGATCTCGGGCGTCGTGAGCCGGCCGTCCGCGGCCGTCCGCTCGTTGAGGACCGGCTGGCCGTCGTGGAACATGCGGACGATGGCGTTCCCGACCGGACCGCTCGCCCCCTCGACGGTGACCGTCGCCCGGCCGGCCTGGGCGACTTCGATCGTCACGTCGCCCTCGCTGGCGTTCTCGACGACGTAGGGCTGGTTTCGGACGTAGTGCGGGTGGTCGACCCGGATGGTCACGTCGGCGCCCTCGTCCACGTCGACGAACGCCTTGCCGTTGCCGGCGGTAGTGCGGTTGACCGGCCCCCCGTCGTCCCACGTGGCAATCAGCTCCGCGTCGCTCAGCGGGTTCCCCCCCTCGTCGACGACGGTGACGGTGAGTGTGACGCTGTCCGACGACTGCGCGCCGACTCCCCCGACGAACGACGCGCTGGCGACGAACACCGCGAACGCGATCGTAACTACCTTCGTGCGTCCCCGTGACATAGCTGGACCCTCGACTGGCCACCTCATATCTCTGTCGGCATTTCACCGTCGCCCCGTCCCGCGCATCCGCGGGCTCCCGACCCCCGGGCCGTCCAGCCCGCCGCGCCCGTTGGGCGGCGAAGCCGCGGTCGGCGACCGCCCTCGAAGTCCTCGGTCAGCGACCGCCGTCGAGGTCCTCGGTCAGCGACCGCCCTCGAAGTCCTCGGTCAGCGACCGCCGTCGAGGTCCTCGGTCAGCGACCGCCGTCGAGGTCCTCGGCCAGCGACTCGACCTCTTCGCGGCTCGCGGTCGTCATCGCGCCGGGGATCGTCCGCGCCAGCGTCGCGCTCGCCACGCCGTAGGTGAGCGCCTCGCTCGCGCCCGCACCCGAGAGCACCCGTTCGAGGAAGGCGCCGGTGAAGGCCTCGTGCTGGCCCGTCGGGTCGACCGCGTCGACCTCGATGCCGTCCTGCTCGTGGATCACGCCGTCGCTGCAGACCAGCGCCCCGCGTTCGCTCCGCGTGATCACGACCGTGTCGAACGACCGCTTGGAGGCGATGGCGTGGGCGAACTTCCGGGGTTCGTCGGTCCGGTCGAATATCGTCCGGGCCTGGTCTTCGTTGGCGATCAGCACGTCGACGGCGTCGAACACCCCGTCCATCGTCTCGCGGGCCGCCTCGACCGACCAGAGACCGGGCTGGAAGTCGAGATCCATCGCGACGAGGCCGTTGCCCGCCGCCCGGAGGACCGCCTCGGCGGTCTCGACGATATCGCCCGATAGCGAGAGCGTGCTCCCGGCGACGAAGGTGGCGTCGGCCCGCTGGATCCGGTCCATCGGCAACTCGCCGGGCGTCACCGAGGCCGCGGCGGCCCGGTCGCGGTCCTGCAACAGCCGGTCCGTCCGCGGGGTCGGCCCCTGTTCGGCGAACTGGAGTCCCTGCCGGCCCGCCTCGGCCCACGCGATCTCCGTGTCGACGCCGTGGGCGTGCAGCGTCCGCTCGACCCGCCGACCCAGCGGCGAGTCCGGCAGTTTCGACAGCCACGTCGCGTCGGTCCCCATCGCGCTCGCCGCCACCGCGACGTTGCTCTCCGTGCCCGATACCCGCATCCGCACGTCCTCGGCCGTCTCGAGTCGCTCCTCGCCGACCGGCGACAGCCGCAACGAGGTCTCACCGAACGTAACCAGCTCTGTCATACCCCTCCGATCGGTAGCATCCGGTTTAGTTCATTTGGCGTTCGATAGTCGCGGCCAGGTGTTCGTCCGAGGGGGGCCGCCCTCGCCACTGGTTCCCCCGGAGACGCGCTCTCAGTGCCGTCTGCCGCCGTGGCCGGGGTAATCCCGTTCGAAGCGGGCCTCGATCTCGTCGCGGTCGAACTCGACGACGACGGGGCGGCCGTGGGGGCAGGCCCACGGGTTCTCGCAGTCGTCGAGCCGAGCGAGGAGATCCGTCACCGACCCCTCCGTCAGCGAGGTGTTACCCGTGATCGAGGGGTAGCAGGCGAGGTCCGACAGCAGCTCGTCGGCGGCGGCCTCGACGGTCTCGGCGGCCGACCCCTCGCCGTCGACGAACGCTGCCAGCGCGTCGCGCAACAGGTCGGGATCGGCCGTGTCGGCCACCAGCGAGGGGACGGTTCGCACTTCGACCGCACGGTCGCCGACCCGTTCGGCGCGAAAGCCCAGCGTCGACAGCGCCTCGCCGTAGGTCTCGAACAGCTCGGCCTCGCGAGCCGTCAGCGAGAGTTCGACCGGCCGTGCGAGCGCCTGCGTCGTCGTCTCGCCGGCGAACTGCTCGCGCAGCCGCTCGTAGTTGATCCGCTCGTCGGCGGCGTGCTGGTCGACCATGACCAGCCCGTCGTCGGTCTCGGCGAGGACGTACGTCCCGTGGAGCTGGCCCAGCACCCGCATCGAGGGCAGGGCGTCGAACGCCCGCGACTCCGCCGCGGCGTCCTCGACCGGCTCGCCGTCGCCGAGCCGGGCCTGGTCGTGGCCGCCGCCGAACTTTCGAGCGCGGCCGTCCCGGTCGCCCGGCGCCGTCGCGTCGGCCGACGCCTCGCCACGGGTGGTCGGCTCCGGGGTCGATTCGGCGTCGGTGACCGGCCCCGGAGTCGAAGCGGCGTCGTCCGAGTCCGCGGCCGCTCCCCCGTTGTCCGGCCCAGCCCCCGCGCTCGCACCCGCGTCCGCAGTGGTCGTGCCCCCGCCGGTCGAGCCCTCGCCGTCTTGGGCGCCGGATTCCTTCGACGGGTCCCGGTCCGACGCCGGTGTCGAGCGGGGCGACGGCGCCGACGGGTCCGAGGAGAACGTCGGCCCCGTCGTCGAGGCGGTCGTCGAATCGACCGTCTCGTCGGAGCCCGGTTCGCGCGATCCGGCGGCCGTTCGGCCGTCGTCCGTCGATCCCGTCGCGTCCGACGATCCGGTCCCGGGAAGGGACTCGTCGGGGACCGCCGGCTCGTCTGTGGGGTCGCCGTCCGGTCCCTCGTCGGTTTCACCGCGTTCGGGCGCGATCTCGGCCTGTTCGGGCGCGGACTTGCCGCGGGGGGCACCGCTGCGGAGCAGCCCCTCGTCGAGCAGCGCCGACTCGACGGCAGTCTCGATCTGTTCGCGGACGCCTTCCTCGTCGGCGAAGCGGACCTCCAGTTTCCGGGGGTGGACGTTCACGTCCACGTCGCCGGCGGGCACGTCGAGAAAGAGGACGGCGAAGGGGAACCGATCCGGCGCGAGTTGGTGGCCGTAGGCGGAGACGACGGCGTCGCGGACGGCGCTCGCCGTCACGTACCGACCGTTGACGTACGTCGAGCAGTACTCGCGGGTGCTCCGGGTGGTCTCGGGGTGGCTCACCAGCCCGGACACGCCGTCGAGCGGGCCGTCGGGGAGGGTGCCGTCCTCGTCGCCGCCGTCCGCCTCGTACCCCGCCGAGACTTCGACCATCGACTCGGCCACGTCGCGGCCGTAGACGGCCATGACGGCCGCGCGGCGGTCGCCCTGGCCCGTCGTGGCGAACGTCTCGCGGCCGTCGTGCGTCAGCGAGACGGCGATCGACGGGTTGGCGAGCGCGTAGCTCGTGACGACCGTGTTGACGTGGGCGAACTCCGTGCCGTCCTGCTTGAGGTACTTCCGGCGGGCCGGGACGTTGAAAAAGAGGTCGTCGACCTCGATGGTGGTGCCCTCCGGGCAGCCGACGGGTTCGACGCTCGTCACCTCGCCGCCCTCGACGGTGAGTTTCGTGCCGCGGTGGCTGTCCACGTCGCGGTCGCTCCGGGGCCGGGTCGTGATCGTGAGCCGGGAGACGGCGCCGACGGCGTGCAGCGCCTCGCCGCGGAAGCCCAGGGTGCCGACGCCCGACTCGAGGTCGTCGATGTCGCGGATCTTCGAGGTAGTGTGTTCCTCGACGGCGCGGGTGACCTCCGCCTCGGTCATGCCGATCCCGTCGTCGGCGACGGTGACGCCGTCTTTGCCGCCGCGCTCGACGGTCACGTCGACGCGGGTGGCGTCGGCGTCGAGGCTGTTCTCGACGAGTTCCTTCACGACCGACGAGGGGCGTTCGACCACCTCGCCCGCGGCGATGCGCTCGACGGTCGCATCGTCGAGGCGGCGTATATCGACCATCACCACCCCGTCCGGGCGGCGTCCTCAAAACACTCCCGGAGCGGCGGCCGTGGGTGCGCCATCCGGGGTCGCACCGACTACCGACCCGGCAACCGAATCACTCCCCGTCGGGGCCTTCGGTCTCGGCGGTCCACTCGGCGGCCTGATGGTTCGCTACCGCGCGTTCGACGGCCGTCTCCAGGGACTTGAAGTGCATCTCCTCGACGGCGCCGTCGGGCGTGTACCAGCAGAAGTCGTCGTGTTCCTCGCCCAGGTCCACGTCGCGGCTGCGGGCCTGCACGCGGTACAGCACCGCGTACACCGGCTCGTCGCCGCTGCCCCAGATGTCGGTCACCGTCTTGACCGGCTCCTCGACGGTCGTGTGGAGTCCCACCCGCTCGTAGAGCGTCCGCCGGAGCGCCGCTTCCGGGTCCGCCTCCGCCTCGATCCGTCCCCCCGGAAACGTCCACGGACGCAGACCACTCGTCACGAGCAACACGTCACCGCGCGGGCCGAAGACGATCCCCCGCTGAGTCACGTGCCCCCTGAAGTACGACTCGCCCATGGTAGTGGGAATCTGGTCGTATCACCGTCAACGTTTCCCTCCGGACTATCGCCGCCACGAACCGTCTGCCGCGCTCACTGCCGTCGTCGGTACCGGACGGGCCCCCTTCGAAATACGATTACTATTCTTATATTTACGGGGAAAGATACCCGAACAGATAGTATCGTCGGTGGGTGGCCTCGCGGTGGCTGGGCGGTGACCAAAACCCATACGTCGGTCGGCCCGGAGAGTCGGCTATGGACGACGACGCCCCCCGGATGGACATCGGACTCGTCGGGCTCGGCGAGCACGGGGAGACCCACGCGGAGTTTCTGGAGGAGCTGAACCACACGGTCCACGCGGTGGACCTGGACCCGCGGGCGAAAGAGCGCTTTCGCGACCGCTACGACGCGACGATGTACGAGGGGCTGGACGAGCTGTACGCGGCGGGCATCGACGCCGCGATCATCTCGACGCCGAACAAGTTCCACGAGACGGCGGCGCTGAAGGCCTTCGAGGCCGGACTGGACGTGCTGATCGAGAAACCGCTGGCCCACGACCTGTCGAGCGCCGAGCGCATCGTCGAGCGCGCCGCGGAGACCGACAGCATCTGCATGTGCGGCTACTTCCACCGCTTTCGAAACCGCTGCCGGCTGGCGAAGGCCTACGTCGAGAGCGGGCGGCTGGGCGAGGTCACGCACGTCGACGCCCGCTACATGCGCAGGCGCGGCGTCCCCGGAATGGGCACGTGGTACACCTCTCGCGAGATCGCGGGCGGCGGCGCGCTCATCGACGTGGGGTCGTTCGTCGTCGACCTCGTGCTGGACTTCTACGACTGGCCGGAGCTGGAGGAGGTGATCGCGACCACCCGGTCGGACTTCGGCGACCGCGAGGACTACGCCTACCTCGAGATGTGGGGCGAGGACGACGAGGCGAAGATGTACGACGTCGAGGACTCGGTGACCGCCTTCTGCGAGTTCGAGGGCGGTCGAACCGCCCACCTCGAGGTCGCGTGGGCCGCAAACGCCCGTCGCCGGCACGAGTACAACATCCGCGGCACCGAGGCCGGGGTCTCGCTGGACATCACGACGCCCCTGGAGTCGGTCGACCCGTCGGGTCGCAACCACCGCGACTTCCGGCTGTACGAGGCCCGCAGCGACGTGGTCGACCACTACGTCGACAGCGAGCTCGTCCCGCCCGCGAACGACCCGTTTCGGGACGAACTCGCGACCTTCCTCGCGGCCGTCGAGACCGGCGAGTCGCCCGACCGCTGCACCGCCGAGGAGGCGCTGGCCGTCCAGCGCGTCGTCGACCGGATCTACGAGGCCGCCGACCGCGGGCGGGTCTGACCCGTCGGGCGGTCGGTCGTCCCGCAGCGACGACCGACCGCCAGCGGGACACGGTTAAGTGTCGACCGGGACAGTGAGGGACATGAACGACGGTGACACCGGGCGGGGCGGGGACCGGATCGCCTCGGTCGGGACGGCCTTTCGAATCCTCGAAGCGGTGCGGGAACGCGACAGCGTCGGCGTGACGGAACTCGCCGAGGCGCTCGACCTCCCGAAGAGCACCGTCCACCACTACCTCGCCACGCTGGCCGACGACGGCTACCTCGCCGCCGAGGACGGCCGCTACCGGCTCGGACTCGGGCTGTTCACGCTCGGCGCGACCGCGCGGACGGGCGAGCGGCTCTTCCACGTGGCCAAGCCGAACGTCGACCGACTGGCCGAGGCGACGGGCGAGCAGGCGCGGCTGATCGTCGTCCGCGACGGCCGCGCGATCACCCTCTACCAGGCGACCGGCGAGGCGGTCGACGACCCGCCGACCTACGCCGGCACCGTCGAAGACCTCCACTGCACGGCCGCGGGGAAGGCCTACCTCGCCGAACTGCCCGACGAGCGCCTCGAGGAGTTCCTCGCGGACGAGCCGCTGCCCCGACGGACCGCGAACACCATCACCGACCCCGACGAGCTGCGGGCCGCTCTCTCGACCATCCGCGACCGCGGCGTCGCGTTCGACGACGAGGAGCGCGACGAGGGCGTCCGCTGCGTCGCCTCGGCCGTCTCCGACCGCTCGGGCGAGTTGCTCGGCGCGATCAGCGTCTCCGCCCCCCTCGACCGCATGCCCGACGACCGGTTCCGCTCGGAGATCCCCTCGCGGCTCCACAACGTCGTCGGCGTCGTCGAGTTCAACACCACCTACTCCGAGTGGTCCGACGCCCTGTAGCCGCCCGCCTTCCGCCCGCGGCGGCCGACGGCCGACCGACGTCCGTATCCCAGATCCATCATATCTACAGGTATCACTGAGAAGTGTTAATTCTGCCCGAATCGAGCCGGCGACACCGCTCCGGGCCGAGCCGCCGCGGCGGCCTCGAAAGAGGGGAGAGACGCAAGTGTGGCAGGCGATCCGTGACGCATGGTTGTGCTTCCGAGCGACGTGTGGGGATGTCGTCCTACGGGAGACGTAGGAGTCGTTCGGTCTGACAGTGGTCGACTACGCGCCTGCCGTCGGATAGTCGAACCGGCCAGTACTTATATTTTTCCTAGGTTAGATTATATTTGGGCCGCACGCGGGATCGGGACCGGACATAGATAAGATATATTCCATAATTGTTTTGTATAGTGTTTACTATGTGCGTGGCGTATGGGTAGCGATCCCGAAGCCCGCGGGCGAGCGAGTAGCAACGGCAGCGAATCGAGCGGACTGTCGCGACGGCGATTCATGGCGCTACAGGCGGCGGTGGTGGCCGGTGCCGGAGCCGGGTCGGTCGCGAGCGCGTCCCCGACGGACGGCGAGGGAACCGACGCGAGCGTCGGCAACACCGTCTCCGTCGACCTCGACGACCGAACGGACGAGCCCGTCTCGGATGGGCTGTTCGGTCGGCTCTCCGAGCACTACGAGTCGGGGACCATCTACCCGGGAGTGTACTCCGAGCACGTCAAGAACCCGGCGTTCTACCCGCGGTCGTGGTCCGAGGACGACTACTTCGGCCCGCGAACCTTCTATCCGGCCGCGGACATCGAGCGCGCCGACGGCGTCCCGTTCCCCTGGGAGCCTGTCGGCGGCGACGGCGTCACCTTCGAACAACGCTCGGGCGGCGTCGCGGCCGTCGACACCACCGACTACCAGCGGGTCGCCCTCGACGGCGCGCGCGGTGGTATCTCGCAGAAGATCGTCCTGCCGGACTTCCGGACCCACGGCTACGACCTCTCGGTGTCGGTCCGCGGTGCCGGCCCCGAGACCGTCAGAGCCGCCCTCACCGCGCTCGACGGCGAGCAACTGGCCGCGACCGAGCTGGACGTGACCGAGGAGTGGACGCGCCACGAGGTCCACCTCGAACTGGACGACGACAGCGGCGACCAGTACGTCGCCGGCGGCACCGACGTGGACACCCCGTACGGCAAGTACGTCCTGGAGTTCACCGCGGAGGGCGAGGGTCGCGTCGACCTCGACTGGGTGAACCTCGCGGCCGACGACGCGGTCCGCGGGAAGTTCAACCCCAGCACGGTCGAGCTGATGCGCGAGCAGGACACGACCTGGCTGAAGTGGCCCGGCGGCAACTTCACCAGCCAGTACAACTGGCGCGACGGGGTCGGCCCGAAGTCGGAGCGGCCGGTCCGGTTCAACCACGCCTGGGGCGGCATCAACCCGAACTACTTCGGGACCGCCGAGTATCTCGAACTCTGCGAGGTGGCCGGCCTCACGCCGCGTCTCACGATCGGCTGGTGGGACAACCCGCCCGAGTGGGCCTCGGAGCGCCAGATCCTCCCCGAGGACGCCGCCGACTGGGTCGAGTACGTCAACGGCTCGACGGACACCGAGATGGGCGCCCTGCGGGCCGAACACGGCTACGAGGAACCCTGGGACGTGACCCACTGGGAGGTCGGCAACGAGGTGTGGGGGCCCTGGCAGCGCGGCTCGACCCAGAACCCCTCGGAGTACGCCAGCGGCTCCGACGCGCGCGTCGGGTTCACCACCTACTACGACGCGATGACCGACGTCGACGACGACATCGTGGTCTACGCCGACGCGATGGACCCGGGCTACGACGAGGCGAACACCCCCGACCCCGACGCGTGGAACGAGACCCTGTTCACCGAGGCGGGCGACCGCCTCGACGGCGTCGACCTGCACCGCTACAACTGGGGCATCGAGAACCAGGCGGACCGGGACGCCTGGTACGACCGCAACGGCGCCGACCCCATCGACTACAACGAGGTGCTCGTGATGTTCCCCACGCAGTTCGACCGGCTGATGGCGAATCTGAGCGACCGGGCGAGCGACGCGGGCATCGACGACTTCCGGGTCAACGTCGGCGAATACGGCCTGTTCCCGACCGTCGACGCGGGAGCGCCGTACCCCGGACCGGAGACGATGCCCGGCGGGTCGTACATCGCGGGGATGCTCAACGCCTTCATCCGCCGCAGCGACACGGTCAAGGAGGCCTCACAGACGTGGTGGCCGGTGCGGATGTTCCCGCCGGCCGACGAGGAGGCCCCGCCGGACCCGAACCCGCTCGCGCCCGCGGGCACGGTCACCGCCCTCTACGGGGCCGTGTTCGACGGACACTCGGAGTGGCACGCCGTCGACGTTGGGGTCGACGGCGACTCGCGGACCATCCCCGAGACCGGCCCGCGCGTCGACCGCATGGAGGACGTACACTACGTCGACGCCGCGGCGATGCAGAACAAGCGGGGCGAGGAACTGGCCGTGTTCCTCACGAACCGCAACCTCCGCGAGTCCGCCGAGGCGACCGTCGAAGTCGGCGAACGCTACGCCGGCAGTTCCGTCGAGGTGGTCGCGGTGGTCCCGACCGCCGAGGAGCGACCGCTCCCCCACGCCTTTACCACCTCGTGGTCGACGCCGGACAACTACGTCGCCGAGACGACCGTCGAGACCGTCGGCGACGACGGGACGCTCTCGCTCGACCTGCCCCCGGCGGCGGTCGTCCGCTGCTACGTGGACAACGACCGCGGCCGACCGGACAGGGTCGGCGACAACGGCGTCTGGCACGGCATCGAGGTCGCGCCCGACGGCGAACCCTACCACGAGGACTTCTGCGGCGGCGGCCACGAGCGCGGCGGTCCCGGAAACGGCCGCGGTAACGGAAACGGGAATAACGGCAACGGCAACGGGAATAACGGCAACGGCAATGGCAACGGGAATAACGGCAACGGCAACGGGAATAACGGCAACGGCAACGGGAATAACGGCAACGGTGGAGACGACGAAAGCGGCGAAAACGGAGACGGCGACGACTGATCGCTCGACCGCCGCCGGATCACCCGCGTCCGCGGTCCCGGGGCGCGGGTCAGGTCCGGCGGTGCCAGACCGCCATCGCGCCTGACTCGCGGTTGTCCCAGGCGTAGTACGGGACCAGTTCGAGGTCCGATTCTTCCCGCTCGGTCTCGCCGACCGGGCGATACAGTTCTCCGTCCCAGCCGTCGAGGGCCGGCACCGTCGCGTCGGCTTCGAGGACGGTCACGCCGTCGAGCGCGTCCGCCTCGCCGGCCGCGCGGACGGTCGCGTCGTCGTCGACGGCGTACTGGTGCAGCGGTCGCTCGTTGTCGACCGCCTCGGCGCAGTAGACCAGCGGGCCCCGCTCGACGGCCACCCGGCCGGCGTCGGCCTCGACCGACGGATGGGCCGCGACCAGTTCGGGCTCCATGCCGAACGTCAGTTCGACCCGCTCGCCGTCCCACTCGCGCTCGACGCGGACGAAGCCGCTCCCGTCGTGGCTCACGTCCTCGCCGTCGACGGCGACCGTCGCCTCGGTGGCCCACTCGGGGATCCGGAAGTTGACCGCGACGGGACCGTCGGCGTCGACATCGACGGCCACCTCGCCGTCCCACGGCAGGTCGCTCTCCTGGTCGAGTTCGACGCTCGTCCCGTCGACCGTCGTCGAGAGGCTGCCCCCGACGTACTGGGCGACGTACAGCTCGCCGCCGGTCGTCGAGTAGCAGTACTGGCCGAGCGAGGCGAACAGCCGGGCGGCGTTGGGCGGACAGCAGGCACAGGTGAACCAGCCGCTGCGGTGGTGGTCGCCGTCGCTGGCGAGGGGGTTGACGTAGAAGAACGCCTCGCCGTCCATCCCGACGCCGGCGAGGAAGCCGTTGTACAGCGTCCGCTCGATCAGGTCGGCGTAGGCGGGGTCGGGCTCTAACTCGAACAGCCGCTGGTTCCAGAAGACGCTCCCGACGGCCGCGCAGGTCTCGGCGTAGGCCGATTCGTTGGGAAGGTCGTAGTCGTCGGTGAACCCCTCGTGTTCGTGGGCGGAGCCGATCCCGCCGGTGACGTACATCCGCTTCTCCGTCATGTTGGTCCACAGGCGGTCCAGCGCCGCGCGCAGTTCCTCGTCGCCGCGCTCGGCGACCAGGTCGGTGACGCCGGCGTAGAGGTACATCGCCCGCACGGAGTGGCCCTCGACGGCCTCCTGTTCGCGGACGGGCGCCTGCGCCTGTGCGTACGTGCCGACGTACTCGCCTTCGTCGTCGAGAAAGAGGCTCCCGCCGCCCTCCGCGGGGACGAGCGCCCCGTCGTCCCACGAGGCGCCGCCGATCTCCTCGGAGTTGTCGAGCTCCCACGCCAGGCGGTCGTCGTGGCCCCGGAGGTCGACGAAGTAGGCGGCCAGGTCGAGATAGCGCTCCTCGTCGGTGACGCGGTACAGCCGTACGAGCGCGAGTTCGATCCCCTCGTGACCGGGGACGCCGTCGATCTCGTCGCCGAAGATATCGTCGACGTGGTCGGCGAAGGCGACGGCCACGTCGAGCAGCGACCGCTCGCCGGTGGCCTCGTGGTGGGCGACCGCGGCCTCGATCAGGTGGCCGGCGCAGTACAGCTCGTGCATGATGTTGAGGTTCGTCCACCGATTCTCGGGCTCGACGAGCTGGAAGTACGTGTCGAGGTAGCCCGACTCCTCCTGGGCGCGGGCGACCAGATCGATCACCTCGTCGACCCGCTCGCGCAGGTCGGGGTCGTCGGCCTTCGCCAGCTCGTAACTCGCCGCCTCGATCCACTTGTAGGCGTCCGTGTCCTGGAACCACATCCCCTGGAACCCGCCCGACTTCCCGTCGATGGCCCGGCGGAAGTTCTCCAGGGTCCCCGACTCCTCGAGTTGCTCGTACTGGTACTCGACGGTCACGTCGCGGTTGCGGTCGATCCACGGCGACCAGAACGCGTCGTCGACGGTCACCTCGTCGACGCCGACGGTGTACTGACTGGGCATGCGAGTACTCGGGGTTGCGCTACCGGGAGAATAATTCTATTGGTCGGGCCGACAGCGATGTCCGCGATCACGACCGGGTCGCGGTCTGCGACCGGTAGTTCACATCGTGAAACGCAGCCCGCCGAGTCGGCGGCTCGTCGGTCACTCCTCGACGATCGAGGCCAGCGGGTCCCACCCGAAGTAGAGTCCGGCCGCGCCGAGCAGCACCATCACGACCTGGGCGGCCAGCGAGACGACGGTGACGGCGTACCCGCCGGTGCCGGGTTCCTGAAGCGTGAACAGGCCGGCCGTGAGCACCAACAGCGCCAGGCCGATGGCGAGCAGCGCGCGGAAGGCCCCTTCGCTCGCGTTCATGGACTGTTCGTTGCCGGTTGGACGGTAAAGAACTACTGGACGCGCGCTTCGCGGGAGGCGACCGGCGAGGCCGAGCCGACTCCCGACGGCCGTGTCAGTCCGCCGCGGACTCGCCGGCCCCGACCCGGTCGTCGTCCTCGTCGGTGAGTTCGGGACTGGACCAGTAGTCGTGGTCGTCGTACGCGCGGTAGCAGGCGACCTCGTGGCCGTCCCCGAGGTCGGCGGGGTCGGGCATCTCGCCGGTGCAGGCCTCCCGTGCCTCCGGACAGCGGGTGTGGAACTTGCACCCCGCCGGCGGGTTGCGCGGGTCGGGCACGTCGATCTTCCGCAGCGGCGAGGCGCCGCGGTCGGCGGCCTTCGGGTTCAGGTTCGGCGTCGCCCACATCAGCGCCTTCGTGTAGGGGTGTTGGGGGTCGTTCAGCACCTCGTCGATGGGGCCGATCTCGACGAGTTCGCCGAGGTACATGATGCCGATGCGGCCGTCGGCCTTGCCGGCGATGTAGCTGGCGTTCGAGAGGTTGTGGCTGATGAACAGGAAGGAGGTGTCGAAGGTGTCCTGCAGGTCGAGCATCAGGTCCATCATGTCGATCCGCAGGGACACGTCCAGCGCGCTGACGGCCTCGTCGGCGAGGATGAGGTCGGGGTTCATCAGCAGCGCGCGGATCAGCGCGACGCGCTGTTGCTCGCCGCCCGACAGCTGGTGGGGGAACCGCTTGGCGTAGTCCTCCGGCGGCTCCATGCCGACCCGCGAGAGCATCTCGTGGATGCGCTCGCGGCGCTCGAACGTGTCCATCTCGCTGTGGCGCAGTTTCAGCGGCGCCTCCAGAGAGTGCTGGACCGTCTTGTTCGGGTTGAGCGACGCGCCGGGGTCCTGGTGGATGATCTGCAGGGACTGGCGGATCTCCTCGAAGGGAATCTCGACGTTCCCCTCGCCGTCGTTGGCCTTCCAGACGTCCTGACCCTTGTACTTCACCGCCCCGCCGGTGGGCCGCTGGGTGCCGATGGCCGTCTTGCCCAGCGTGGTCTTGCCACAGCCGGACTCGCCGACCAGCGCGACCACGTCGTTCTCCGGGATCTCCAGCGAGACGCCGTCGACGGCCTGGACGACCTCGGGGTCGTCACCGAACGGGAGGATCGAGCCCTCCGACTCGAAGTGGACCTCCACGTCCTCCAGGGAGACGACCGGTTCCTCACTCATCGATGGTCACCTCCTGGAGCGTCAGGGGCACCTCCTCCGGCACGCGGTCGACGTGGTGGCAGGCGGCCGCGTGGCCGTCGGCGTCGTCGGTCAGCGGCGGGTCCTCGCGGAGGCAGGTGTCGTCGGCCAGCGGACACCGCGGGTGGTACGAACACCCCTCGGGGACGTTCACCGGGTCCGGCGCCGACCCCTCGATCGGCCGCATCTCCTCGCGGGGCGTGTCGAGGTTCGGCGTCGCGTTCAACAACGCTCTGGTGTAGGGGTGTTTCGCCCCGGTCAGGATGTCATCGGCCGGACCGACCTCGACGAACTCGAAGGCGTACAGCACCGCGAGCCGGTCGGCGAGGTTCGCGACCAGCGGCAGGTCGTGCGTGATGAACACGATGGTGAGGTCGCGCTCGTCGGCGATCTCCCGGATGAGTTCGATGATCGACCGCTGCATCAGCAGGTCGAGGGCGGCGGTCGGCTCGTCCATCACGAGCGCCTCGGGTTCGAGCACGAGCGCCAGCGCGATCAGCGCCCGCTGGCTCATCCCGCCCGACAGCTCGTGGGGGTACGACCCCAGCACCTGGTCGGCCTCCAGATACAGGTCCGAGAGGAGCTGCCGGGCGCGTTCCATCCCCTCCTCGACGTCGTAGTCGTGGACCGAGAGCGTCTCCCGGAAGTGGTCCTCGACGCTCATAGTGGGGTTGAACGAGCTCATCGCGCCCTGGAACACCATGGAGATCTGCCGCCAGCGGATGTCCTTGATGTCGACCCCGTCGCGGTCGAGCAGGTCGATCGGCGGGCCGTCCTCCGGATTGAATCGGATGTCGCCGGTCAGCACGCCCGGGTCGACGACGGCGTCGAGCAGCGCGGAGGCGAACATCGACTTGCCCGAGCCGCTCTCCCCGACGACGCCGAGGATCTCGCCGCGCTCGATGTCCATGTCCACCTCGTCGAGCACGCGCGATTCCCCGCGGTCCATGTCGAAGGAGACGGAGATGTCTCGCACTTCGAAGATCGGGTCGCTGACTGCGGCGGTGTGTGTCTGTTGCATCGTCATTGTTGGTGGGGTGCGGTGTCGTCTTCGACGGTCTCGGCGTGGCGCGCCCGGATGCGCGGGTTGAACAGCTTCTCGGTCCCCTGGGCGAACAGGACGAACCCGAAGGAGATGCCGATGATGGCGATCATCGGGACGAACAGCCAGTGGACCACCTGCAGCGAGTAGATGGCGCCGCCGTTGTAGGCGCCGTCGAGCATGATCCCCCAGTTCTCGTGGGTGCCGCCGAGCAGGCCGAGGTAGTACAGCCCGACGGACCCGAAGATCACGTTGCGGGCGGAGTTGACGAAGTTGATCAGGACGTACGGCATGATGTTCGGGATGATGTCGTCGACGAGGATGCGCCGCGTCGGCGCGCCCATGATGCGCGAGGCCTCCACGTAGGAGTGGTCGCGCAGCGACAGCACCTGCGAACGGATCGACCGGGCGAGGCCCGCCCACGCGTTGATCGTGATGAGGATCCCGATCACCGCCGGGTTGGTCGGCTCGAACAGCGCGGCCAGCAGGATGATCAGCGGCAGCCCCGGGATCGTCATCGCGATGTCGGTGAGCGTCGTCAGGACCCGGTCGGTGAGCCCGCCCTTGTAGCCGGAGACGGTGCCGATGACCGTGGCGAGGGCCGTCGAGAACACCGCCCCGGCGGCGATCATCTGGAGCATCGGCGGCGTCGCGTGGACGGTCGCCGACAGGATACTCTCTCCGATGTCGTTCGTCCCCAGCGGCACCGACCAGTCCTGGAACGCGGGGGTCAGCCGCGGCCCCTGGCCCTGGTTGGGCGGGTCGACCAACACGACGCCGACGGAACCCATCAACAGGTAGAACGCGATGATGATCGACCCGACCTGGGTGCGCCAGTCGTCCCAGGCGACGCGGATCGGCGTGAGCACGGCCATGTCGAGCCACTCGCGGTAGAGGTCGGTGCGGGTGGCGCCCTGTCCGCCGGCCGACCCGTCGGACTGGCTGAACGAGGAGTTCTTCTCGGCCATGTCAGTACGCCTCCCGGGAGCCCTGGTCGCTGATGCGCGGGTCGATCTTGCTGTAGGTCAGGTCGGCGATCAGGATGCAGATCAGCACCGCCAGCGAGATGATGAGGAACGTCCCCATCATCAGCGGGTAGTCACGGGCCTCGATCGCCTGCAGGAGATACAGTCCGAGCCCCTCGTAGGCGAAGATCTCCTCCAGGATGACCGACCCGCCGAACATGAAGCCGACGGCGATCATGAAGTTCGTGTACATCGGGAGGACGGCGTTGCGGCCGACGTAGCGGGTCGCGATCCGCTTGCCGGGGACGCCCCGCAGGTGGGCCACGCGGATGTAGTCCTCGCCGATCTCCTGGACCGCGTTGCCCCGCATCGTGATGGCGACGCCGCCGAAGCCCGTGGCGACCAGCGACACGATGGGGAGGATCGCGTGGCGGAACACGCTGACGATGAACTCGACGTTCAGTCCGGGGTCGAGCCCGGACGCGAACCGCCCGGACTGTGGGAGCATCCCCAGCTGGATCGAGACGACGTACACCAGGAAGATCGCGGCGATGTAGTACGGCACCGAGTTCAGGAACATCGAGACGACCGTCGAGCTGCTGTCGAAGCGGGTCCCCTCGAGATAGGCCATGACCGCCCCGAGGACGATCCCGATCGCGAAGGTGAGCAGGATCGAGATGGTCAACAGGAATATGGTCCACGGCGCGGCGTCCGCGATGATGTCCGCCACCGGTCTGCTGTACCAGACCGACGTCCCGAGGTCCCCCTGGAGGACGCTGGTGAGGTAGTTGAAGTACTGGACGTGCAGCGGCGTCGACGGGTCGATGTTCGTGTACGACTCGACCAGCGAGTTGATCTCGCTCATGCTGACCTCGCTGGAGCCGCCGGCCTGCATCACCTGTGCCCTGATGAAGTCGGCGGGCCCACCCGGGATCGCCCGCACCAGCGCGAACGTGATGGTGACGACAGACACGAACGTGACGAACGCCTGTGCCACTCGTTTGACTACGTACATCGATTATCGAAAATGGTGGTATGAGATATCATAACTGTTTCGCTCGATGCGTCGTGTGGGAACGGGGCGGGGTGGCCTCAGGCGGACTTGGCCTGCAGTTCACCCATCCGTGGGAGCCACCAGAGCGGGAACTTGGCCTGGTAGGCCTGGTCGTCCATCGGCGGGATCTCCCAGTTGTCGGTGCGGAACCAGGCGGCGTCGTTGATCTCGTGGATCTGCAGCATCGGCAGCGTCTGGTTGGTGATCCACGCGAGCTGGTCGGTCAGCTCCTGGTAGCGGTCGCCGCGGGCGGTCAGCAGCTCCGAGTGGATCTGGGTGACGTCGTGTTCCTGGAGCTCGCCGTCGGGCTCGCCGACCGGCGGCGCCATCACGCTCGTCGGGTCGATCCCGAGGAAGTTCACGTCGACGTTGTAGTACTGGTCCCAGACGTAGTAGGGGCTCGAACGCTGGAGCGTCCAGCCGGTGGCGGCGACCTGGTACTCGTTGGCGAGGTAGTGGTCCGACCAGTAGGTCGTCGTCTCGATGGTCTGCATCTGGGATTCGATGCCCTCGCTGGAGAGGTTGTCGGCGATGGTCTGGTACAGCGGGTGCCAGTCGTTGTGGGTGGGCACCTTGATCGTGAGCTCGAAGGGGTCGCCGTTGGGCTTGTACCACGTGCCGTCGTCCTTCTGGTAGTCCTGATCGCGGAGCAGCTGCCGACCGCGCTCGGGGTCGCGGTAGCGGTGGAGCGTGTCGGCCATCTCGTCGGAGACCTTGTTCCGCCAGCGGTCGGTCTGCTCGTTCTGGCCGTTGATGTTGCCCACGAGTCCGCTGGGCGCCTCGACCGGCTGGCCCCAGCGACCGTAGTTGTTCGCCGCGGCCTCGCGGTCGATGAACTCCGTGACCGCCTGCCGGACGCGGACGTTCTGGAAGTCCTCGTCGTTGTGGTTGAACGGGAGCGACTGACCCCACAGCGCGGGCAGCGCCGCCGCCTCCATCTGGTCGGGGACGTTCTCGAAGACGGACTGGGGCGGGTTGTAGTTGCGGAAGGCGTCGACCTCCATCCCGACCAGGACGCTCGCGGTGTCGGTCGACACGCGCTCGAGGTCCCAGTAGTCCCAGTTGATGTTGTCCGCGTCCGGGTGGTGGTCGTACTTCTCCATCCGGATGCGGCTGCCGGAGATATCCGTGACCTGGAACGGGCCGTTGCCGTGGGGCTCGTCGAAGGCGTCGCCCCGGAGGTCGGTCCGGACGTCGTCGGTCTCGGACGCGGTCGTCGCGTCCTCCCAGCGCTCGACGTAGCTCTTGTACTTGCGCCAGGGCGTGTCGATCTGGTAGTAGTTCAGGCCGTCGTCGAACAGCTCCCTGGCGACGGTC
The DNA here is from genome assembly GCF_013415885.1 of Halosimplex rubrum. Lineage (NCBI taxonomy): Archaea > Methanobacteriati > Methanobacteriota > Halobacteria > Halobacteriales > Haloarculaceae > Halosimplex > Halosimplex rubrum. Next base: position 4,375,228 of record NZ_CP058910.1, read on the forward strand.
CCGTCGAGCGTGAGTTCGATGGACCTGTCGCCGGCGCGGCTGACATCGGACCACAGCTTCCCGAGCGTACCGTTCGTGACGGTGTCGGTCACGAACTTCGCGTAGAGGTCGTCGGCGTTCACCGGGTCACCGGGGTCACCGTTGTGCCAGGTGAGTCCCTCGCGGACCTGCAGGGTCGCCGACTCGCCCTCGAAGTCCGTGACTTCCAGCGCGTACGGCTCGATCTCCTCGCTGGCGATGTTGTAGCGCTGGAACCAGTCGACCTGCATGTCGTGGCTGAACGGCTGGGTCAGGTTGAGCGGGTTGAACTGGTAGTTGGTCGGGTTGACGGTGACCCCTTCGGTCATGGCGTTGTCGGCCGGCTCGAAGTCGCCGCCGGCGGTCCCGTCGCCGCCGGCGGTCCCGTCGCCGCCGTCGCCGTCGCCGCCGTCGCCGTCGCCACCGTCGCCACCGTCGCCGTTGTTCGAACACCCCGCAAGTGCGAGGGCACCACCCATCGCACCCGCTCGAAGCAGATGCCGTCGCGACACCCGTCGACGCTTCGCTGCACTTTCCGTTGGCTTGCCATCAGATGGCATGGGCTACCGTTCTGAATTAATGGTATATAAATCATGTGGTACAGAGGGGTGCAGGGCACCCTCTCGGCCGCCGATCCGGGTCAACGTGTCGGACTACCGTCAAACGTCCGATCGGTCGTCACGAAATGACGTACTGGCGTTTCGAATGGCGTAACTCGCGTTCACCTAGCGAGGAACTCGGTTTCGAAATACCGTTCGGCCGGACCGGCGGTCGCTCCCGCGCGGTCACCGATCGGATCGTTGATCGACTCGCTCGACGGTGGCGAAACCATGGTTTCGATCAGCGGTCCCGATGGGGAGATATCCGCGGCGATCGACCCGGCCGGACGGGTGACCGTCGAGCGGTGCGGCGAGCGCGTCATCGACCCCTCACCGTTCGGGCTGGAGACGCCCGACAGCCAATTCCCCGAGGCGTTCGACCTAGTCGACACCGAGACGTGGACGGTCGCGTTTCTCGACGGCGACGCGACGGCGACGGTCACCACCGACGCCGACGGCGGGGCCGCGCTCACCGAGTACGAGGTGGCGGTCGCACCGGGTGAGACGCTCTCCGTCGACATCGCCGAGAACGGCGGCTTCGTCGTCAGGTTCTGACCGCGGACGGTTCTCGCGACCGGTAGCGACTCCGGACGCTCATCGGAGAGCGACCGCTGTCGGGCGTTCGAGTCCTCCGAGAAGAATGGTCGCCGGGGACGGCGACCAGGGACAGACACGTCCGGAGGCCGGCGGTGGCCTTACTCGACGGCGATACCGGCGACCGTCGCGGGGGCCAGCTCCGCGGTCACGGTGCCGTCGCCGTCGACGCTCACGTCGAGGTCGTCGGCGGCGAACGCGTCGGCGTTGTCGGCGTCGACTTCCAGGTCGGGCTCCTGACCCTCGAAGAGGACCTGTGCATCGACGTCGTCACCCGTCGCGTCCTCGACGGTGAACTCGACGGTGTGGCTCGCGCGGGTGTCGAGGTTCGTCGCGGTGACGTACACCTCGCCGTCGTCGTCGACCGACGCGGAGGCGCCGACCAGCGGCAGCTCCTCGTCGTCGACCTCGCGGGTCGGCGTCTCGATGGAGGTGGTGACGGCCTCGTTGCCCTTGTGGGGGGCGTACAGATCGTAGACGCGGTAGGTCGGGCGCGCGAAGGCGTCGTCGCCCTGAGTCTCGATCAGACACTGGAGGACGTTGACCGTCTGGGCGATGTTGGACATCGTCATCACGTCGGCGTGGTCGTTGAAGATGTCGAGCACCGCGGCGGCCGACAGGGCGTCGAGGACGGTGCCGGGCTGTTCGAGGCCGCTCCCGCCCTGGGCCTCGGGGTGCCACGACCCCCACTCGTCGATGATGACGCCGATGTCGCGGGTCGTCGAGAAGGCGTTGATGGCGGAGGCCAGGCGCTCGATGTGGTGGTCCATCTCCAGCGCCTCGACGAGGAACTGGTCGTAATCGTCCTCGTCGGACTCCGAGACGGTCATCGTCCGGCCGTAGTAGTGGTGCAGGGTCAGGTGGTCCAGCGGGAACTCGACGCCCCACTTGGGGTCGGAGACCTCCTCCATGAAGCGGTGGTTCCACTCGTGGTTCTCGAACCCGCAGGCGATCAGATCCAGGTCGTAGTCGAGCATGTGGGCGCTCTGGGTGCCGACGTAGGTGGCGAACCGCCGGTACTCGCGAGCGTACTGCTCGGGGGACATCTGGCCGCCACAGCCCCAGTTCTCGTTGCCCAGACCCCAGTATTTCACGTCGTAAGGCTCCTCGCGACCGTTCTCGCGACGGCGGTCGGCGAGTTCGGTGTCGCCGTCGTAGTTGACGTACTCGACCCAGTTGGCGGCCTCCTGCGGGTCGCCCGAGCCGACGTTGGCGGCGAGGTACGGCTCGGTACCGATGCGCTCGCAGAGTTCGAGGAACTCGTCGGTGCCGAAGGCGTTGGACTCCTCGGGGATCATCTCGCGACCCTGCCCCCAGAAGAGGTTCCGGCGTCGCGGGCGGTCCTCACGCGGACCGACGCCGTCCTCCCAGTGGTAGTCGTCGGCGAAACAGCCGCCGGGCCAGCGCAGCACCGGCAGCTCCAGGTCGGCGAGCAGTTCGACGACGCCTTCGCGGAACCCCTCCTCGTCGACGCTGTCGTCGGTCCAGACCCCGTCGTAGATACAGCGACCGAGGTGTTCGGCGAAGTGCCCGTGGACCTCGGGCTCGATACGGTCGATTCCGGCTTCTGTGTGTACTGTAACGCGAGCGTCCGTCATGCAGTCGTATGGTATTCGATAGCGGTATTATAAAACGATCGGTCGGTAGGGCCGGCGGGACGGCCGCGGCGGCCGGCGATGCGTCTCTCCTCGGGCCAAAGCGTCTCTGTCAGGGTCGATGGGCGCTCTCTCGGCCGCCGTGTGTCTCCCGAGTAGCGGGTGAAACCGGGCTTAGAGCTGTTCGACGGTGTTGGTGAGGACGCCGATGTCCTCGATCTCGATGTGGATCACGTCGTCTTCCTCGAGAGAGACGTCGTCCGGGACCATGATCGAGGTGCCGGTCAGCAGGACGCTCGCCTCGGGGACCTCGTTGTAGCGAGTGTAGTAGTCGACCAGTTCCTCGCAGGTCCGGACCAGCTCGGCGGTCGAGGTCCCCTCCTCGAAGACCGTCTCGCCGTCGCGCTCGATCGACATGTGCATCTCCAGGTCGAGCGGGTCGCCGACCGTCTCGCTGGTGGCGATACAGGGGCCGATGGCGCAGTTCTTGGCGTAGATCTTGCTCTGGGGCAGGTACAGCAGGTTCTCCCGCTCGATCGAGCGGCTACACATGTCGTTGCCGACGGTGAACCCGACGATCTCCTCGTCGTAGAGGACGATCGTCATCTCCGGCTCGGGCGCGTCCCAGTCGGAGTCGCCGCGGATCCCGACGCGGTCGTTCGGGCCGACGGTCCGACTCGGGGTCGCCTTGAAGTACACCTCCGGGCGGTCGCCCTCGTAGGCCTCCAGGTAGGACTCGGCGAGCCCGCCTTCCTCCTGACGGGCCTCCTGGCTGATGGAGTAGGTGACCCCGGCCGCCCAGATCTCGTCGGGGTCGAACGGGCGAACGAGGTCGTCCTCGATCGAGGCGAGTTCGACCGTCGGCGCCTCCTCTAGCAGGCCGCGAGCCACGTCGTCGACGGTCTTGTCGGTCAGCGACGCGGCCGACGCGAGTTCGAGAAACGAAGTCGGCTCGGCCTCCGTCTCCGAGAGATCGTACGCGGCCGAGTCGTCCGCTGCGATCAGTGAGATGGATCCGTTCCCGTCACTGCGATAGTAACGCATACTGCCCCATCGTGAGTTAGACAATATAAACTTTGTTATCGAATCGATTTCACGTTCACGGACCGACGGATCGACGCGCCGTCCCGCAGATCTCCTCGTCGTCCGACTATCCCGGATTGGCGTGTGAGGAGTCCGCACGCGGCGGCCGTGCGGGTCGCTCAGGCGTGCTGGAGGTTGACTTCGATGATGTTCGCGGTGGAGAGCACCTCGGAGGGGATCTCCTCCTCGAAGCGCTGGCCGTTCATCCGGCTCTTGGGGGCGGAGACGCTGAGGGCGCCGACCACTCCGTCGTCGGTCGTGACGGGGGCGGCGACACAGCGGACGCCGTCGACGCGCTCCTCGTCGTCGATCGCGTAGCCCCGCTCGCGGATCTCAGACAGCTCCGCTTCGAGCGTGTCGCGGTCGGTGATCGTCTCGGAGGTCACCGGTTCGAGACCGTGTTCGTCCACGATGGCGTCCCGCTTCTCCGGCGACAGTTCCGCGAGGATCGCCTTGCCCATCGCCGTGGTGTGCAGGTCGACCTCCATCCCCTCGTAGGTGTCCAGATACACCGACTGGGAGCCTTTGACCTTGTAGAGGAAGATGCCGCGGCCGTTCTCCTCGACCATCAGGTTCGCGTGCTCGCCGGTGTCGCTCGCCAGCTCCCGCATCTCGGCCTCCGCGACCTGAAACAGTTGTGACCGCGCGCGTGCGCGACCCCCGAGATTGAGAAAGCGGACGCTCACGCGGAACTCGCGACCGTCCTTGACCAGATACCCCGAGTCCGCGAGCGTCTTCAGGTGGTCGTGGACCGTGCTCTGGGGCTTCTCGAACTGCTCGACGACCTCCGAGAGTGTCGCGCCGCCCATCCCGTGGACCGCCTCGATGATATCGAGACTCATCGCGGTCGATTTGATGGGCGGGTCGCGTTCGGCGTGCATACCGATCGTACGGAACTGGGACCACATTAATCGTCCGGCATCGTCGGACGGACCGCGAGCCGTAGTAACGCGTCCCGGACCGATGGATTTAATATATTGCTCGGGAGCAACCGAAGTATGTCGGACGTAGAAATCACCGGCGTCGAGACGTACCTGGTAGCCAACCCGTGGAAGCCGTGGGTCTTCGTCCAGCTGGAGACCGACGCGGGCGTGACGGGCCTCGCGGAGGCGACCACACACGACAAACCCCGCACCGTCGCGGCGGCCATCGAGGAGATGTCGGACTTCTTCATCGGCCGGGACCCCTTCGACACGGAGTCGCTCTGGCTGGAGATGTACCGCGACGAGTGGTTCTCGAAGAACGTCATCAACACGACGGTCGTCTCGGCGGTCGACATGGCCTGCTGGGACATCAAGGGCAAGGTGCTCGACCAGCCGGTCTACGACCTGCTGGGCGGCCCGGTCCACGGCAAAGAGCTGCGCGCGTACGCCAACGGCTGGTACACCGACGCCGACGGCGAACCGGAGGGCTTCGCCCGCGCCGCCGAGCGCGTCGTCGACGACGGCTACGAGGCGATGAAGTTCGACCCGTTCGGGACCGCCTGGCAGTCGATGACCACCGAGGAGAAAAATCACGCCGTCGACATCGTCGGCGCCGTCCGCGAGGCCGTCGGCCCGGACGTCGAACTCCTGATCGAGTGTCACGGCCGCTTCTCGGCGGCGCAGGCCGTCGACATCGCGAAGAAGCTCGACCAGTTCGACCCGGCCTGGTACGAGGAGCCGTGCCCGCCGGACTCGATCAACAGCCTCGCCGAGGTCGCCCGGAAGTCGCCCATCCCGGTCGTCACCGGCGAGCGCCACATGACCAAGTACGACTTCTTCGAGCTGGTCACCCGCACCGACATCGACGTGTTCCAGCCCGACCTGATGAACACGGGCGGGATCACCGAGGGCAAGAAGATCGCCGGCCTCGCCGAGGCCGACCACGTCGACATCGCGCCGCACAACCCGCAGGGCCCGGTCGCCGGCGCCATCTACTCGCACTTCTGCACTTCCATCCCGAACTTCCGCATCCAGGAGATGTTCCAGACCTACGACGAGCCGTGGGTCGACGAGCTCCTGACCGACCCGCTGACGGTCGAGGACGGCTACGTGCAGGTCCCCGAGGGCCCCGGCTTCGGTATCGAGCTCGACATGGACGTCGTCCGCGAGCACGAGTACACCGAGGACGCGGTCCACACCATCGACCTCTGGGAAGAGGACTGGGAGAAGCGCGCCGACGAACTGCGGTAACTCGCGGCACGCGCTTTCGACCCCGGATACATCGTCGGTCCGTTTCCGAACCGTAGAAAACCGCGACGGCCGCTTTTTTACTCGATATCGACCGTCTCGCCCGATTCGGCAGCCTCGTGGATCGCGGCGATCGCCTTCATGTCCGCGAGCCCGTGCTCGCCGTCGGCGTGTACGGGCTCGTCCGCGAGCACGCGCTGGGCGAAGTACTCGAACTCCTCGGCCATCTGGTCGACGCCCTCGGTGTCGAACGCGACCGTCTCGCCGTCGCGCTCGACGGTCAGCTGCGTCTCCATGTGGAAGGCCGGCTCGAGTTCGAGACGGCCCTCGGTGCCGACGACCTCCAGACGCGTGTGGTCGGCGGCGTGCTGTGACGAGGAACAGGCCGCGTGAGTGCCGTCGTCGAAGACGACCGAGAACGTCGCAACCTGGTCGGGCACCTCGTCGAACGCCTCGTGGGTGGAGTCCATCGTCGACTGGACGCGGACGGGGTCGGCGTCGAGGACGAACCGCGCGGTGTTGAGCGGGTAAATCCCCAGGTCCATCACGGACGTGCCGTAGCCGGTCAGGTCGGGGTTCAGCCGCCACTGGTCGGGGTCGTCGATCATCTCCAGGAGCGGCTGGGAGTTCTCGCCGTGGACGAGAACGGGCTCGCCGATGACGCCGTCGCGGATCAGCGCACGCGCCCGGCGGACCGCCGGCTCCGTGTGCATCCGGTAGGCGACCATCAGTGGCACGTCGGCCTCTCCGCAGGCGTCGACGAGACGCTCGGCGCGCTCGACGGTCGCCTCCATGGGCTTCTCGCAGAGGACGGCCTTCCCGAGGGCCGCCGCGGCCTCGACGTGTTCGAGGTGGGTCGCGTTCGGCGTGCAGACGTAGACGGCGTCGTAGGCGTCGGCCGCTTCGCCGTCGGCGAACTCGTCGTAGGTCACCCCCCGCTCGACGGTCTCGTACTCGGCGCGGACGCGGTCGGTCTTCTCGGTCGAGCTACTGACGACGGTCGTCGCCACGCAGCCGTCGGTCGTCTCGATCGCGGGCAGGACGAACTCCGTCGTCCACCACCCGACGCCGACGAGCGCGAACCGAAGGCGCCCGTCCGTGTTCGTTCGCCAGTCTCTCGGCTCGTAGTCGAACAGCGAACTCGACATGACGTGCGAGCATCGCCCGCGAGCCGACATAACTGTATCCCTCCTCGCTCGTCCTTCCGCGTCCCCCGTTCCCACGACAGTCCACAATTATCCGGTAATACCGGAGTTACTGGACCCGCCCGTTCCGTCGGCCACGTGATTACACCGATAGAACTGTAATTACAGCGCCGATCCGGAGCAGTACGGCCGGTCGAGGGCGCGAATCACCCCGTTCCGAGCCACCGCTCCGGCGCCGTTCTTCGGCGGTCGGGCGCCGTCACCTCGACGCCGGTCACCCCACGCGGTGGTTCCCACCGGACCGACCGACTCCCCGAAACGGCCGATACATGGACCGTAGAGCCCCGAAACCCGTGTTCCGACAATCTCGGACGAATCTGCTTCCGTCGGAGTTCGCCCGGAGCGTCGGCGACCCGCGCCGGACGTTCCATACTATGAAATACACCGCGCCGCGGTCGGCGAACGTGCGCGGTCCGTCCGCGTCGAAATTACAGATATACTATCGGAATTTCAGGCCGCCGATCGCGTTCAGGAACGCGCGTTCGGTCCGGTTGGACTGGATCGATGCGGTCAGCTCCCCGTATTCGTTTCTCAATTTGAAACTCGATGGGGCGAACCGGCCGTGCTTTCGGTGGACCGGACCGACCGTTCCACAGTGCCGGGAGCAGTCACGTGCAAAAGTTTATGTACTATCCGTGGAACCCTGGGACGTATGCGGGATAGTACCAGTCTGCGTGACCAGCTGTCACGTCGTCAGTACGCACAGTTGTTGGCCGGAGTGGGCGCGGTGGGCCTGGCCGGGTGTCCGTCGGGGAGCGGCGGAGACTCGACGGACGAACCGGAGGAGACGGACGACCCCGCGGCGACACCGACCGCGACGCCGACCGACGAGGCGGACGGGTCGGAGACCGACTCGGGCACCGAGAGTCCGACGCCGCTGGGCGAGCCCGCGACCGACGTGGTTCGGGTGTTCCAGGCCAACTCGCCGGACGTCTTCGACGGGAACGTCTGGGCGCCCCAGGACAACACGACCGGGATCGCGTTCATGACGGATCTCCAGGCGGTGCGGAACGTCCACACGCGCCAGATGGCCTACAGCGGCGTCGAGTTCGAGACGCCGTGGAAGCCCCGAACCGACAGCGTCTCCGTCATGACCTGGTACAGCGGGTACGAGGTCGACGCGCCCTACGACGTCTACGAGACCCACGACGACCGGGCGACGTACTGGAACGGCGACCCGCTCGACGCCGAGGCCCGCGAGACGCACTTCCACGTCGACTACTTCCAGGCGGGCAACAAGTTCACCGAGGACACCGCCTTCACGCAGGAGGCGGCCAGCCAGTGGGAGTACCACTGGTGGAACACCGACGGGAGCGACGGGCTCCCGGACGACGCGCAGGCGGAACACGTTCTGGCGTCGCAGGCGGCGCCCAACGACGGGGACATGCCGATCCACCCGGACTTCACGCAGCCCTATCTCGAACAGTATCAGGACGCCAGCAGCACGGACGAGGTCTCGTCGGTGACGGACGAGCTGGTGAGCGACCGCATCTCGCTGCAGCGGCTGATGGAGAACGGCTGGGGGAGCGGCCCCTACGAGATCCGCTCGGAAGACGGCATCGGGTCGGCGGAGCTCACGCTGCGTCTGCGCGACGAGGCCGCCGCCGAGGCGGGCGACACGGCGACCGCGCACCCCAACGCCGCCAACACGAACGTCCCGAAGCTGGCGATCCAGTGGGGCGACGGCGAACGCCGACAGACGCTGGCGAGCAACGGCGCACTCGACCTCAACGGCAACATCGTCGCGCCGAACGGCCTCTACTCGCGCGAGACGCTCCCCGACCACATGCAGGAGCTGACTCGCTGGCTGCGCTCGGAGGGCGGTGACAAGTGGCGGCTCAACTGGAACAACCCGCACCTCCAGAACCTCTGGGTGCGCCGCGCGCTGGTCGCCGCGGTCGACTGGAACGCGGCCGGGGCCAACGGCTGGGGCGACGCCCGGTCGGTCCCCATCGAGAACCACACCTACATGCTCGACGCCCAGTCGCAGTCGGTGTTCTCCGGGGAGTTCCTCGACAGCCTCCACGCGTGGCCGATGGAGTCCGACACCGAGGCGGCCGCCGAGTACCTCCGACGGGGCGGCTACAGCAAGCAGGGCGGCCAGTGGGTCGACGCCACCGGCAACCCCGCGACGATCGACGTCATCTTCCCCTCCTCCATCGCCGACTACGCCGGCGCCGCCCAGACGATCCGGGCGAACCTCTCGAACTTCGGCTTCGGCGTCAACTTCTCCAGTCAGGGGTGGTCGACCTGGTCGAACAACCTCAGGGCCGACAACGGTCTCAACTACGATTCGTCCGTCTTCTGGCACGGCTACGGCGAACCGTTCAACTACTACAACTCCAGCGCCGGCTGGGTCTCCGGCTCCCTCGTGATGGGCAAGGCCGACGCCCCGACCCAGCGGGTCGACCCCGACACCGAGACGGACGCCCAGGGCAAGCCCCTGCAGGTCGAGATCCCCTCGGAGGTCGGCTCCATCGAGGCGCCCGACGAGGCGGGGATCGACCCCGACCTCTCGGACGGCGAGGAGATCAACCTCGCCAGCATCGTCCACGAGATCCGCGAGCCCGGCGCCACCGAGGAGGAGATCCAGGAGCTGTACCGCAAGTGCGCCCGGTACTACAACTACTACCTCCCGCACTTCGTGTTCCACCAGTACAACTGGGGCGCCTGGGGCAACGTCCGGGACTTCGAGTGGCCGGACCCCGGCCACCGCGGGTTCGACTTCGAGCGCGGCTTCGGCATCAGCACCGCCCTGATCCTCGGCGGCCTCGTCGAAGCCAGCTACGACACGGAGTTCCAGCTGCCGGAGTGAACGCGACCGCCCGGCACGCCCGGGCGGCCGCCGCCGGACCCATCGGTCCCGAAACCGGCGTCCTCCGGGAAGGGGCCGCCCACACCGCCTGATGCCCACCGGCTCGACGCCCCGCCGACGCATCGGATCGTCACCCGGACCCGTCCGGCCGCACTCCGCCACCGCGGAACCGGGTCCCGAACCACTCCTTGTCACCACCACCGACCGTCGAAAATACAAATAAGAATTGCATTATATTCAAGTTCCTCCCAGATGAGTTTCGATATCGGTCGGATCTGGAGTCGAACCGCGAAAGTGCCCTGATAGACCAGTATCGACAGTTTCACGACTGTTTTCTAATTTTCCAGTCAGAATCGCTCGCCGATCGATTCGGAGCTGTTTTCGTCGCGTTAATCGCGGAAGGACACCGCTACGGCCGATTCCTTCGATCCGGCGTCTATCTTCGGTCGATCACAGCTTCAGACAAACAATATGTGTTCGAGATCGATAGGATTCGACTTTCGAGGTGATCAACCGCCGTAGTCGCGGCCGGCGGCGGCGGTGTCGAGGTCGCGTTCTTCGGCGTCGATCCCGAGGTCGTCGAGAGCGGCGCGCACGTGCTTCGAGGCGACGAACTCGGCGCCGTCGTCAACGCGGCGTGCGTGGGCGCGGGCGAGCACCTCGCCGCGGCGGTCGTCGGGGATCGCGAACTTGTCGGCGACGAGTTCGACGGTGAGGCCGTTGTTGTCCTCGGTGTACAGCGCGTGGAAGGCGCCGCGGTCGTACTCGTCGACGGGGTAGCCCGCCTCGCGGAGGTCGTCGCGGATCTCCGCGACGCGGCGGTGGTCGATCCGGTAGGCGACGTGGTGGACGTCGCCGCGGTCGGGGTCGTGGTCGTCGGTCGACTCGCGCTCCTCGGAGACGAACGCCGTGAGCAGGCGCCCGTCGCCGGTATCGAAGTAGAGGTGGGTCAGTTCGCTCCGGTCGAGGTTGGGCTGGCGGAGCACGAGCGCCATGCCGAGGATGTCGCGGTAGAACTCGACGGTGTCTTCGACGCTCGTCCCCTCGATCGTGACGTGGTCGGTGCCCTCGACGCCGACGACGCTGTCGGGTCGGTCGGCGCCCACGGGCGGGTCTGTCGGGTCGGACACGACGGCGGTTACTACGGGAGCGCGCGAATATACCTTGCGACCGCGAGCGTCGGCGGACCGCGGCCCGGTGGACTTATGCCTCGATCGGCCGAATTCGCGGGCATGACTCCCGGTGGCGGCGGCTCCGAGCGTCGATTCGTCTTCGACTACGACCCCGGCGAACTCCGGTGTCGCCGGGGTGCGGTCGCGGACCTGGGCGAGGTGCTCGCCGACCGCGAGCGCGGCGACGCGCTCGTGGTCACCGGCTCGAACGTCGGCGCCAACCGCGACGTGATGGCCCCCGTCGAGGCCGGCCTCGGCGACCGCCTCGCCGGCGTCTTCGACGAGACGACGCCCGAGAAGTACCTCCGGACGGGGCTCGACGCGGCCGAGCGCGTCCGCGAGGACGACGTCGACGCCCTCGTCGCCGTCGGGAGCGGCAGCAGCCTCGACGTGGCGAAGGTCGCCAGCGCGCTCTCGACCCACGACGACCTCCGTGCGGCCGCCGAGCGGTCGGTCGAGTCGGGCGCGGTGGCGGTCGCCGAAGACCGCGACCCGACCCCGATCGTCGCCGTGCCGACGACGCTCGCCGGCGCGGATCTGTCGGTCATCGCGGGCGTGAGCCTCTCACTCGACCCCGCGGGCGTCCCCGACCGCGAGATCCCCAACGGGTCGGTCGGCGACCGCCGGCTGATGCCGACGGCGCTGGTCTACGACCTGGCGCTGTTCGAGACGACGCCGAAGGGCGTGCTCTGTGCCTCGGCGATGAACGGCTTCGACAAGGCCGTCGAGTGTCTGTACTCCCCCTATCGCACGCCCGTCACCGACGGCACCGCGACCCGCGCGCTCTCGCTCATGAGGTCCGGCTTCGAGACGCTCCCCGACGCGGAGATGGACGAGGACGACCTCTACGACGCGGTCGCCGGCGTCGTCCTCGCGCAGTACGGCATCTCGACGCCCGACGTGTATCGCGCCTCCGTGATCCACGCCTTCGGCCACGGCTTCTCCCACGACTACGACGCCCACCAGGGGACCGTCCACGGCATCCTCGCGCCGCACGTCCTCCGGTACGTCTTCGGCGAGGTCGACGGCCGCCGGGAGTTACTCGCCGAAGCGTTCGGCGTCGACGACGACGGGGCGACCGACGACGACCTCGCCGAGAACGTGATCGACGCGGTCGCCGCCGTCAGCGACGACCTGGGACTGCCCGACCGACTCCGCGACCTCGACGGCCTCTCCCGCGAGGACTTCCCCGCCATCGCCGCGGAGATCCGCGACGACGGCCTGATGGCGTCCGCGCCGGAGGGGCTGGACCCCACGACCGACGACATCGAGGGCGTCCTCGACGACGCCTGGTGAACGGACCGGACTCGACGAAGCCTGGTGAACAGGTGTAGTGGCGCGCGCTGTCGAGCGTGCCCGCCTCGTGGCGGGCCGCTCGAACTAGTCGTGCGAGGGATGAGAAGCGCAGCTTGCGAGCATCGCAATCGGTTGGGGAGGCTCGTGGCCGTCTTTGGTTGCTGTCGCAGTGCAGTTCCTGGCGGACTGAAAGGGCGAGGCGCGCTCGCGTTCATGTAGTCGCCTGAGCGGGCCCTATCCGCGCGGGCGGTGCGGAGAGCGCGGATATCCCGTCTCAGCGACCGCGAGAGCGAGGGCGACCGGAGGGAGCCCTCGTCAACGCGAACGGGGAGCGAAGTGACCCGTGAGCGAGCGCGACGAGGGCTTTCATCGCTTGCTGTCTCCTGCGGTCGATCCGACAGCTAGCGAGCGCGTCGAGGGCTTTCGACGCTTGCTGGTTCCTGCGGTTTCGACTCCAGCTAGCGAGCTAACCGTGAACGTTCCTCGAACGTCACGATTTACTCCACGAAGGGGCCGCGCTGGACGATCGGCTCGCCGTGCGGTGCGCCGGCGATAGCGGCCAGCCGAACTCCCTCGTCGCTCTCGACGGTGACGCGCGTCTCCTCAGTGATACCGTCCAGCAGCGCGAACTCCTCGGTGCCGAACTCCGCCCCGTCCACGGTCCCCGACCCGTCGACCCCGTAGAGGAAGCCCGACCAGCCAGCCGGCGGGTCCCAGGTCCACGACCCCTCGACGGTCACGTCGAGGTATGTCACGTCGGTCGCCAGCTCGATCGGCGAGCCCTCGCCGACGACGGTCGTCACCGTCGCGTCCCCGGCGTCTTCGGTCGGTAGATCGTCGCCGCTTACGTCCTGAAACACGGGGTCGTCGTCCTTGCGGTCGCGGGGGAGGTTCACCCACAGTTGGAGCCCGTTGCAGGGCGCGCCGTCGGCCGGGAGTTCGGAGTGCTCGATGCCGCTCCCGGTCGTGATCCGCATCGCGTCACCCGGGTAGGCGGTGTGGGATTCGCCCAGCGAGTCCTCGTGGACCATCCCGCCCTCGACCATGTACGAGACGATCTCGAACCCGCGATGGGGGTGGGTCGAAAAGCCCTGGTCGGCCGCGATGAAGAAGCGCTCGAAGACGACGAACGGGTCGAGGTGGTCCCGGACCGGCGTCGGCATCACCCGGTTCCCGCGCATCCCGCCTTGATGCGTGATGTCCGTCGCAGTCTGTACCCCGACGCCCTCGCCCGCCCGCTCGTTCGGTTCCATTTACCGTCTGGTAAAGTCCGGGCGAACTAATACTCCGCGGTCGATGACGGACCCGCGCATTTATATATACTATCTTAATATTGGAAGATCTAGTCTGATTTCTGTCTTATTTCGGTCGTCGTGTGAGCGTGTTTGTTGAGCAGATGTTTCAGCAGATCGATGCACGAATCGAAGTCGAGTGACAGCGGCCACCGGGACTGCGGAGAGTCGAAAGCCCTCGGCGCGCTCGCTCACGGTTCGCTTCGCTCACCGTTCGCGTTGACGAGGGCTTCCTTCGGTCGCCCTCGCTCTCGCGGTTGCTGAGCGGGATATCCTCACTTCGTTCGGATAGTGCCGGCTCAGCAACGCTGTTCACTCCGTTCACCGCGAGCCCGCCTCGCCCTTCAGTCCGCCAGGTGATTCCGCTACCGCATGGCCCAGCACCGCGCCACACACCTCCCCAACCGATTGCGGTGCTCGCTTCGCTGCGCTCCTCATCCACCGACGGAGCGAGCTCCGACGAGCCTTCGCTCGTGAACTCGCGAAGACCTCGCACGGCTCTGTCGCGGCACGGAGGCCGCGACAGCGCGCGCCACCGCAACCGCTAACTGCATCACCTGCACCGTCCATTGGAGGGAAACTAGTCAGAAGTTTTTGTATAAGTGATTTATTATGTGTATCGAAACGGGGCGCGGACTTCCGGGAGTCGCACACTTAACTCGGACGCGCCCGGGCGGGGAGCCATGGACGTGAACGCGAGTTCGCTGCCGCGGTGGCGCGGGTTCAACCTGCAGGCGAAGTTTATGGCGGACGACGAGGAGCGCTTCCGCGAGGAAGACTTCGAGTGGATGGCCGAGTGGGGCTTCGACTTCGCCCGGCTACCGATGGACTACCGCTGCTGGACCGGCGACGACTGGCTCGACTTCGACGAGGACGCCCTCGAAGAGATCGACGAGGCCGTCGAGTACGGTCGGAAACACGGGGTTCACGTCAACCTCAACTTCCACCGCGGGCCGGGCTTTACCGTCGCCGACCCGCCCGAGGAGACGGATCTCTGGACCGACGCCGAGACGCAGGCGGCGTTCGCCGAGCACTGGCGCCGGTTCGCCGAGCGCTACGAGGGAATCCCGAGCGAGGAGCTGAGCTTCGACCTGATCAACGAGCCGGCGGAGACGAGCCACGGCGCCTACGCCGAGGTGGTTCGGGACACCGTCGCGGCGATCCACGCGGTCGACCCCGACCGGCTCGTCGTGGCCGACGGGATGCGCTACGGTCGCGAACCCGTCTTCGAACTCGCCGACGTGGACTGCGTGCAGTCGACCCGCGGCTACGACCCGTTTCCGCTCACCCACCACGAGGCCGAGTGGACAGACGTGGCCCTCGACGAACCGCCGACGTGGCCCTACGTCGACGACGCGGGGAAGGTCCACGACCGCGAGTGGCTGCGAGCGACCCGGATCGCCCAGTGGGAGCGCCTCGAATCGACGGGCGTCGGCGTCCACGTCGGCGAATGGGGCGTCTACAACCACACGCCCCACGACGTGACGCTGGCGTGGATGGAAGACGCCCTCTCGCTGTGGCAGGAAGTCGGCTGGGGCTGGGCGCTGTGGAACTTCCGCGGCCCCTTCGGGATCCTCGACAGCGAGCGGACCGACGTCGACTACGAGGACTGGCACGGCCACGATCTGGACCGGGAGATGCTGGAACTGCTGCAGGAGTACTGAGTCACGGTTCGAATTTCCCCGGTCGGTAGCTATTTTCGGCGGTCCGCCCACTCCCGCCCATGAGCATCGACCGCGTGGCCGTGACCGGCGGCAACGGCACGATCGGCGAGGCGATCCTCCGCGAGTTCGACGACGCCGGCTACGGGACCGTCGATCTGTCCCGCGGGGAGCGCCGCGAGGACGTGGCCGATAGCTACCGCACGACCGACCTCCTCGACGCCGGCGAGACCTACGGCTCGCTCGCCGCGAGCGACGCCGACGCGGTCGTCCACATGGGCACGCTCCCCTCGCCCGTCAGCCACCCCGAACACGTCACCTTCGAGAGCAACGCGATGTCCGCCTACCACGTCCTCGAAGCCGCCACCGAACTCGGGCTGGCGGCCGTCGTCCTCCCCTCCAGCATCAACGTCATGGGCGCCGACTACCAGGACGCGCCGACGGACGTGCGCTATCTCCCCGTCGACGAGGACCACCCGCTCACGCCGCGGGACCCCTACGCGCTCGGCAAACGCACTACCGAGGTCCTCGGCGACGGGTTCGGCCGCCGCTCGGATGCCCCACAGATCGCCTCGCTCCGGTACCCCTGGGTCGCGACCGACGAGCGGCTCCGCGAGCGGTTCGGCGAGGCCGACCGCTCGCTGGCCGCCGTGCGCGACAGCGGTCGCTCGACGCTGTTCTCCTATCTCCACGTCGCCGACGCGGCGTCCGTCGCCCGCCGGGCCGCCGAGGCCGACTTCGACGGCCACGAGGCGTTCTGGGCCGTCGCCGCCGACACGAACGTCGACGCGCCCTCCGAGCGGGTCGCCGCCGAGTGCTACCCCGACGCCGAACGTCGCGGCTCGCTCGACGGCCACGAGTCGCTCGTCTCGACGGCGAAAGCCCGCGAACTGCTCGGCTGGGAACCCCGACACAGCTGGCGGGACGACTGAGTCCCGTCGAGAGCCGGGGCGACCGGCGCAGTGCGAGTCCGTCCGGCGAACGAAGCGATCGCTGCGAGGAGTGGGGTGGGACCGCGAAAATCGAACCGCGGGGGTTACTGCCGCTCGTTACCGGTCGGCGGCGGCCGCGGCGGTTCCGGATTCGCTGCCGGAATCGCTCGAATCGCCGCCGGAGCCGCTCGCGGAGCCGCCCGCGGAACTCCCGCCGGAGTCGCCGTCGGAGCCGCTCGACTCGTCGCCGTCACCGCCGACGACGCCGCCCTCGTCGGGTTCGCCGGAGTCGTCGGTCGCGTTCGTCGACTCGACGACCTCGACGGGCACGGTGATCGGGTCGGGGACGGTGTAAGGGGTGCCGTCCTCGCCGACGACCCAGTCGACGCGGAACGTGACGGTGTTGTTGCCGGTCGCGACCGACTCGTCGCCGAAGCGCTCGGTCCCAACTTCGAGGATGCCGACCTCGACCGACCCGTTGCCGGTGCTCGCATCGAACGCGCTCGTTTCGGTGGTCGCCTCGCCGCCGCCGATACCGGCACCGGCGGAGATCCGCGAGGCGTTGACCTGCAGGTTCAGACGCGGGCGAACGGCGGGCTCGCCCGTGCGGTTGGCCGACAGCGACAGCGCGGTGATGGCGTCGTCGACGCCGGTGAGCGTGACGTTCGCCGCGTCCGTCCCGTCGACGGGGACGGTCAGCGAACTCCGGTTGAGCGAGACGCCGATCTCGCGGCCGGCGTCCTGGGCGACGACGAGCCGTCCGGTGGTGGCGGCGCCCGCCTCGCGGGTGTCGGGGCTCGCGACGGTGACCTCGTAGAGGCCCGCGTCGAGGGCCGCCGCGGAGACGTTCAGGCGGAGTTCGTCGACGGTCCCGACCTCGATGCGGGCGACCTGGCGTCCGTCGACCGTCTCGACGCCGTCGAACCCGTCGACGGTCTCGAAGGCGTTCCGGAGCTCGCCGGCCGAGACGGACTCGCCGTCGCTGTCGGTCACCGAGGCGTGGAGGACGTAGTTCGAGCGCTCGGAGTACAGCGACATGGAGACGCCGTCCTCGCCGGCGGTCGCGTCGACGAACGTCCGGTTGGTGTCGAGGTGGAAGAAGTCCTGACTGCGCAGGTCGAACGCGGCGGCCTCGCGGTCACCGGTGTCGACGACCTCGCCGTCGTCGAGGACGACCGGCTCGCCGTCGGCGTTCCGGAGGACGTACTCCCCGGCGGGGAGCGTCGCCGATTCGAGGACGGTCTCGCCGTCGTCGAAGGCGAGCCGGCGGACGACGTGTGGCTCGAACTCGTCGTGTTCGCCGGGGAGACGGACGAGCTCGTGCGTGTCGCCGGCGGCGCTCGCGTCGGCGAACCGGAGGTTCTGCCCGCGGTAGGCCGTCTCGTTGGAGGTCGGTCCGCCGTCGGCCTCGAAGGCGTACTCGCCGTCGTCGCCCCGGGGCACGTCGACGGACGCCGTGTTCACCGTGTAGTTGCCGACGAGGGCGTTCTCGACGCCGGCCAGCGTGACGGTGTCGGCGCCGAGGTGGGTCGCGGTCACCGAACCGGTGAACTCGGCGGGCTCGACGAACTGCTGGGCGCCGTCGGCGTCGACGCCGCGGAGGCGCAGGGTCGTCGCGCCGTCGAGCGAGTACTCCCCCCGTTCGAGCAGGAGGACGCCGCCGTCGCGGGCGACGGCCTGCTGGACGTTCGCGCGGGCGTCGGTGCCGTAGACGCGGCTCCAGCGCGTGACGCCGTCGTCGTCGAGGCGGCTGACCCAGGCGTTCGAACTGGACGCGCCGCCGAAGGTGGACTGGGTGCCCGCGAGGAGGACGCCGCCGTCGTCGGTCGGGACCGCGCCGACGACGCGCTGGTCGACGCTCCCCCGGACGGTCCGGTTGAGTTCGACCGCGCCCGAGGCGCTGGTCTGCAACACCCAGGGGTTCGAGTAGCCGGTCGTCCCGGCGACGAGGAACCCGTCGTCGGTCGCTCGGAGCGTCGAGGGCTCGGCGGCGATCCCGTAGGTCTCGGACCAGATGGCGTCGCCGCCGGTCAGTTCGGCCAAGCGGACGCCGTCGCCGCCGGGCAGTGCGTGGGTGACCGCGACGCCCTGGTCGGTCGCGCGGAGCGTCTCACCGGTCGCTCCGACGCCCGCGTAGCCGCTCGCGTTGATCTCGTGTCGCCAGGTCAGGTCGCCGTCCGCGGTGAGGTGGACGACCTCGGTGGTCGTCTCCGGCGGATACGACTCGACCTCCGACGGCTGCGTCGAGACGAGCGCGTACACGTCGCCGTCGTCGTCGACTTCGATCTCGGCGATCTGGGTCGTCGCGTTCACGGTCGAGAACGTCCGCTGCCAGACGGTGCGGTCGTCCTCGACGCGCACGACCGACCCGTTCACCGTCCGGGGCACGTCGCGGACGCTGTAGTTCTCGGGCAGCACCGTGCCGCCGGCGACCGTCGCGTCGTCGGTCTTCTCGATCGCCGTCGGGACGACGTCTCCGTACGGACTGTTCGACTGGGCGTCGGCCGCGAGCGCGTCCGATCCGGCGGGCGCGTCAGCCGCTGCCGACGAGTTGGAGGGCCCTGCGGCGAGCGCACCGGCCGGTACCACGGCGACGAGGGTACCGACGACGACCAGTGCGGCCAGCCAGCAGGCTGTCGCTGTCTGTTCGCGAGGCATGTACACCGACCGACACCGCCACGTACCGAGTAGGTACCGCTTGCTCAAAGAGAGCCTTTAGTCACGGGTTCGCACGCCCGCGCGGTCGCACGCCAGCGGGGGCGACCGAGCCCGCTCGCCCGACCGAGGCGCCGCCGAGCGGTCCGCCGGCGACCCTCGCGCCCGACGTTTTTATCGGTCGGGGGCGTAGGTGGACGCGTGCCAGTTGGATTCGAGCCCTCCGAGATTCCGTGTTACGAGGACGCGGCCGAGCGCGACGCCGCCTACGAGCGCGCCGAGCGCGAAGGGACGCCCTTCTTCGCCGTCGAGCGCTACGACGAGGGGTACGCCGTGACGTACGACCTGCTGCCCGCGGGGTGGGAGCTCTCGAAGCCCGCGCGGAAGGAACTCGACGAACGGCTCACGCGCGAACTGGAGGACCTCGTCGGCGACGAGTCGGTCCCGACGGGGGAGGTGAGCAAGAGCGTCGGCGACTCGCTGGGGAGCGTCTCGCTGTTCGAGCGCGAGCGGACGGCCCGACGGGTCGCCGCCGTCGCCGCGCGGATCGCACTCGACGAGAGCAACTGGGTCGAGGCCTCGCCGCCCGAGGACGCGACCGGCACCGAGTTCCGCCGGAACTGAGCGCCCGACGGTTCTCCCCCGATCTGCTCCGCCCCGCTCCGGACGCCGCTAGGTCGCCTCGTCGAGCGCGTCCTCGGCCCACGCCGCGGGGACGACGAGCAGCTGATCGTCGGCCGACAGGGCGTCGCTCGTCGCGAAGACGACGCCGTCGCCGCTCTCGACGGCCATCGGACCGCCGGAAGCGTCGTCCCAGTGGTCGGTCACCTCGTCGGGGACGGTCAGGACCCGGTCGTCGTCGACAGTCGTGCTGGCGACGTAGTCGACACCGTCACCGCCCTGAACCGGGTCGAACCGCCCCGAGACGACCACCGTCCCGTCCTCGCGGACCCCCCAGTGGGCCTCCCCGCCGAGCGTGAGAAACTCCCGATTGAACGCCACCTGGGGGACCGGGATCTCGTTGCTGTGCTCGTCGAACGCGGCCTCGCCCAGCCGGTCGTAGTCGATCGGTTCGCCGGACTCGGCGTCGGCGACAGTTTCGCCCTCGTCGACCTCAGCGTCGTCGGCCGCGCCACCGGCCGCTCTCTCTCCGGGCGCCGCGTCGGTATCCGGGCTCGCTTCGTCGCTCGCGGGGGTCGCCCCGTCGATGTCGGGGGCGGTGTCGACCACGTCCGACGCCGCCTCGCCGCCGGCGTGGTCGGTCCCGTTTCCCGACTCACCCACGGCGTCGAGGTCGGGACCGGTGTCGACGACCTCCGACTCGTCGATGTCGATGGGCTCGCCGCTCGGTTCGCGGCCGGCGCGCCGCTGGACGGCCGCCACTGCCAGCAGGGCGCCGCCGACGGCCATCCGACTGAGCCCGCGCGCCCGCTCTCCGGCGCGCAGCGATCGGATCCCCCGAAGGACGGCGGCGCCGCCGAGGACGCCGGCCAGCGTTCCCGACTGCGCGTATCCGCGAAGCCGCGTGGACAGCGCCGACGGGACGCCGCTCTCCTCGTCGCCCTCGCCGGACCGTTCCGCGTCTTCGGTCGCGGCCGTGCCGTAGCTGGTGTCTCCCGGAGTCATGTCTCGCAGTTGGAACGGCGGACGTAAATCCGTGCGGCCGGCCATCGCTCCCGCCCCACCCGTCGCCGCCTCAGTCCGACGCCGCCGGGTCCGGACCGCTCCGGTCGCCGACTTCGACGGCGCCGTTCCGAACGACGGGCGGGTGACGGAACAGCGCGGTCGACCCCGCGTCGAGCGGCCGGCGCATCCGGACGGCGCCCATGCGACGGCCGCCCTCGAAGGAGGCCTCGGACTCCGTCTCGAAGCCGAGTTCGTCGTAGACGTGCCGGGCGGCGCGATTGGTCGGTTCGACGACCAGCGTGAGCGCGTCGCGGTCGGCGACGGCCGCCGCCGCGAGGACGTGTTTGCTCACCTCCGTCCCGATGCCCCGACCCTGGTAGTCCTGGTGGACGAAGACGGCGAACTCCGGTTCGGCCGCGTCGGTCGGCGTGTACAGCGCGTGGCCGACCGGGCCGTCCTCGCCGGTCACGACGAAGTTACAGCCGTCTTCGAGACAGTCGTCGACCCACTCTTCGAGCCGCGGGCGGTGGCGCGGCGGCAACCCCTGGGCCTGCTCGCCCGGCGCGAAGTCGTCGTACATCTCGACCAGCGCCGCCCGGTCGGCGGCCGTCGCCGGCCGAACCACCCACGCCTCGCCCGCCGCGTCGACGAACCGCGGACACCGCGGCGGGCAGTGAGCCGTCCCCTCGCACTCCTCGGGCGCCCAGTACGTACACGTCCCGTCGGCGTCGGTCATACCCGAACGTCTCTCCCCGACGGGGTTAAGGGGGGAACCGCGCTCTCAGTCTCCGGGAACGGTCGGACGACCGCAGGTCAGTGACCGCCTTCGGTCTTCAGCGCTCCTTTGATCCTTCAGAAGGCCCTTTCCGGTACCGGATGTGGGTCCGCACATGCCGACTCGACGCCGGACCCTCGCGCTCGCCGCGGGGCTGGTCGCCACAGCCGGCTGTCTCGGCGACGGTGACGCCGCGACCGGAACCGATCCGCCGAGCGACGACGCGACGCCGACGGACCGCCCGACGACCGGACAGACGGACGACGTCGCTCCCTCCGAGACGCCCACGCCGGCGCCCGACGGCACGCCCACCGTCGCCGGGACCGACGAGCCGCGGAAGACGGCCGACCGGGCCACGCCCGCACCGCCGGCCACAGTCACCCGCGTCTCGGGCGAGCTCCCCGACTGGACCGCCGACCGCTGGATCGACACCGACTACGCGCAGGTCCTCGGCCTCGACGCCGGTGACCGACGGCTCTACGTCACGATGAGCAACGACGGCGGCCGGTCGGCGGTCGCGGCACTGTCGCCCGACTCCGCCGCATTCGACTGGGTCCAGTCGTTCGCCGGCGAGGCCGAAGCGGGCTCGCACCACGAACCGACCGACGCCACCGACACCTGGGGCGTGACCGTCGGCGACGGCACCGTCTACAGCGTCCACGGCCGCGGCGAGTCCTACGAGTGGACCGCACTCCACGCCCTCGACGCGGCGACCGGCACCGAACGCTGGTCGTTCGAGCGCGAGCGCCGCCTCGGCATCGCCGGGTTCCTCGACGGCGCGGTCGTCGTCCGCGCGACGGAGTTCTTCGAACCCGAACACAGCCACGACACGCCCGAAGAGCCCCTGGAGACGACGGTCCACGCGGTCGACACCGCCGGCGGCGACTCGCGGTGGTCGGCGTCGGTCGCCGGGCTGTCGGGGCTCGCGGTGGGGTCCGACGCCGTCTACGCCGCGGGCGGTCGGTCGCTGTCGGCCTACGATGCCGGCGGCGACAGGTTGTGGGAGCGGGGCCTCGCTGCCCCCGTTCGGTTGGCCACCGTTCTCGGCGACACGCTCGTCTGCTCGGTCGGCGAGTCGGACGACGACGCCTCGCTCGTCGGGGTCTCGACCGACGGCGAACGACTGTGGGCGCGCCCGCTGTCGGCGCGGTGGTTCGTGCCGACCGACGACCGGCTGTACGTCGGAAACGACTCGGTCGCCGCCGTCGCAGCCGACGGCACCGTCGCCTGGCGCGAGCGCGCCTACGCTCACGACCCGTTGCTCGACGCCGACGAGAATCGGCTGTACACGCGGACCAACCCCCGGATGAACGCCGTCGACGCCTACGACCTGCCCGGCGGCGACCGCCCGTATCGGTTCGTCACTCCCTCGAACAACGGGTGGCCGGTCGCCGCGACGGCCGGGACGCTCGTCGCCGAGGCGATAACCCCGGAGGAGGCCGACTTCACGAGCCTGTTCGCCGTCGACGCCGCGACCGGCGAACCGCGTGCGGTCTACCGCCCGAGCGACTCGGTGTTCAGCGTGACGGGCTTCGAGGGTGCCGTCTACGCCGGCTTCGGAAACGGCAAGCTCGGCGTGTTCCCGAACGTTCGGTAGCGTGCGGTGTCCGCGTCGAAGGCCGCGGCCGTCGACCGCCCCGCTCACTCCTCGTCCAACTCGGCCTGCCAGTCCTGCACTTTCGCCATCAACTCGACCGGGGGCGTCTCGTTCACGTCCAGATCCCGCAGTTCGTCCAGCACCGCCTCGGTCTCGGGGTCAAGGGCGGGTGTGGCGTCCCCCGCCGGCTCGTCGACCGCGTGACTGCCGTCGGTCGCCAGTTGTTCGCCGGAGTCCGACCCGACGGCCGACTCGGTGCCGTCTGCGCCGGCGTCGCCCGTCGTGAACTGCCCGCTGTTCAGGTCGAAGACGGCTTGCGTGGTGCCCGACCCCGAGTCGCTGCCGCGGACCTCGATGGCCTCCTCCTCGCGCAGCCGGTCGAGCACCTCCCGCGAGCGGTCGACGACCGGATCGGGCACGCCCGCCAGGTCGGCGACGTGGATCCCGTAGGAGCGGTCGGTCGGCCCGTCTTCGACCGTCCGCAGGAAGGTCACGTCGCCGTCGCGCTCGTCCGCGGCGACGTGGACGTTCTGGACGCTCGGTAACTCCTCGCCCAGCACCGTCAGTTCGTGGTAGTGCGTGGCGAAGAGCGTCTTCGCTCGCACCCTCGTTTCAACTCGACAGGGGCACAGTTCGCCTGACTAGCTGACAGGCCATTTCGGGACCGAAAACCGATTCTTCGGCCTGCGATTTATTTTCACGATCGGATTTTTTAGCCGGTATAAACAGTCTCTGAGCGGATCTACCAATCGTGTGTGACTGCCCTGCCTGCCGTGGCTCACACCCGCTTTCAGGGGCCGTGGCCCACAGTGCGGTCAGTCGCGACCGAACGGGGATTGGCGGCGGCGAGCGACGGCGGGGAGACACGACTCGGGAGTGTTCATCGGTGCGCCGAGCGTGCGGTTTGTTGGGGGACAATCGTGGGCTGCTGGCGCTCGACTTCGCTCGGCGGGCTGGCCGGTTGGCACACGACCGTCAAGGAAGGGTTGGTGCCGCGGACCGCTGCATACGTCTGGGACGGACGTTGAATGGTCCATCGAGAGGACTGCGAGCGGCACTGGTGTGCCGACCGTTGCAGCCCCCTGGGGCACACAGTTATATCGGGGGCTCCATTTGCTGAGAAGCGGCGCTATCAGGCCCGCATTTTCGAGGCACTGCCGTCGCCGATCTGTCTGCTATCCGATCGAATCTGGTACGACCTCGACACCGTCCTGTGATGGTCCACGAACCGGCAATCCGCGTGGGTAATCGTTTATTACCCGCTCGGCCGACGGGACAGGTACGAGGCGATCACCGCCGGACCGCGGTGACCGACACGACCAATGACACGTACAGACACGCCAGCGAGTGGCGACACTCGCTCACGCCTGACTCTGGCCGCACATCTCGCCACGATCAGTTCCGCTATCGTCGTGACGGCGACGTCGATCACGACGATCGCCACCCGATCAGTCGCGGCCATCGCGTTGTTCGTGTCGCTGTCGGTTGCGATCGGCGGTGGGCTCTATCTCATTACGGAGCACCTGTGGGACACGTAGACCAGTCTCACCCGTGGCGGCTGTGTCCTGCGGGCCGTACATCGACGCCGATTGGCCGGACCACCGCTGGGTACCCAGTGCTGGTGCGTCCGTCTCGTCGTCGCTGTCCCTGTGAGTTCGACGGGGTGGATCGATCAGTGCCCAGCCATCCGAGTAGCCGACTTCCGAAGGCCCCGATTGCGGTGAGTTTC
Source organism: Halosimplex rubrum (assembly GCF_013415885.1). NCBI lineage: Archaea > Methanobacteriati > Methanobacteriota > Halobacteria > Halobacteriales > Haloarculaceae > Halosimplex > Halosimplex rubrum. The sequence goes on from NZ_CP058910.1 coordinate 4,400,043, forward strand.
CGAGGCGTCCACCCGCTCCGATCGTGACTCCCCCACGGATTCGATCCAGTCGTCGATCGTCACATCCGGTCCCCGTCTTGCGATTTTGGTGCCCCGGCTCTGAGTCCGACCGGGTGAGCGGATAGATCTGGGGAGCCGCGCTGGGACTCGCCGCCGAATCCTGGCCAGGACACGGCTCTTCGAGGCGATCCTCGCAGGGAGCCATGGCCGACCCATCCAGTGTGTGCGGGCTCACACGCATCCCCCAAACAGCTATGAGACAGTCTTTACCGGTGGATATCGTCGATCGTGAACGCGGTGGCACGGATCGAGCCCGGCCGACTGCGTCGCTCGTCGGCTACGACTGTGTTTCGCTCACTGTGAGGTGACGAGACTCCCTCGTACGTGTCCGCCCCAGATCAGCTAGCGACGTCCCCAGTCTGGTTCACGGGCTTAGTTACACTCCGATTTAGCAGTTACAACACACCCTGACTTGGTCGTTCAGTAGACGTGCGTAAATAGTATGGAAGTTAGAATGTCGGTAAGCCGCCGAGATTGTCCTCCTCTGTATTGTTTTGATCTGTGCGGATAAACTTCTGACCGTGGACCTCCAGCACGTGTATCTCGTCACCGAGAGACCATTTTCCCGTCTCCTCGTTTTTGATTGCCGTGGTGTAATCGTCCCCCGTTTCGATACCACCTACGACAGTTGAGCGGTCAACCGTCTCAGTATTTGCGAGAACGTCGGGTTTCACTTCTTTCCGCTTCACCTGTTTAATCCGACTATCGTCGTAGTTGTATTGAACGGCTGTAATGGCATAGTCGCCCCATTCCGTCATAGAACGTTATTAATAATGCACATTGTTTAAACTAGGGAATGCGGGGTGAAAGTAAACACCCAATCCTGAGTCCATAAAATCGATCATTTTTGAGAGCTTGGCACCTATGGTCACAGGCAACCAGTCAGCCTGGCCGGTACTGAAAACCGTCCGATAACGAACGTCATTTGCTTACTGACTCAATTCCCTAGATCTATCACTTCAAGCCCTACAAGAAGTATTCTCTGACACGCTGATTGTGAGTTCGCACCCGCCCGCGTCAAAATACGAGAGCTATCCTCAGATCGACTACCCGACGACACCAATCGCTGTGAGGAATTGCAAAGTGCCAAGCAGAACAAGAATCACTGAGAGAAGAATCGTCGCACTTGTCATGTACAACGACCGTTTCTTGTAGCTCTCAAGCGAAGATTCGAGCTCTCGAATTTCCGTGATAAGCCGTCGATTCACTATGATTTGGGCTTTCGGCGTATCCACTAACGGCTTGTAACTGGTATTCCGCTGTGCATCTACTTCGACCTCTTCATCTAAAGCGCGTTGCACCAGTTCGTCAATCCTGTCATCGTCTAAGTCGTCCATACAGTGATTCACGGAAGTATAGAATAAATTGTGTTTGTCTTGTTGGCAATACGCGAAGTGTGACCGGTACTTACCCTGTACTGAGCGAATCGTGAATGCGAGTATATGAACCGCTATATGACTCCCTCCTATCGTGGTTCCTTCGAGTCCTCCCTTTGGCACCCCAATATCTTTGTCAGAGGGGCGCAACTACAGAATATCGGATGCCGTGCGAGAATTGCGGTTGTCTCCGCTGTGTCGATGATGATCGGAGTCTCTTCTGTCCTCGATGTACTGGCAAGGAGATCGAAACAAAATTCGCGATCCGCGCTGAGGCAAACTGGTTCCTCGAGGACTATTTTTCGGGCGAGAACCTGATCGGCGTCCTCAAAGAATACGAGAAGACGTCGCTGATCACAACAATTCTGACCCGCCTCGATCACATTGCCTACAATTTCAAGGAGAAGAACGGGTTGCCAGTCGACGACTTTCGCTATCTTCCGTATTTCATCAAGCTAATCTACGAGAACAACGGCTTTGGCGACAAGCGTGTTGCTTCGCCCGTCGATCTCAATGAGGAACTCAATACACTGCTTGAAGGGTACACAACAGTCGTCGAAACAGTGCGCAAAACACGGGACCAGCTCAATGTGGCCATTCGTCGTGATGCGCGCACGGTCGACTGGAGCGATCTCCCGTCAAAGTACGAATTCTACACCTCAGAGCGAAGTCTCTGTGCCCGCCGGTGTATCGAGAGTATGTTGTGTGGGGATTTCGGGCAGTATCCGGATTTTTCATTCGTCGTTGACACCATCAGAGCAGTCCAGAAGACGCCTGTCGACGAGATCGACACGCCATGGGAGTTCGGTGATGGATGGTATCAGCTGATCATTCAGCTTATCGCGATGGCGGCGATGGACGAATTCGCGGGTGAGGTTTTCTATACGGACTTCCCAGAGACGGTCAGCATTCTGGAGCTGCGCGAGTTTCTCGACAACCTGGACGCCTGTTTGCCTCCCGGCTTTGAGCACCTCGCAGCAGAGTCGACGGGTGTGCCTATACTCAGTGCGCCGCAAGTCGAAGCCAGCGGCAGACTCGCCTTTGGCGAGAAGTGGGAGGACGTCAAGCCAACGGTAATTATGAGCGAGACCACTCCGGATGCCCATCCACTGCTGTTCGAAATATCGGGACACCAGCAGATCTATAGTCCACTACTCGAATGTAGTCTCGAGCGGGACGTACCGCGATATCTCTATCCACGATTTTTCGCGTTCCTGTTGCAGTTTCAAGCGTTCCCGCTGCTGCAAAACGGTTCGACAGCGAAGTCAGGGCATGCTCTCTTGACTGATCTCACGGCAAAGCGAGGGAAGGCGGCCGAGAGCAATCTTTTCAGTATCCTCTCGAAACGAGGTATCGAGTGCTATCATAGCGCCCAACTCCCTCGGAGCGATCCGCACGAGATCGATCTCATCTGTGAGTTGGACGATGGCCTCACCTTCATTGAGATGAAGTATTTCCGGCCACCGATTCGGCTGCAATCGGCAGAGGGGCTTCGGATCCTCGCGGAAAAATTCGACGAGAAGATCTTCAAAATCGAGAGCGACCGGGCACCCGGTAGCCCCAGCGGGAAGCCCTTCCCCGAGAAGGTCGACACGTGGGTGGACCAGCCAGCACACTCGACATTTACGTCACTGTCGATGGCTGGTGACCGCGTCGATCAGTCGTTGGATCCTGAGTGGACTGAGACAGATCCGCAGCTGTACGTCGTCTCGAATGTGGTGCCGCCATATTTCACGAAGCGTAATGTTCGCTTCCTGACGGACGTTGAGTTCTTCAAACTCGTGGCCCATGGTGCAGATGATGTGCTAATTTAGCGATCGTGGATTCCACTCTGGGAGATCGATTTGCCGGCGAGGCTGCGGAGCTCCGATCCAGCTAGCCGCAAGCGATCTCATTTTTATCGGTTCCGTGTCTGGCTCTCATCGAGATGGGCCGACTGCGCAGCGGAAGGTGGATCTTCACGCTCCTCTTGCTCCTCGATTCGCTGCTCTCCGTCTCGGACGAATTCCTCACGGCAACGGTCCTGGGTTCAAAGGCCGTGCTCTCACTCTCCGGGAATCTTGTTGGCGAGCTCGACCTCGTCATGAACGGGCTCGTCCTGGGGGCTGGCGCATTCCTGCTATCCGAGCGCCTGTTCACACGTGCGTGGGCTTCACGGCTGTCGTATCGGCTAATTTTCACAGGCTCCTCGTTTCTGTCGTATCTCGTGTTGGTGTCCAATATCGGTGGCAACACCGTCGTTTTCTTCGGAGCATTCCCGATCGTGGTCCAGTGGATCGTGAACTACGTCATCAGTGTCTTCGGTCCCTATTGCGCTTTCGCGGTGTTATTCTCGAGATGTACCACTCTTGGCTCCCCCACAACTCGGGTTGCTACACTCCGGCTCTCTGCCGTTGTCCTCTCCGCCACGATGCTCTTCGGGACGTCATTCTTCGTTCTCGGAAATTTCCTGCCGGTCTTCGAACTGGTCACGGCGATCGGACTGCTCCTCGAGAGCCGGTACGGGAACAGCATCGCCGTCCTGGGGACTGTCCACCGGTTGGAGCAGTCCATCGCAACGATCACCCAGCATGCGACGACGAACATCCAATCGTATACCGATGCGGTCCTCGTCTATGCTGCGCTGTTCACGAGTTCGCTGGTCTTCACCCCGACCATTCTCGATTGGGACGTCCTCACCGTCTTCTTTCTGGGCGCAGTCGAGGCGATCGCGACCTGGCAACTCACGCTTGCAGCCTATCTCCTCTTGGGCGGGGTGAGTATCGTCGGTGCGGTCGTCGGCTCGGTCTACTTGCTCTGGTACTGGGGCCGTGTGCTGATTCGGCTGCCATCGCTTGGGGGCCTGATTTCGATCGACGAAACGCCAGTACGGCCACGGGTGGGGGTCGTACCGGGCGTGGTATTGATCAGCGGGGCGACGATCTGGCGGGATGCACAGGACGTGGGTGTGTATCGTGGGCGGTTGGGCATCGCGACACCAGCAGGTATTTCGGAGCTCAATCTGTTCGCGCTTGGTTTGATCGTGGGCCTTCTTGTCTGCATGCTGTACTGGTGTGTCGCCAATTACCGGGCAACGATGCAGTACCGGCCAACAGCCGACCGCGGTACCTTTGCGATCCCGCTCAGAGCTGTCGAGCACGAACGGGCGATGATCGCGTTGAGTTTCCTGTTTCAGCTCGTCGTGATTTCGACCTTTGTTCTCGAACCGACGATCGTCACGCTCACTATGCTCGGTCCGTTCTGGCTGTTTCTTGGCTGTTATCTCGTTGTGCAGGTTAGCGCCATGATCGACGACCGACCGTTCGCGCACGCGCTCCTCGTCGTCGGGCCGGTCGTCTTGGTCGGCCTGTTCCTCCGGTTCGGGATTCTCCCCTTTCAGACGCTTCCGATCATCTCGGTCACGATCGGCTCGACCGTGCTGTTGGGGCTCAGTTCTCGACAGAATCGGTGAATGGTGACAGTCCTCGGCGGGCTCGAGTGACTGCGACCGCACTCGACAGCACGCGGTGAAAGCCCTCGGCGCGCTCGCTGTCTCCGAAACTTGGAAAGCACCCTTATATCTCCAGACAGGCCCTGTAACCTACAATATACAGAAATAATCAATATGGAGTTCCAACTACAAACGAAACGTGAGTAATATCACAGTCCCTTCACTCCTCTTGAGGCTACTTTCAGAGCCAGAAGTCTCTGAGCAACGCTTGACCAGAATGCCCGCCTCAATGGTTCCAAAGGCGAGTTCTTTCGAGGAGTACCGATAGCTTCTGATATCCAGTATGGCCGGTGGCTCTTCAGCGGTGAACCTCAAAGAGATCGCTCCGCAATCCAACGGCTTTACTCTACATCAGTCCACAGGAGCGGTTCAGGGCTTTCTGGTTCACGTTTCGCTAGGAACGCGAGTTCCACATCCTGAAAGGAGAGTGCATTCACTCTAGAGAGAATAGCCTCAATGACCTCCATGTGTTCGGTCACCGTTGGCTCACTGTTGAATCGGGCAGTGACAAAGTTTGAGTCCTGCTCAATTGGTTTTAGACAGTGCTCATCAATGATTCGCTGCAGCTCTTCGAACTGTGTGTCTGAGAGCCCTGTAACATTGATATCGGTCGGATACGCCTGGTAGACTCCCATTACTGGTTCGAATTGGATTTCGAGGAAGGTTCGATGCTCCACACTGTATAATTCCTCTAAGAGTGCTTCTACTCTCTCTTTCTTCGTTTCCTCTGTCACCTCGTTGGTTTTTGAGTTCATGCATTCCACTCTCAGCGGCCCCATATACTTTAATCTTTTTTGTTATATTGCAATTTTTTGCACGAAATGAAGTAATGTAGTAGAATGCATAATAAGATGATGTGCAGACCGTGAGATTATTGAACGAAGTGTAGTGGCGTGATTTTCCGGGATAGTTCGAGCTTCTCGAGTTCGTCAACGGGGTTCTCAAGAAACCCAGATGTTCCCTCGATACAGCAGTCCGTGATACATCTCTCGATGCGAGAGAGCGTGATCTCGTGGAACTCGAGGAGACGCTCATACTGTTCTGTCCGATAGAATCAGCCACCTCTCTCCAGGCAGTACAACTACGACGGCGAAGTCCTAGCGAGTCCCATTGGAGGCGACTGCGGAGATCGTCCCTGTAACACGCTTCGTTTCCATGCATGATTTGCTTCAACTTCTGCCCTCGCGGCAAAATCTCGGACCCGTCACGACAGTCAGCGGGACGACCGGTAGTCAGTATGTAGGCAACGTGGATTTCAACTGCATTCACCGAACGACTGGGTAACGAGGACCGGACACGACAACGAGTGCTGAAAGCCCTCGGCGCGCTCGCGGTCGCTGCCCGGGATATCCGCGCTTTCGGCACTACCCGCGCGGATAGGGGTCGCTCAGGCGACTCTCAGCGCGAGCAGGGCGGTCGGCTGCGCCGACCGCCGCAAACCGTGGCGGCTTCTTGGCGCGGCTTCGCCGCGCCAACGGTCCGAGGGAGCTTCGCTCCCTCGCTATCGCCGCCACGCGCGCCTCGCCCGTTCAGTCCGCCAGGAATTGGGTTGGGTTCTCGGTCATTGCGGTCGGCTGGTCGGATAGTTTCTGACGGCCCGCCCCGCTCGCCGCGTGCCGTCCGTCGCTTCGGTCACGACAATTGAGCAATGTGTGGGCGAGAATAGCGTCGATAATGTAGTTGGAGATACTGACGACTGGTACAACAGAATGCCACCGCTCGATACTGACCACGAGCTGGTCTACGACCGCCACGAAGAGGCGATTTACGTCGAGACCGACGAGGACAGGTGGATACGCCATCCCGATGCAAGTCAAGCGGAATTCGGACACGTCTCCGAGATCGATGAGCTTGCAACGGATACCTTCGATCTGTTGGACTCGCTCCTACAAACGATCCAAAACCGTACGGAGCTAATCGACCGCAACCAGTATTTCTCTCGGTTAGACAAGTTCCAGCGACAGGCAGGGGGCTACTATGAACGGTGCCAGCGACTCCAGACAGTCGCCAAAGAGGGCGACTCCGCGATCCTCGCGGAGTGGCTGGATGTGCTATACAAGACAAACAAGCTTCTCACCCACTACTTCCGGCAACTCTCGATTGCACAGAGCATCGGGTTCTCTCAACGGCTGGTGTTCACGTATCTAGGCACGACTGACTATGTGTTCCTCTATGGTTTCGTCAGAAACGCGTGTTCTACGCTCGAATATCTGGGGAAGCTGATCGAGAGTAGAGGTGGCGCGAACAATATCGGACTCGAGAACCAAGGTGTGAATTTCAAAGCGGTCTACGAGGAACTTCAGGACCAAGGACTCGATGAGACGCTCACAGCGGAGGCGTGGGTGACGATCCCAACACGGGACAGCCGGATGCGGATGGGTGATGTCGGGCTGGATAGCTCAGAGATGGAGTTTCTGCGGACCAAGCGAAACGAGATCGTCCATCATTGCCCCATCGTGGTCGATGAAGAGACAACAGCGCATCTGCCGGAGGATATCCTCACCACGGCTGTACTCACTCAGTCGGATGCCGAGAAGCTTGTTCAACTGGCATCTCGTGTGCATCTCCATTCCATCGGTATCTTTCTGCAGTACTCGAAAAGTTATACTGAAAATCTCGTCGTCGAATCGTTTGAGGCAATGGGTATTGAGGACACAGGGAGTAGCTGAAATCGTCGGGAAAATCGGAGGAGATGGGGTGTCTGGGTGAGGTTCGTGTTGCCGATCTTGTAACACTCCTCTTTGAGTCGTTTCGATGTAGTTCAGGCGTTCGGTGCTATCAGCGGATGGAACTGCCGAGTCGAGGCGCTCCCCACCGACGAGGCCGCCCTAGCTGGCACTCCGTCGCACTCGGCAGGAGAATCCGGAATCGCTAACGATCCACGATTGGGGCCTTTGCGCATTGCTCCGCAACGTTGGGTGGCTAGGCTAGAAGGACTCACCTAGGTTTCAGGGGATTTGCCAAGGGGCGGGACCGAATCATGGTTCAATGCGGATAGGTCATCCAGCGCTTGCATACGCTGGAAAGCTTGAATCTTTGGAGTCATTCGAAAGAACCGACAATCAGCACGATGAGCATCGAGTTCCGGATTCCGAAGTGAACTCCGAACTAGATATCTTCCTGAGGTCCTACCGGAAACAGCTGATTCCTCGGGACGGATACTCTGCTAATCTGAAGAGTACTGCTCCAGTTTTGTCGGAGACGAATTGCCCGGCGATGCCGCTCCAGATCCGTTCAGAACGTTTAACTCCGAGTCATCATCGAGGTAGTGAAACGAGACTGGTGGAACGAAGTCATCGATTCGTTCTCTTGGATCGATCGCTTCGTCAAGCTCTAACACTTGATCGATTCCGATGGCGTATCCTTCTTCGGTGTCTTCGAAATACGCCATAAATCGGTCTCTGTCATCCATTCCAGATTGGTGCCCGAACTGTTCCCAGAGCTGGCGGGGACTACCTTCTGAGACCTCAGCCATCGTGAACGCACCGACAACTCGCTGAACAGGTGACGACGAGTAAAGATAGACTGTCTCGACTGCTTCAGGATGGCTGAACGTCGTCTTCCTAAACTCGTACTTCTTACTCCCCCGGAGAATCTTCTCTGCGAACTCCGGCTTAATCGAGAGCAAAACGTTCATTGATTCCTCCTTTCTCCCGAATGTACTTATAGTCTTCATCAGATATCTCCGACATCACTTGAAGCGGCGCCGTCAATATATCAGTATCTTTTAACTCTTCAAAGCTAATCGGACTCTCTAAGTCAAAATGCCACCGAAATAGAAGAACAGTGGTTGGTGACTCTGCCATCTCTTGAATATCTGTTCTAGCAAAAACTGACCGCTTGCCCACGACTCTCGAGATACTATCGGCGTTAGTCATTCCAAAGTGTACCTCTTCTAGTACGCCCAACGAGGTCACCTCTTTGTTATCATGTGACCGATAGAAGAGGAGAATGTCACCCGCTTCCAGTTTCTTGTTTTTCGCACCAGTTAGGTAGGCCTTCTTGATAGCGTTACCCTCCGACTGAAACTCTCCCACGAATTCGTGTAGCGGGATATCTCGACCAGAATACGCCGGAAATAGCTTGTTGTGATATTCCGGACGGACTGGAATCAGATACTTGTTAACTTCCGGCCCATCGACGAAAGAGGGATAGAATTTTCGGGCCGTTTCCAGTGGCGACGGGTTATCCCCTTGACCGGGAGTCAGTCGCTTCAGAAAAATCGACTCACCGTCTACCTCTCTCGAGACCTCTTCGAAGCCGTAAGTCTCTAACAGCTCTACGAGAACGTCATTCGATCCTTCCACGTAGTGGGTAAGATACACCTCCTCGTGTCCACTGTTGACCGCTTCTCGAATAGCGATCGATATCAGTAGTTCTCCAATCTTCGATCCCCACTTTCGCTCAGAAACCTTTAGCGTGGAGATCTTTAGACGGCGACTCCGCCCAAGTTCCGGTTCTGAACCGATATTCTCGACTTCGTTACTCTTCAGGATCAGTATGGCGCCCAAGGAATCGTCCTGATTGTAGTTGACCCACGCTGTCCTGTCCGACTTCGAGCGTGCCCACCCCTCGAAGTCGTATTCAGACTTCAGTGAGTCAAATATTGGGTCGCTAAGGTCCAGATCCCCTACGGTCGTCTTGCGAATTGCCCTTGGTCCTTGAATCGTAGCCGTTTCTGACTCGAAGAACTCCCGCCCTTCTTCGATCGAGAACACTCTGTCTTCCAGACCCAGCTCGAAGCCCTTGCTGTGAATTTCCTTGTCTTCCGTAATCAAAAAGTCCACATCGTCATTATACACGGAGTAGAGGAGCGCGTTATCAACCCGGTCGTTGCTCTTCGTAGCTAGTGGCACTTTCGATCGGAACTCCGTATCGTCTTCGTTTGGGTATTCAGGAAACTCCAGGACTACGTAGGTATCTATCCGTGATTCGTTCTGTTGCCGTCGCTCTGCGTCGTGGTCGTTCCTAATTTCCTTTTCAGATTGAGGATGAATGAGAATCCGGTGTCCCTCTTTCTTGAGAGAGTTTTCGAGCCGTCCCAGATCTTCCGGGACGATGGGGTCGTTTTCCCGATGGATGAAGATGTTAGTATCGAATAGAATGTCCATTTGAGTAGTCGCCCCTCAGTTCTATCGTCTATTTTTGTAGAGGAGTCAATAAAACCACAGGGCAACTAGAACATCTCGCATCAGTGTCGTAGTTCTCAAAATCCAGAAGACCGGGACTGGAGAGCAGTATAAACCGCAATGAGGAATGTGCCGAACAGGATCCACGTCTCGATGGAAGAAGCCAGCTCTACGAGATCAAGTGCCAACATGCTGTTGTGGAAGACAGACTCTTGCGCTTGCGCAAATTCCCCACCGTCTTCGATGTGCGCGGCCTGATACATTGTGCTACTGATTTTGCCGATAGCACCGAATAGAACTGCGACGAAAGGCGCTATGAGGACGGCCCGTAGCCACGCAAACCCAGACTCTGCAACGCTCATCTCTAATTCCGTATTTTTGGCTTGCTTAGGAACTCAATCCACTAGTGATCGCACCCACGGCAACGACGGCAGCTGCGGTATATTTTGGTGCATCATAGACCGCATGAGCGAGCGGATTGCCAGCCTCTGGGTTGTGCTGGTCTAACTCGATGGTCCACTTGCCTTCGTACTCCCGGACCTGAAAGCTGTCCGTCTTCTGTTGGTCTCGATAGACGGCCTGGGCACCGGCGCTGATCGACAGAGCCGATCGCTCGAACTCCGGTGGCAGGCTCGGTTCATCGGTTTTCGGCACCTCGATCTTTTCCCCGTATCCCTGTTTTCGTGCCAACTGCTTCGCCTTCCACCACGAATAGGCGCGATCGCCGTCATGAGTGCGTGCCATGAGTATACAAGGAGATCGTCACGAACTACAATAAAGGTTAGTTGACCAAAGTGAAAATGAAACAGGTCTCGTGTCGACCTCCCTTTAGGCGACGTAGATCACGACAGCGACGAGCCCGGGCTGAAGTACCGGCACCGGCCGGATACCGATCCCTGCTCAAGAACGACGAGGACCGGACACGACAACGAGTGCTGAAAGCCCTCGGCGGGCTCGCGGTCGCTGCGCGACATATCCGCGCTCTCCGCACCGCCCGCGCGGATAGTGGCCCGTGCAGGCAACTGTGGGCGCGAGCCCGCCTCGCCCTTTCAGTCCGCCAGGATTGTGATTGTGTTCTCAGTCGTTGCGGTCGGCTGATTGGGTAGTTTCTGACGCCCCGCCCCGCTCGCCGCGTGCCGCCCTCCGCTTGCTCACGGCTCCCTCGCGGGTCACTTCGTTCCCCGCTCGGTCCGAGGCCTCCCAACGGTCGGCCTCGCTGTCGCCGTTCGCATCGAGGCGCTCACGAGGCGCTCGCGGGACTCGCGCCTCGCAACGTTCGCGCCTCGCTTCGCTCGCGACCGACCATTCCGGGCATGCGGGCGCTCGCCGCACCGCGAGCGCCCGTTCCGGGCTAAAATGCATGTGCCTTCGCGCCAGCACCAAGCGCGCTTTCGGTTGCGTCTCCCTGCGGTCGACGGACGCGAAACCGGCTTGTGTGCTGGCCGCTCGCTCCGGGCGAGACGGCGCGCGGTGCTGGTTGTGGCGTGCTCGACAGCGCGTCTCGCTCGCGCCCAGGGGGCGCTCGCGAAGGCGCGAGCGAAACGCGCAGACGTGTCTGTCGGACATCGTCGTCGGAAAACCGCGATGTTAGGGCATCGCGGTGGCGGCGCGTGAGCGCCTTCGGTCTTTGGTGAGACCAATGTCTAGTGAAACGCGATTCGGTAGTAAAGTTTCGGACGCACAGGCAGATGACCAAGATGTCGAAGCACCGATCGAGGAGGAGCCGGAGCTGCGGCGGTCGGTCGACCAGGAGATCCAGGGCAAGGTCGATACGAACCACCCCGAGGCCAGGCCGGAGGGCATGACCCTGGAAGGTGAGGAGAAGTTCCGAGCGCGGGAGGCCGAGATTCGAAGCACTCGCCAGCGGCTGGACAGGCGTCAATCGCCGGGCCGTGAGCAGCGGACGCGCGAGGTGGTCAAGTCACAGACGCGCTACGCCCAGGAGGAACCCCCCGAAGATCCACGCACCAAGTTGAGCAAGGAGCAGTTGGCAGAAGTGAACGAGCGCGCAGCGCAGATCGCCGAGGAACTGGACGGGCGTTCCAGGGCTGGGGCGGCCTACCGACTCGCACAGAAGGTCGCCGAAGGCGTTGACATGCTGAACGCGGCGTTGCTGGTCAAAGAGGAGTTGCACGCCTCACCCGGCGTGGCTGTCCCGATCGGGACGCTCGAGGAGGTCCCACGGTCGACAGTCGATATTGAAGGGACAATCGTGCAGTTGTGGAATTCGGATAATCCCCGGATTCAGCAAGTGGGGTTGATCGAGGACGACACAGCGCGAACGAAGTTCACTGTGTGGGAGCGAAGCGACCAGCCGTGGGTCGAAGAGGGCCAGACGGTGCGGCTGCGCCACGTCGAGAAAAGTTGGTACGAGGGCCGCGTCTCGGTAGCCGTCACTGGCTGGAGCACCATTGAGTTCCCGGAACGCGGACGGTGGTGGGGCGAGTAGCGGTCACTGACTCCCCTTGTTTTTTGTTCGGCGCCGGACCGACCCAACCCCGCCTCCCCACCCTCCGCTCCGTGCTCGTACCTGCGCGCGCAGCCACGACCTCATTGTGTTTGTAGTCATCGTCGAGAATCTCTTGTTGGCTCGTGACATCCCTCATAATTTCATTCAGAATTCCTACCGGCGGATCTTGGATGCACTCTAACTGCCCGTTTCTGGACCAGCTAGTAATTTCTCTTCTGTAGAGTTGGTGGCTAGTGAAAGAATGATGTTTTAATGACTAACCGCGCCAATCATAGTGCTTTGAGTACTCGGCTCTCCGTTTCTCAACCATCTGTTGTGCCCAGCTGACTGCGTCTTCAAGCCGTTCTTGTGGGCGGAGATCGAATTCAAAGGATTTAATATAATTTACATCAACTAGTTCAGCCCCGCCAATCATTTTCGTTGAGCCTCCATCTTTTGGGGTTAGACGTGCAAGAACGGTTCTTTGTTTCTCAGCAAGTCGATACTCATCGATATGACCAGAAGCTTCTCGATCCACCATAATACAAAATCCTGCGAGCCGCATTGTTGTTGCGACACTTCCAGAGAGATCCTGTGAGGGGAAATCCGGAAGATCCTTATCAAGGTGCGCATCGTATCCCATCTCTTCTAATTCCTGCTTAATATCAATTAGTTCCGCTTCTCTTGCCCCAGTGTAGCTCCCGAGAACGTATACCGAGTTCTCACTCACCTCCATGACTTTCCCTAGAATATCACTAAATTCGGGTTCTGCAGGGAGATTTACTTTCCCTTCATAACTAGTCGAGTCAACTTTCCGGAGTTCTCGGTTTAATCCTGGGATTGCGGTTGGTTCGACTGCGGGGATATATTCAGAAAGATCAAGTGTATGTCCATTCTCTCGGATCTCCTCGATTGAAACTGTTTTTGCAATCTCGCTATCGTCATTCCACTCATCTAGTTCATCAATGACTCGTTCGATACCGTCTTCCGACAAATTATTCCTTGATTCGAATTCTGTGTAGAATTCCTCATCCATCGCGTGGACAAAACGAACTTCGTTCTGGCGACCGCTTTTTTTATCCTTATTTATGACTAATATCGCGACAGGGAGACTTGTGTTTGCATAAAGGTTTGGAGGAAGACCAATAACCGCTTCAACGAGATCGTTGTCAACTAAATATTCACGGTAAACGCGGTCAGACTGCCGGTAGAGAACTCCATGTGATATTAATATCACTCCCCTACCGCCCTCTGTATTCTCAGCGGGATCGCGAAGCTGGTTAAGAGCATGAAAAATAAAAGCATAGTCGCCCTGATCAGCACGGGGTAAAGGAAGCTCAGTTGATTGGCTGAATCGATGAAACCGGTCCTGTTCAAATTCCTCTTTTGCCCAACTTGGGGAGACGGGAAAATCTGCGAAGACGCAGTCAAATTGTTGTAATCTCCCATTTTCCGTAAACTGCGGGTTCCTGAGTGAATCTCCAATGTGAATTTCTCCATTAAGGCCGTGTGCCTCGAGATTCAAGCCAGCTAAAGAAGCCGTTTGAGGGTGAATCTCTTGGCCAGTTAACTCTAATCCCTTTCTATTTGTCTGGGTTTCAAAATTCTGGCCAGCTTTCACTAACAATCCCGCGACGCCGACAGTTGGGTCATGTACCGATTCTCCTTCTACAAAAGGCCCTGCTATCCTCGTACATAACTGTCTCACTCCACGAGGTGTCGAGTTCTGTGATCCCTGCTTTCCCTCAATGCGAGCTAATTGATCGAGGAGGTACTCAAACGCGGCCCCTAACTCAGCTGGGGCCGCACTATTTGAATCCAATTGACATCTACTAAGGTGATCTGTGAGTTCCTGAAGAGCCCCGTCGTGACCAAGTTTAGTGTAGTCCGGTTTAAAGGCCGTTGTCGGGGCTAATGGGTCATTCGGAACATTCGAGATCGCCTGATTCAGTCCTTCATCGAGGTGGCTCGGGATATTGACTGTCCCCTGCCATCTATTTTCTTTTGGAAGATGAGGAAGGCTTCTGAGATCTGGGTGGTTTTCTGTGGCTGTGGCATCTAATTTATCTCGTAGATTAGACTCATCTGATGCCATTTTGTAGTATAATAGAGGGATGAGGAATTCTCGGTATTCTGTAACGCTGAGGTTGCCACGAAGAATTTCGATCGATTCGTAGAAATATTCCTTGAGAACCGATTTAGAATACGGCATGTGTCTCAGTGCACGTCGATCTGTTAAATAGTTTCTCCGAACATTCAGGGCACTTTACGATAGAGACAATTCAACAGTGGAATTCTCTGGATATTCTTGCCAATCCAGACTACTATGGGGAGTCGTGTCCTGCTCGGAAAACCGCTATTGAAGCTACGACAACAGAATGACAGAACTCAGGTCGGTGAAACACTGTCCAAATATAGCGATCAGATCTAAGGCTTCCTTCAACCCGTGTGCCTAGCTTAGAGATTCTGTAGCGGGTCATAGAATACTTCGAGGAACTGCTCGGCGCGATCGATCATTCACTTGTGATACTCTTCCCAGGTTTCCTTCTCAGCAAGGGACCCGAGCGTCGAAGCATAATCTTCGCGCTATTACTATTTCGTTGGGCGCCCTCAGACGACTGCCAGAGCAACGTCTTGCCCATCTCGTGTTCCACCGCCTCTTGCTCCTGCGTCACAAGTGATTTTCCCACCGGCGTTCCGGTAGATCTGGGCATCCCCAAGTTCGAGTCCGAGCACGTCTTCGACTGGGGCCCGTTCGTCCATACAGGCGATCACGAGAAGATTCTTGTTCGTCGGGATGCCCTCGCGACGGCGGCGGGCCCAGTTGGACCGCTCTGCGACTGTCTCGTCGACGTGTTCGTGGTGGTTGTGGTCGTCTGCTATCCTTGGATAAAGGATTGGATCGCGAGGAATGTTTGGGTCCGATTGAGGGTGTCATAGAACAGTTCACACGGTGGTTGACTGGCGAAGCGGGCGTTCTCGATGTGGACAGATGTGAAGCAGGATACCGAGCGGTTCCGCTTTGTGGTGGTAAAGTGGCGCGGCCGGACGACGAGCGCTGCCGAGTGGACGCTTGGCGGCTGCTGGCGTAGCGGTCGCCCGCCCGCGGGTCGGCAGCGTCCCGGTCCGCAGGTAGTGGCGACACTCTCGATTCACGCAATCCTCTGGGGATTCCCCCTCACTATCGGGTTTCAGGCCGGGGTGACTAGAGTGAACGGTGGCGGGGAGTTGGTCGCGATGGCTATGGGCGATGGGCTGGCACTACCGCCTAAATGGAAACCCGACCGAGGTGGTCGCTTTTCCACTTTGGGGTGTGGCTAAGGCCACCTCCTCAGAATTCACCGCACATCAGTAGAAGCCATCACCTCGCTGAACCTGGGAGGCCAATCATCAACCGACCCAGTCTGCGGAGGTGAAGATGAGTTTATGACCCATCGATGAGGATTATCCACCATGCAGCGGCCAAGAGAGACTCTTAGGAGATTCGCAGACCCCGTCAAATCTATCGGCGATAGTTTGCGGTTTCAAGGGGTCGAATACTGGTTTCTCTTATTAGCACTTGTATCACTTATATTAATAAGTTTAGTAAATTATGAGTATAATTTAGATATATACCAAAATCTCATGGCGGGAATCGGCCTTGCTCAAGCCCTAATTACTGGATATCTATCATATAAAATATTCAAAATTAGTAGACGGGATTCGGTTCTCCCAAATTTAGACGTTTCACTATCTGATGCAACGTTCGATGAGGTTCCCATTACAGAACGGACTGATTGTGAGTGTGACGTTATTGTAAAGAATGAATCGTATGGAAGTGCAAAAATAAGAGATATTGGCCTGGTTCTGGAGTATGATCTAGAAGTAGTGAATTTTAATAAAGAACCACGGGGAGATGGTGGAATTGTGTACAAGAATAGCAGTGGACCTCCTTTGGTTTTGGATAGAGGCGAAGAGTTAACCCTCAATATATACATCCCGAGCTATCCTGAACTGGATCAGCTTGTCCTACAGATTGATGAGTCCGATTTAGGAGATCAACGGTATCAAATTTCAAAGTTCAATATTAGAACAGCCGCTTTAGCAAAACAGACTGACTTGTTTGAGAGGGTTTTAGAACAGCAATCAATTGAGAGAACTTAATTTCGAATATTCTCATTCCTCGCGTCTTATATATACACTCCGCCGGTACTGTCTAGTTCAGCGAGTTTGAGAAGCGAGGAGGCCGTAGCGAGAAGTGTCCATGCAACTCGCAGACCTCCTTAGAGAGCACTTAGACATCGAGAATCAAGACACTTGGGAGAATGAGCGCACGCCGACACCCGTGCGCTGTTTCGCGGTCCGACTTCATTCGATTGGGCTGTCACTCCGTGATGTCAAAGCTGTCTTAGCTTGGTTGGGTGTCGATCGCTGCTATCAGGCGGTCTGGAACTGGAAAGAGACACTTGCTGGGACGCAAAACGACCCTCCGACGGCGGAGCCGTCGCGGGTCGCGGTTGACGAGAAACAAATAGAGGTAGACGACGAGAAATGGCTCTACGCTGCGATCGACACGGACTCGAAACTTCTGCTCGAAGTCGATGCCTACAGCCGCCGCGGGACAGGCCCTGAAGCGGCATTTCTCCACCGTCTCACCGAGAAACACAACGTCTCTGAAACGGAGTTTCTCGTCGAGGCTGGTGGCTATCTGGCTCCCCTCGCTCGTCACGAGTTGAGCGGTCACCTTGACTATTCCGACCGAAACCACATCGAGAAATGGTTCCAAACAGTAGCGATGCAGATCGACCGGTTTCACTATTTTTGGCAGGGCAGTCAATCAAGCGCAAAACGGTGGTTACGGCGTTTCAGACACTACTACAACCGAAATCGACCGAACCAGGCATTAGATGGACCGACTCCCGCCGAGGAGGTGTTGAACTAGACATTGCCGTCGATAGCAACGAATCAAGCGGTCGAGATTGGAGAATCGTTGACGGGTTAGCGAGTCCTGGACGATAAAACCAGAGCACAAATCAAGTCCGCTATTCGTGGGCTCCTCACCATCACGGAACCACAGGACGACCTCGAAGAACTCACCGACAATCTCCCCCTAGACGTGAAGCCGCTCAACATCTCCTGCGCGCCGGAGTACCTCCTTGAATTCGACGTGTACTTGAACCACCCGGAAAGGATGATGCTCATCACCGAAGAGCCAATAGACTGCCCCACCACGAGAGCGGTGAACCGCTCTCGACGCTCGCCGAGCTGGCCGAGGACTACGCGGCCTAGAGAAGGATCTGCTCGAAGTTATCTGCCTGATGGCCGACCTGCCGGAGTTTCTGGACAACCGCGAGGGGTACGTCTTCGGCGACTTCGCGTTCACGAATCTGTTCTGCTACGACGGGACGCTGGCGTTCGCGTTCATGTGTCTGGTCAACTATCCGGCCAGGAAGATGTACCAAGATGGGGCGTTCGAACTTGGGCGGAAGGTTGGGTTGCCGGTTGAGCCGAGAACAGAAGATATTCTGGATGGATAGTGGGTTCCTACAACCACAATTACTTGTTATAGGAATTGAAAGATCGCCGGAAGAGGTACACCGAATGGAGCAGGACCGACTAATTCAACGAAGTACTGATCCAATCTACGTTTACTACCGCGAAATCCAGCAGACCGATCTTCATACTAAGACCATCGACGCAACAGATAGTATCTTGAATTTCAACGACGTTCTAGACGGATTTGAACGTCAAAGTGGCCTCCACAATTTTGAGGAGCTGGAAATGGCGCAGAATCCGAAGCTGATGCTGAATTCAATTTTTGACTCATATCCAGACCACGATCAACAGCAGTGTGCGATGCTTGTGAATGACTTTTGTCGGAGTATGCAGACCAGCGCGCGTCAAGAAGGAAAATATGCTGTTCTAATTGTAACCGCTGATTCTATCTTCGTTTGTCATACTGATTCTAAGGAAAAGTCGATCACGAAGAGCGTTGACGTTATTGAACGACTCCTTGACACAGACAATGTCAACAAATATGTGGAGTTCCGAAATCAGGATGATGGGGAGACTAATTCTGTACGTCATTTCGAACAACATAAAACGAAGTCACTGTCGGATTGGCTAGGAATTGAACCATTTGAGATCGCATACGAAGATGCAGGAGAAGTCAGTATATTCACCGAGATAGACGACTCAACGGCCGCATTTCAATATTCAAAGGAGGAATTCGAGGACAAGTTCCTCCATTCAGACTCTCAGTATGAACTCATTGAGGATGTGTTTAGGACCCCTCAGAATGAATACCCGATTAAGCAAATCCAATTTGGTCGGCGAAATTATGATTCAACTGACGACTTCCTTCAGGATTTCTATAGCCTATATTACGATGTTCGGACTTATAGAGAACATTTCAACCAAGTTTCGAGCTCAATGGAGCCTTGGCAATCGAAGGTATACGATCACGAGAACAAGGTAACTGAAGGTAAAGATGGAAAACGTCTCGTTGTCAAGAATCATGACCGATTCAATATTGTATTCGCAGGTCGTCAGATTGAATTGTCGGCCCAGTGGCGGATCGACCTTACACAGAAATTCTTGGATGGTACTCCTGTCCAATTGATGCACGCTGGTGAGCCGTTTAGCGAGGAGCCCGTCAATCTTGGTTGCTTTGAGATCTACAACGATGTAGAATTAGGTGATATAGGGGAGCTAAACCGTCTATACAGTACACTCCGCAAAGGTGGAACAGGCAAACACCTATCCGATATATTAGCTTATGTTATCTTTGTTGTAGCCGCAGAATGGTCTGATCCCCCGCTATCCCGTTTTTTCCCTCAGCTCGCTTCTAAATATGCAAACCGACTCGATGCAGAAGGCGTTGTTATCCGAGACGAAGATGATCTGATTGAGTTCAAATCCAACGAGTGGTTCGGGATTGATGATAACGATGAATTAGCGGAGCGAATCACGAAAGAGATTCAGGGTAATACTCAACTCTTGATCGGCGGGATTGATGAAGAAGATCAACGGATTAGGCCGATTAACCGGAATCGGTTTGATTCCGAACGGAATGCTGCGATACAAGATAAAGTTGAGAGTCTCAACGGAAATCACCACTCGATAGATCTGAAGTCAGTTAGGCTCGGCAACGGAGATTGCCTATTGTTCGTTTTTTCTGTTCAGGGTGATCAGACCTTTGGTCTTGATGCGATAGCATAGTTTCACATTCACTACTCTTTCCTTCCCATCATTGCTGAATACTTGTATCTCCCGGACTGAAAGCCAGAAATACGGAGTAAATTTTTACTGAGTCCGTCAGACTTAATCCTTTCACAAACCACCCCAAATTGGCCGAGCACCCAGCCGACGCCCCCTCCGAGCACTACAAAGTAGAATACTGCGCTGCGAGCGACCGTTGGCGCCCGGGTCCGAACGGCGATTTCCTGGCAAGTCGTGTTCCGGTATTTTTCTCGCGGGGACCGAATGAGTGGCCCCACACGTGGGCCGGGTCACGCAATGAATCTCGAAGTTGTCGACCCTCACAGTGAGGCATTGTTCGAGTTCCTCTGGTGTCCGGTCTGCGGACACGAGGTGTTCAGTCACATTCCCTTCGAGGTGGTGTTCTGCAAGGACTGCAACACACGGGTCGACCTCCGGGAGTCCCACGAGACACGCGGCTACGAGGAAGCGGTCCGCGTCTGCTTCGACACCGAGACGACCTGGAACCTACACGTCGACGAGAAACTCCGACGCGATCTCCCCGACGGGTCAGCGCGGGTGAAGATCATCGGTGCGTCAAGTGCCTACGACGTCGACTGGTGGAGTCCGGAGCCAGGCGAGGCGTGGCGGCCGGTCGAGCGTGGGGAGTTCAGCGATATCGAGAAACTGGACGAGGTGTCAAACCTGGCTTGAACGGCTCAATACCACAGCAACTCTGCGGACTTGGTGTTGCGCCGGCGGCGGGTGTACGATAACTTGCCTCGAGTCATCTTATGTAACAGTACCGCGCTTTATAGCTCGTCAATTGTTACATAAGGTCGTCGTAGTCGGTTGGAATGGCGCCTGTGGCGTCCCAAACTGATCCACCGGGACTCAGCTTCTGCCATGTCGCCACATGTTCTCGGTACCACTGCTGTTCGGGGACGCTCACGGTGGGTTTGTGTGCGCCCCGATGGGTGGGGCGCGTCCTGCCGGAGGCGCCTCGCAATGGAGTCGTAATTCATGGACTCGACGACCCAGTCGGTCTCGTTCGATGAGGCCGACACGCGAGACGCCGAGATGCACAGTGCGATCGACGAGTGGATCGACGATCTGGTCGGGGCGGTCGACGAAGCGCGAGCCAGCGAGGAGTTTCAGGATTGGCTCGACATGCAACAGCGCTTCCACGACTACTCGTATCGGAACACGCTGTTGATCAAACGGCAGTGTCCCGAGGCGACGAAGGTTGCGGGATATCGGACGTGGCAGGAGGAGTTCGACCGGCACGTGAAAGAGGGTGAATCGGCCATCTGGATCTGGGCGCCGATCGTCACGACGCGCTGTCCCGAGTGTGAGAACGCGCCCAGTTACCACGAGCAGATCGGGTGTGAGTACGACGAGACGCCACCCGAGGAGTGGTCGGAGGGACTGGTCGGGTTCAAGCCCGCATCAGTGTTCGACGTCTCCCAGACCGAGGGTGAGCCGTTGCCCGAACTGGAAACCGCGGCGACCGGAGAGACTGGCGATTTACTCGGCCGGTTGTTTGACATCGCAGACGCGGTCGGGGTGTCCGTACGTGTCGTGCCAGACGAGGTGTGGGGGCACGGGAACGCCGACGGTGTCTGTACGTGGCCAGATGGACAGGACCAGCAGCCGGTCGTCGAGGTACGGGATCGGCCGGATCGGGCTGCGATCGCTGGGACGCTCGTCCACGAGTACGCCCACGCGTTGTTGCATTCAGGGGAGCTTGACGTGTCCGAACGGGCCAAGCGTGAGGTCGAAGCGGAGGCCGTCGCGTACATCGTCGGCCGGCACTGTGGGCTGGATATGAGCGGGTCGGCGTTCTACTTAGCGGCGTGGGACTCGGACTCGGCGGACGCGATCCGGGACCGGTTGAAACGGATCAGTAAAACGGCAATGATGCTCCTTAGGTATCTCGGGGACTAACAATTCGACGTTCTGTGGGCACTCTACAGCGGATAGCAAGGCAACGAGGCCTTGACGACACAATGTGAGGTGCAGCTTCAATTTCCACCCTGCGACGCTCAGACCGTCAGCGTGTTTCCGTTTAGCCTGAGCCACTCACGACGATCCTCATAATCCGGGATGAGCGCACCAACTGTATTCCAGAACGAGTCAGAATGCTCCTCGTGTATTGAATGCGCCAGCTCGTGAACGATGACGTAGTCCTGGATTCGGACGGGTGCCAGTATCAGTCGCCAATTAAGACGAGCCGTACCGTCGTCGTATTCTCCCCATCGGCCATCGATCTCTCCAGCTTCAATAGACACTTCGTCGACCCCTAGCCTCGATTCGTACCGAGATGCCCGTTCCGGAAGTTCCGCTTCAGCCTGCTCAATGAACCAGTCGACAACTGCCTGGCGCTTTCGGCGAATACTGACCTTGTCACCGTCGGCATCGAACCGGTGGACACGGAGCGTAAACGTCTGCTCATCGAACGACAGCTCGGGTTGGGACACATCCGCCTCAACGACTTCGAGTGGATACTGCCGCCCCCGGTATTGGAGCTTCTCACCGCTCAAATACTCCTTCGGATACGGCGGCCCCGCTTGCTCTTTCAGGCCGTACAGTTTCTCCAAGATCCATTCCTGACGGGAGTCGAGTACTGACTCAACGTCGGTCATCGTTGCATCCATCGGGGCCTTCACGGCCAGCTCCAGAGACTCGTCGATCGAGAGAGTCATCGTCTCCCGGTTTTCGGACCAGTCGATCGTGTACGGAACGACTGTCTGGCCGATGTGGTGGTGGCGTTGGAGTTGCTCGCTCATTGGTAGTGAGCGCGCGCCAATTCGATGACGCGGCTGGTAAGTTCCCGGCGTTCCTCAGCTGAGAGCTCGATCTCAGACCGGTACAGTTGGCCAGTCACTTCCTTGCGCATCTTGTTCTGCAGATGCGTTCGTTCCTTCCACTCGACCTTGGTCACGAACTCCTCAACGGTCCCGACCAACTCAGCAGTGAGTTCGACGAAGTCCGCTTCTTCGATATCGTGTTCGCCCAACACGTCCTCGACCGCGTGGTAGAACGATAGGTCGGTTTCGTCACGGAGACCCTTGTTGCGGGCTCTCTTGTCGCGCGACCGGATCTCGTCCATCAGCGTCCGCAGCTCCTCGATGGTTTTCTGTTCGCTAAGTCGCCCTTCACGGTACTTCTCAATGAGCTCCTCCAGCCGTTCTTTGAGAGACCCGTATTGGACCGGGTCCTCGTCCAACCGGACGTTGATCTCGTGCTCGATCGCATTCTGCATCTCACTCGCACGGGCTTCGTCGCTCTCTAAGTCTTCAAGTTTCGCACCAAATTCGACCTCGTCCATGATCGAGACCGGCTCGTCGTTCAGGATCTCGATGCCCTGTGAGGTGATGTGGTCTTGGATGAGCTTTCGCACCTTCGCCCCTGCTCCTTCGAGGTTCATCGTCTCGTCGCGGTAGCGTTCCTTCGCCTTTCCGTAGATGGTGCTGAGCTGGTCCAAATCGTCGCGGTACGGGTTCGCCATCGGGTCCGGGAGGACAATGTCCATCAACTGCGAAAAGCGCTTGAACGCGTTCTTGAACTCGATGCGTCGGTCCTCGGGTTCGAGCGACTGAACACACGCTTCGACATCGTCGAGATCCTCGAAGAACGAGACCGCCTTGTTGTGGGCTGCCTCAAGATCTCCCTGTTTGTCTTTAACCGGCACCATCGCCCGCTCGACGTCCTTCGAGCTGAACATCGCCAGCGCCTCCTTCAGTTCGTCCGAGACGCCGTAGTAGTCGATGACGAGCCCATGGGTCTTGTCCTCGAACGGACGATTCACGCGAGCGATCGCCTGTAACAGGCCATGTTCACGCAGCGGTTTATCGAGGTACATCACCTGGGCCACCGGTGCGTCGAACCCCGTCAGGAGCATATCGCAGACGATGAGCAACTCGACCTCGCCATTGGGATCGACGAACGACTCCTTGTACTGGCTCTTCTCGGCGTCGCTTGGCGTCCATTGCTTGATGTGCTCCTCGTCGTTGTGCCCCTCAGAGACGATCACTCGCGACTCCGGCCCGTTCAGGCTGTCGAGGGTTTCCTTGTATCGGATCGCCGCCTCCTTGCTGGTGGTGACGACCATGCCCTTGAACGGGGCCGGAACGTCGTTTTCGAAGTGCTCGACAATATCCAGCGCGACCCGGTCGATGCGCGGCTGTGCCTCCGCGAGATCCTGCGTACGGGCGTAGCGCTTCTGAATCTCTGCTTTTTCTTCCTCGGTCTTCTCCGAGAAGATACGATCGAACAGTCGGTCCAGCGTTTCGCCTTCGAGGTGGATGTCGGCGAGACGGCCCTGGTATAGAATTTCCACCGTCGCGCCGTCTTCCAGCGACTGGTCAATGGTGTACGTGTCGATATAGTTTCCGAACGTCCTGCGAGTGTTGACTTCGTCTTTCTCGATCGGCGTACCAGTGAACCCGACGTAGAAGGCGTTCGGGAGCGCAGTCCGCATATTATTCCCGAGATCCTTGTCCTGGGTCCGATGGGCCTCGTCAGCCATGACGTAGATGTTCTCGTTCCGGGAGAGCACGGGGAACTCATCTTCTTCGTCGTCGGTGGTCTGGAACTTGTGGATGAGCGTGGTGATCGTCTCGCCGGCGTCGTAGCTAAGCCGATCACGGAGGTCCTCGATGCTATCGGCCTTCTTCGGGTTCGGGAAGCCACAGCGTTCGAAGGTCGCGTGAATCTGGTCGTTCAGCGCCCGCCGGTCGGTGACAAGCACGAGCGTCGGATCGTCCTTGAGTCGGCGGAGCTTCAGCGCGAGGAACAGCATCGTGAGCGATTTCCCCGAGCCCTGGGTGTGCCAGACGACGCCGCCGTTGGCTTCGCGCTGGCCACGCTTGTCGATCCGCTCGAGGGCCTTCCGGACCGCTCGATACTGCTGGTAGCGAGCGACCATCTTGATCGCCCCGCTCTGGCGGTTCTCGAACACCGTGTAGTGGCGCAGTTGGTCGAGCAGGCGTTCGGGCTCGAACAGCGCGTAGAGCATCCGGTACTGGTCGGGGAGATAGCCGTCGAGATCGAACAGGCCGATGAGTTCGTCGTCTTCCAGCGGGTAGGCGTCCCGCCAGGGCTTGTACTGGTCTTTCGGTGTCCCGTATGTCCCCATCACCGCACCCTCCATCCAGACGGCGACTGAGAATTGATTATACCGGAAGAGTTCCTCAGCGCCTTCCGACTCACCCTCCCGTTCGTTCTGGTACCGGGTGAGCTGATCGAGCGCCTCTGAGCGTGGTTCTTTGATCTGGGGGCTCTTGCACTCGACAACCCCGAGTGGGATGCCGTTGACGAACAGCACGATGTCGGGCTTGACGACATCGACTGGTCCCGCGACCCGGAACTGATTGAGCGCGAAGAAGTCGTTGTTCTCGGGGTTCTCGTAGTCGATGTACTGGACCGTCTGATGTTGCTTCCCGTGGCCGCGGTCCTGCTCGACGGCGATGTGACGGACGAGTTTCTCGTGGATCTGCTCGTTCTCGTCCATCGTACTCGTCCCGGCGACCTGCTGGATCTCCCGAACGGCCTTGTTCAGATTGTTCTCGTTGAGCCAGGGGTTCAGGCGCTCGACGGCGTTACGCAGTCGGGATTCGAGTACGGCCGAGGATTCCGTCTCGCGGGGGTCGGCCCAGGTGGTCTGTTGCTGGTCTAAGACCACCCAGCCGAGTTTCTGGAGAGTTTCGAGGGCGGGTCGTTCGGACTCGGCGTACTCGTCAGGCATAGTTAGTCGGTGTCAACGCGAACTTTGCCAGTGAGGAGATCCTGCATGAGGCCGCGTTTTAGTTGTTTTAGCTCGATCTTCCGTTCCTTCTCTATTGATACTCTCTGGTCAATAGTAGATAAGATGTCGACGATTTCTCGCTGTTCTTCGGTAGATGGAACCGGAATGCGAAGTTCATTAATCAATCCAGTATTCAACCCGTCCATTATCGCTCCGTGGCTGAATGACTCGATTTGGTGCTTGACAATACGTGAACTTCGCAGAACTCCACTCAGATACTCCGGAAGACAGAATGAAGGATCAATACGAATCCTGAACAAATGATAGTCCATTATTCCTTTTCTTGCATCATCAGGAAGTACAGCAGCATCTCCTATCGTTCCCATCCGTGTTAAGAGGACATCGTCAGGCACAACCTGATATTTTTCTAAATCATGGTATTTCTCTTCCGTCACATACTGGCCTCCTTTCTCGAAATCTCCAGAATTGATGTTCGCTTGTCGATATATTTTGTAGCCCGAGTCGGTGAACTCTTCCTTTTGGAGTTTACTTCCGTATGGTCCGGTTTGAACCACACTGGACGCTGGAGTGGGAAAGTTTTCGAGCCGTCTCAATTCCCATGACTCAGGTAGGGGTATTGAGAGTGGCCCGACCACTACATCACTTTTAGATTCGCTTCGAGCCCCATTATCAAGGAGCCGGTGGGCGATTCCCTTTTTCAGTTCCTCGAACTTCTCGATAATCTCGTCTGTCTGTTGAATCTGCTCGTCGACCGTCGAGAGGATGTCGACGACTCGGCGCTGTTCGGGGAGCGGGGGGAGCGGGATAGTTAGATTCCCTTTGAATACGTCACTCGGAACCCGTTGGCGTCCAGTCGAACCTTCCATCAAGGAAATAGTGACCGACCGAAATTCGGGGAGATTGGAGAGGTAGTAGACAAATCGCTCCTCAATCACGCCCTCGCAAGGGTGGAAAACGAGGAACTCTGTAGAGCCAGAACCGACCTCGGTACTCATTCCGTCGATGAATGTGATCTTCCCGTTTTCAGTACATGGCGTGATTTTAGCGTAGACGGTATCTCCGTTCTTGAACCACGTCGTCGTACAATCGTCTTTCTCCCGCTGAGTCCAGTATTCGATGGTCTGCTTTTCTTCATCAACAGCGTCCATCGGGAGGTAATCGAACGGGCCGTTGTCGGGCTTATCGTATTTCGGGTTAAGCTCTATGGCCTCGTCGAAAGGAACGATATCCCACTCATCCGGTATCGGAATCTCACGAGGTCCGAGTTGGACGGTTTTGTAGCCTTCTTGCTGATCGGACTGTTCCAAGGCTTCACTCATCGATATTCTAACTCCTCCATGTACTCCTGCAGTTCCTCGTCGCTCTCCTGACGCTCCTCAGCAAGCCGATCCAACTCCCGTAGCTTCTCGCTCACGTCGATGGGTTCCTCTGGCTCGGTCGTATCGACGTAACGCGGCACATTCAGGTTCCAGTCGTTCTCCTCGATTTCCTCTAGGTCGACGAGCCGACTATGATGGTCCTCTTCGCGCCCCGTCTGGAACGTCTCAGCGAGGTACTCAACACCCTCATTAGTTAGTTGATTCTGATTCGAGAGCTCTTCGAACACCTGTACGTCCGACTCTCGAAGCGTCTGATCCTCGGCGTAAATGAAGTGGACCTTCTCAGCTCGCTCCGCGGGCTTGTCCTTGTTCAAAATAAGGATACAGCCCGGCGAGGAGGTGTTGTAGAACAGGTTCTCCGGTAGCGCGATCACAGCCTCGACGAGGTCGTTCTCCAGAATCGGCTTGCGGATCTTCTTTTCCGAACGCGAGCGGAATAGCACCCCGTTGTCCATCACGACACCCGCCTTTCCAGTCTCGTTGAGCGAAGCGATCATGAGCTGAATCCAAGCCCAGTCGCCGCGGTTCGACGGCGGGAGCCCGTACGGGAAGCGGTTGTACGGTTCGTTCTCTTCGACCCACTCCTTGCTCCACTCTTTCTGGTTCCACATCGGGTTCGCGATGACCCTGTCGAACACCTCCAGCTCGTCATGCTTATTGACGCGCTTCGGTTCGGTGATAGTGTCGCCCTTCTCGATCTTGGCGTCGTAGAGTTCATGCAGCAGGACGTTCATTTGGCCGATGGCCCACGTGTTCAGGTTTTTCTCCTGACCGTACAGCGAGATGTCCTCCATATCGCCGCCCGACTCACGGATGTGCTCGGCGGAGTAGATGAGCATTCCACCGGAGCCACAGCAGGGGTCGTAGACGCGATGCCCGGGCTCGGGATTGACGCATTTGACGATGAGGCGGACGACTTCCCGTGGCGTGTAGAACTCACCGCCTTTCTTGCCTGCGTCGTCGGCAAATTCGCGGATGAGGTACTCGTAGGCCCGCCCGAAGATGTCGGGGTCTTCGAGGTCGACGTTCCGGTACCGGTGCTTCGAGAAGTGCGAGACGAGATCCGAGAGGAGTGAGTCGGGCAGCCGTTCCTTGTCGTTGAAGTCGACCGTCGTGAGCACACGATCTTCGATGGGGTCGTTTTCGTCTTCGATCGCCGCGAGCGCCTTGTTCAGCGCAGCCCCCACGTCGGTTTCCTGAGCTTTGATGTGATCCCAGCGAGCGCGCTCGGGAATCCAGAACTCCTCGTGGATGTCTCGATCCTCCCGGGCAGTTGCTTCGTCGATCCCATATTCTTCGGCGACCTCCTCCGTCTCCTCGTCGAAGCGGTCGTTCGCCCGCTTGAGAAACAATAGACCGAAGATGTAGTTCTTGTAGTCCGCGGAGTCGATGCTCCCGCGCAGCTTGTCGGCAGCCGCCCATAGGTGGTCTTCGAGCGTTTCGAGAGTGAGTATATCGGGTTCCGTTCCAGGCAGCGTCGCCTGGTCGCCGTCAGACATACGTCAGTAGTTCTGCTCTGGTGTAATAACACCAACGTCGTGGGGGCGCCAGCTTGACCGACCGGCGTCGCATCAAGGACTCGCGACTGTGAGGACTCGAAACTGTGAGGAGAGAGTCTCGGGCGGATTCCCTAGGTTGGCTCAGTGGAGACGAATATTCCGGACTATCTCGGTACGATGTATATCACGACGAACCTGGATAGACCCGGAGCCAGTGCTAGGCGTGCCGGTGATTTGTCTCTGTGCGATTGGTTTCTCGCCCCCTGGGAGCGGTGCGGGGGCGCCCGATCCCCCGCGGAGTACAATGGGACATCGCGCACTCATCGCGTACGAACGACCGGACAGCACGTACAACATACACTACTCACACTGGGGTGCCCAGGACCTTAGACTCAAACCTGCCATCACCGCTAAGACGCCCTTTGGCGGTGACGACTCAGATCGAACCCTCCGTACCGTTCACCGGCGTCTGCGAGAGACCACCTCCAAACGTGCCGTCGATCGACTCCTGGACGGCCGAGAACTTCCCGCCCGACAGATCGACATCGAACCGCGGGCGATCCAACTCACCGTCGACGAGATCATCGACGAACACCTCGATTTCCTGCACCACGAAGCGTGCTACGTCGTCGACACCGACTGCCGAGTCACCGCCTATCGCACCCACTGGTTCGGCCTGCAGCACGACTGCGAGACGATCGACGACGCCCCCACGGTCGGCAACGGCGCCCTCCGAACCGTGCGGTGGCACGACGGCGAGCCCGTCGGCGACGGCTTCGCCCAGGGGGAGTTCCGCGGGCTGAAAGCCACCGTCGGCGACATGCTCGACCGCGATGTCTTCACGAGAGCGGAAGCCATCGAGTACATGGCCCGGAAACTCGACGAGTGGACCGACGACACTGAGGCGCTGATCGTTCGCAGGCCGCGGCTCGTCGAGGACGAGCACGAGTACTGAGTCGAATCCCGGCGTCTCGCGACGGTCGGGTTTGTCGC
Organism: Halosimplex rubrum; assembly: GCF_013415885.1. NCBI lineage: Archaea > Methanobacteriati > Methanobacteriota > Halobacteria > Halobacteriales > Haloarculaceae > Halosimplex > Halosimplex rubrum. The sequence continues at coordinate 4,429,367 of NZ_CP058910.1, forward strand.
CCCCGAGAGGAGTGCGGGGGGCAGGACAGACTCGCCTCGCGCTGACTTTCGATGGCGACGACAGATCCCTACCAACGTGACTTCGACGAACAGCCCGACGAATCGATCCCGGCCGACGAGTGTCCCGAGTGCGATGGACGGCTCGCCACAGACGGCGGGGAGACCCGCTGTACTGACTGCGGGCTCGTCGTCGAGGCGTGTCGGCTCGACCGACGCGGCCCACGCACCTTCGACGACGACACCGACCGGCGGCGAACGGGCGCGCCGATCACCGAAGCGCGCCACGATCGCGGGCTCTCGACGGAGATCGGCCACACGACCGACGCCAACGGTAACCAGCTCTCCGACCGGAAACAGCGACAACTCGCTCGGCTCCGCCGTGAACACACCCGCGCGAAGTGGCGCTCGAAGGCCGAACGCAACCTCGCCCACGGCTGTACGGAGATCGCCCGGATGGTCGGCGCGCTCGGCCTCGACCACCAGCACCGCGAGCAGGCGAGTGCGTTGTTCCGCTCGGCCCAGAACGAGGAGCTTCTGCACGTTCGCTCCATCGAGGCGTTCGCCGCCGCGGCCGTCTACGCGGTCTGTCGGTGTACGACCGCGACCAGAACCCTCGGTGAGGTCGCAGCGGTCGCGCAGGTCGACCGCGACCGCGTCGCCAACGCCTACGCCGTCTGCAACGACGATCTGGGCTTACTGGCGCCGCCACAGCGACCCCGGGAGTACCTCCCTGGGCTTGCGTCGGCGATGGACGTTCCAACAGAAACCGAGTCCCAGGCACGGTCGCTCGCCGAGCGGGCGTGGGACGCCGAGGCCAGCATCGGCACGCATCCAGCGGGGTTCGCGGCGGGCTGTCTCGCCGTCGCCTGTCGGGACCACGGCGTGGACATCACCCAGCTCGACCTCGCCGCTGCCGCGGACGTGAGTCCGGTGACAGTTCGTGACCACCGCGACACGGTCGCGGCCAACAGGGCGGCGTGGGCCCGATGAGAGTCGGCTGGCTCCGTGACCGCATGCTCGGTCTCGATCCACGAGTCGAGCGCATCCGCGAGTGTCGCCACTGCGGGACAGCGGTCGACGTGTCGACAATCTCGTGTCCGGCCTGTGGGCGGTCGGCCATCGCGACCTACGAGATCAGATAGGCATGCACCGCACGGTTGGGCTGTCGGCGCCCCGATGGGCGGGGCGCTCGGATTCGGGCGCTCCGGAGACCAATGCACCCACTCGAACGACTGGCGTTTCCGACCCGCGTCGTAAAGCGTGCCCAGTACGAAGCCTTCGAGTTCTCGCTCGTCGACGATGGCGTCCTCGTCCGCAACGAGAGTCACGCCGACCCCAGCGACCACGAGTATCTCGTCACTGTCGCGGACGGCCTCCCCACGGCGTGTACGTGCCCGGCCGACGACCACTACGAGGGCGCGTGTAAACACCGCGTCGCCGTCGCGATTCGACGGCCACTCCTCGCTGCGGCGACGGCCGCGGCCGACGCCCAGTCGGTCGCCGCGGACGGCGGTCGCGTTCCGTCGTCGGTCGCTGATACTCCTGATTCACCGTCCGCACAGGACGAACCCGCGGCGCCTACCGACGAGACGTGCGCGGACTGCATCGGCGAGTTTCCCTGCTGGGAGTGCGTTCGGACCGGCCGCAAGGAACTGCCCGACTAGCTGATACCGGTCGTCGTCGTGCCGACCGCGAAGCGATAGTTCGCTGCCGTCGTGGTTTCGTTGCTCGCAGCGCACGAATCGTCTGTCAGCGGCATGTGGCGGACGATGATTGCTCCCCAGTAGTGGCCCTGGTGGAGTCCAAGCCGATACGATCCTGTCCACCCGTACCCCGCCGCCCCGCCCACCGCTCCGTGCTCGCTGCGCTGCGCGCGCAGCCACAACCCGGTGTGGCCAACAGATGGCCGTGCTTGACCACAGAGACCTATACAGGCGGTGCGACATCGTCGGTACTTGACGGCGTCGAGATCGCCGGACGTCCCTCGATCATCTCGGAGGGAACGAACGGGCACGTTGTGCGTCCGGCCTACTCGAAATGACCGATGTCGTGCCCACCGCGGATGTGGGTGTCGCCACCACTCGCTTGCACAGTGGGATCCCAGTGTAAAACCGAACGTCAGGATCGGCTGTCCTGCGGTCGACGGGACGGGGCCTAACCCTCGTCGTCACATTGGCGGGGCGACCGCTCGACTGTCTCGGCGGCTCGCAGTGGGTACGCCATCGTGCCTCGGCCGACGGTCGCGACCCTGACCAGATACGTTTCGCCCGGGGTGACGTCGGTCACGCGGAGCTGCTGTCCATCGCTGGTTCGCGCCGAGTAGAGCCCATACGACGGCTCGGTGTGCTGGGCGACGGTCACCCAGTACTCTTCGCCGGGCGCGAGGATGTTCGGGTGGGCGACCCTGACGAATCGCCGGGCCACCCGGGCGAGGACCACAACCAGATTCGTCAACATGTGGAGGGCGATCGCAGCGTCCCCCTGTCCATGGAGCCACAGGTACAACAGGAACAGTCCGCTGAGGAGATGTGGGAGGATGTACGGCGTTCGACCGAAGTAGACGTGCAGGGACGCCCAGCCAGCCGTCGCAGCGATCGACACGAGGAGGAGAACTGCGGTGGAGTCACTGGCCCGTCGGCTCGCAACCACCGGAATCCCCCGGAAGAGTATCTCTTCGATGATGGGGACCAGAACGACGGTATCGAGCGCCCGCAGCAGATCACGAACGGTGACCTGTGTGTTCGCCGCTTCGGCCTCTTTGAGTTGGGCTGTTGTCACAGGTGACGGTTCGGACGACCGCTCGCCTGACCGGTCGGTCCGCAATCCGTCGTCTCGGCACAGTAGCCTCACCCGAGCGTGAAACGTTGGCAGTATCCTGATTAACAGGAGTTTGCAGCCACCCACAAGCGCCCAGGCCAGCAGGAGACTCCCGGGATCACCGCTGCGGATCTGTGCGACCCAGGTCGTGACCACCTGCCAACCGGTGGTCGCGATCTCGTCGAGCACCATCGGTACTGTTTGGACTCTTATCGTCGTGGTCTCGCCGCGGACTGTCGGCTGGTTTCGGTGTCGAGTCCGTCGCGGACGCTCTTTCGCGGGGGCGAACTGTCCCGGATCGATTCCAGCTGTCGGTGGCGTGTTGCGATCATCGTTGAGTGGTCTCGGCTGCGATTTGGGTTCGGGGGGGTCCGGGCGTCGTGGTCAGCGGTCTCCCCGTTCGTGTCGTCACTAGTCGGTCGGGAAACTCGGAGACCGGGTCCCTGGAAATCCTTTTTGTTCGTTTGGATATTACAACAACCGATCAACATATCGAACTTATTCGAGTAGTGTGTCCCGCACGTACTCGGCCGGATAGATCGCCGTCATGCCCGGCCGGTCGATCCGGAACTGCTGTGGTGGGGTGTTGGGACTGTAGGTCTTCTCGACGCGAGGGTCGCCCTCCGGTGGGTCGTTCAGGACCGACAGCACCTGGTGGCCGTCCGTGCGGGACATGACGATCCAGATCGCTTCCTCGGGGTCGCAGGCGGCCATCTTGTCGTAATCTTCGGGGACTGCCCGGTGGACGTCGTTGTTGATGCGTTCGACCTCGACGGTGACGACGACGTTGCCCTCGCTGTCGAGGCCGGCCACGTCGAGGCGGCGTCGGTCGTAGCCCCCGTCGTCGGCGTCGAGATCGGCGCCGTCGCCCATGAACGCCGCTGCCGGGAGCGACCCCTCCTGAAGTTCGTGGTAGGGAGAGACCGTCTCGACGGCCGACTCGGGGTCGTCTCTGTACTGTTCTTCGAGTAACTCGATCCCCAGTTCGACGCCGAAGACGTGTTCGCTGGACTCCTCGAGGTCGCCCCGGCCATGACCGTAGTCGACGCCCCGTCGATAGGATTCGCCGATAGCGTCCCGTCCGGCGGGCGAGACAGAGTACATGCGGTGTGGATGGTCGGTGTCGTGTCGCACTAGATCCGCGTCCAGCAGTGGCTGGAGCTGCTCCCTGTCGATCCCGACGTATTCCTCCAGACGGAGCATCGAGTCCGTCTTGAGGTCGTACTCCGGTGGGTCGTAGCGGCGCTGTTCGGCGTTGTAGACTGTCTGGACGAACAGCAGCTGCGTCAAGGACCATTCCGAGGCGAGGATCTCTTCGGCCGAGAGCTTCAGGTTGCACTCACAGACGGGGATGTCGTCGGTGTCGACCACCTCAAGAGTGTGACAGCACTCGATGGCCCGGATCATCCCGTCGATGGATGGGTCGTAGCGATTGTCACACCGGTCACAGCATAGCGCATCGGCCCGGTCGTTGTAGGCGACACAGTCGGGCATGCGCCGCGTATGTGGTAGGAGTGTGTCGGTACGGAGATCCGGATGGATCGGCTCCGCGGATTGGGCCGTCTCAGCGTCTGTTGTGTCGGCCTCGCCGTCGGCCTCGTCGGACGCCTCGTCGTCCGGAGTCGACTCGACGGCGTCGTGCTGTCGAAGGCCCGCCGTCTCGGCAGTCCGCTCACGGACTTCCGCGAAGGCGGCCTGGAACGCGCGCTCTTCGGCCTCCGAGAGCGGGTCGTCGCTGGCCGGATGCCCTGCCGGGGCCGCGAGCGACTGTGCCAGGAACGGTCGCACCGTTCGCTCGCCGAACTCGGTTCCGGGACGGACGAGCCACTCGCCGCGACTCATGCCGGTAAGGCGCCTGTCGACCGCCTCAGGCGACATCGCGTCCGTCGCGAGGACGCGCGACAGGTCCGTATCGACCGCGACGTTCCCGACGACGAACGTCGCCGTCTCGTTGAGCGCTTCCTGGTAGGTGTCGCGGTCGGGATCGGGCGAGTCCAGCTGTTCGAGAAACTGCAAGCCAAGCGCGAGCGAGAGGCCGAAACTGCGCCCCTCAGAGAGCAACGTGTCGAGCAGTTTCGTCGCTCCGATATCGCGCGCCTCTTCGAGATAGAGATTGACCTGTGGCGGATCCTCGTCGGCGTAATCGCGACGCTGCTCGCGGGCTTTGAGCGCCGTCCAGCAGTTCGAGAGGATGACCAGTGTCAGCGTCCGCTTGACCGTCCCGTCCATCCCCGCGAAATCGAAGATGACGACCGTGTCCTCGTCGATGAGTTCGGTGAAGTTGAAGGATGGCTGGGTCGATTCCGGCCCGTCGTCCGCGCCCTCGGCGGGGGTGTGTTCGAAGACCGGGGCGAGTCTGCCGTCCGTCGCGATCGTCTCGACGCGGCCGACCGCACCGCCGAGGATGCTGTTGAAGACGTCGCGGTCACGCTCGTCGAGGCCGTTGAAGTAGTCGGTCAGGGTCTCGTCGGTCGTCGACGGCATCGCCTCACCACGCTGGGTCCGCTGGAGCGCGTCGTACAGGTCCGCGTGGGAGATCACGTCGCTCCCGTGGACGGGGTCGTAGAGCGCGCGGATGTGGTTGCGGATCGCCTTGACCGACTCGGCAGCCTTGCCGTAGGCCTCGGCACCCATCACGCCCTTGAGGATCTCCGCGTAGTGGTTGGCCTTCCGCGAGCGGGCCTCTTCCCTGGGGACGCCCGCCTCGAGAAGCGGTTCGATGTCGAAAAAGGAGAAGGCGGGCAACACGCGCGACAGATCGAAGTATCGCACGTCGTCGAGGTCGCCGTATTCGGCGTAATGGGCTCGGAGATACTCCTCGGCGGTGCCACCCCCCTTGTAGTCGAAGAGGATCTCGGGGCCGTCGGTCGCCGCGGCGTTCGTGACGATCCCGCCTTCGAGGAGGACGGACTTCCCGGAGCCGGTGTCCCCGACGACGACGAGGTGGCGGTCCTGGTGGCTCGGCCGGAGATAGAACGGCTGGCCGTAGGGCTGGCGGTCGTGTGTCAGTGGCATACACAGCGCCATCCCCGGTGGCGTGTACCGCATGAGCTGCTGTGGCGGGGGAAGCATCAGCGCGGTCTGTTCTATCGGCCGCGTCGCGAGCGCGCGGGTGCCATCGGGTGTGAGGTCCGTCCCGTCGACGAGACACAGTCCCGGGAGTTCCGCTGGCGCGACGACGATCCCCCGGCTCCGGAACTGGTTACACGGGAGCTTGTTCGCAACCGATTCGTAGGTCTCCGGATGGACCGTGCGTTCGAGCAAGTCCTCGAACAGCGCCGTCCCCGGTGGCGTCTCGCCGAGCGGCTTGAGATCCGCGTCGGTGACGACCTCGCCGCGTATCTCGTGATACGGCCCGTCGACACCGCTCAGAGCAGTCGTCAGCTGCCGAGCGACTGTCTCGGCACGCTGTTTGTCCGTCCGCGTCAGCGCGACGGCCCGCGCAGAGACGCGGAGCGTCCGCTGTGGATCACGCTCGTCGATCGCCTCGATGCGCTTGCGGTTCGACGCCGGCGGCGTGTATCGCTCGCGCTCTTCCTCGGTCCGCGGAGAGACGGCCTTCCAGAACCGGCCACCCAGCGAGGCCGTCCCGTCCTCGAGTTCGGCACGATACTCGTCTGCTTGCCCGCTCCAGTCGCCGTAGGACTGACAGACCAGCTGGTAGACGACCGGGACCGATGCGTTGCTCATCGTCTCAATCAGCGCCGCGAGTGACGGTCCATGGGACCCGTCGTGCTCGCTCCCGGACCGGTTCGATCGACGAGACGATGACTTCGAGCGACGCGTCGACGCTGTCCGGTCGGCAAACGGCGTCAGCGGTGTCTGCCAGTCTCGACTCCGCTTCGTCTGGCCGTAGTAGTCGACGCCCGCGACGTACGGTGTGACCGTCGTGTCGAGCACTTCGCCGGTCGGAAACGTGATCGAGTGGCCGCCCGTTTTCGGGTCGGCGATCGGCAGGAACTCCTCGACGTATCGCGGATGCCACGTGACATCCCGCAGTTCGTAGGTCGACGGGAAACACTGCCGGAGGAGCCCGCGCAGGTCTTCGATCAGCTCGGCATCGTTCGTCCCGACGAGATACCGGAGCTGCGGGTCGGGGCGACCGTCGGAGACGATCACCCATTCGACGAGCGGCTCCCGTCGCTTCCCCCGGATCGTCCGGAGCACGCCGGTCTGTGTCCGGTCGGCGAGCAGTGCCTCGATCCGTCGCATCGCTCGCGTCACAGCGGTCGGGTCGACTGATGTCTCCGCGGGCCGGATCTCGATGTACGGACGAGGTTCGATCCTGTCGGCCATCGATGCGGACTCGTCGGTCCGTATCTCGTCCGCGACCGGAACCGGAACCGCCGGCGTGGTGTCCGTGGCTGGCTGCTCGTCCCCGCCATCGGGCGCGTCACTTGCCATCTGGCCTTTCCCCCCTTCGGACTGCTCCGAGCGACATTCCTTCCCCTCGACTGTGATCGTGATCGCACGCTCGACTGATGAACCGGTCGACTCCCCACGACAGGGACTCCGAATGGCCCGAGGCCTGGCGGTCCCCCCATGGCGCGGTCGTCACCTGACCAGACGCTCGCATACCAGGTCCTGATATCCTCATGCCATATTAATGTAGTTGGATCTGAATATGTAGGCGATTGGTTCCGGGGTGAATCGCGCGACGTGTTTTTCGCGCCCGCGAGGGGTGGCGGCCGCGAACAATTGGCCGTATATCAATGACTGAGAGCAAACCAGCAACGCCGACGGCACGTCTCGGCATCTACAAACAGCTCGACGCGGTTCCCGAGTCGTTGCGACTCGGCAGCTACGCCGACCGCTACGATGGCACCGACATCTGGTCGACGTGGGCAGACCAGGCGACAGCGACGCACACCAGTCAGCGATACACCACTCACGTCGACCGGACTGCGCGGACGTGGAAGCAACACATGGCCGACCGCGGTCGACACCACGCACTCGCACGCCCACTGGACATCGAGACCTGGGCGGAGACGATCCTCGACCGGTGCCAACCGCTCTCGGCCTACCAGATCTACTTCACGAAGCTGGAAGCGTTCTACGAGTGGCTACGGTACCACCCCGACCACGTCCACTGTTACAATCCCGTCCTGATGGCGGCCGCACAGCACGACGCCGTCGCGACGATCTGGGCGGCGAAGATCGCGCGGAGGGAGTGCTGATGGCACCGCGTGACCCCGCGCAACTCCGGGCGACCCTTGCCGACGGCTTCGACTGCGAGGTCGACCCGCTCGAAACGTACGAATCGACCTTTCGAGAGGTGACCGCTGACCCGTTCGAGTTATTCGTCACTGATGTGCTCCGTGGTGGCGATATTGCCGACCGAACCGTCACGCAGTATCGGATCGCGTTTCAGCAGTGGCGAACCTACATGGCCGACGTCGGTCGCCACCCGGCGTGTCCGAACGCTGCCCATGTTCGTGGGTTCGCACGGTGGCTCCAGGTCGAACAAGGGAACGACGCCGTCGCGACGATCCGGCAGAAACTGCAGAAACTCGACCGCGCGTTTCGATTCTGGCAGCGAGACTCGGCACTCCCACACACCGAACGGTACAATCCGGTTGCTCTGGCGCGCGATCAGATCGACTGGGAGACGTTCGACGACACCGCGGACAAATCTCCCCCGCCGATCTCGCGTGCGGAACTCCAGGCCCGAATTGGGAGCATCACCGACCTCCGAACCCAGGTACAATTGGCGACGCAGCTCAAGCTCGGGCTGCGGGTAGGCGAACTCTGTAACGTCCGGCTACAGGATGTCAACTTGGTGGACGAGGAACTCACCGAGTACTATCCGTTGGGGACACACGAGCGCCTCGCTGGCCGGCCGAATGCGATCTACATCCCGTCGAAACACGAACGAGACGGCAACAAGTCCCACGTTCCACGGATCCTGCCACTCGACGCCGAACTCCAATCACTCCTCCGTCGATATCTCCGCGTGCGGCCGACATGGATCGACGACTGGCTGTTCGTCTTGTCCGGTGGCGGGCCAGTCGGTACGAAGACTGTCAATCGAGCGTGGAAGGAGACGTTCCATCCAGCGTTTGCCGAGACGGCAGAGTACCGAGCGATCACCTCCCACTTCGGGCGTCATTACTTCACGACGTACTGGCGGACGGAACAGGATCTCCCGCGCGAGCTCGTTCAGTACATGCGTGGCGATGTCGTCGGTGATCCAGCCGCAGATGACTCTGCGATGCATCACTACCTCCACACCTATTACGAGGACATTGAGGAGCCGTATCGACGTGAGATATACAGTCTCGATGTCTCGGTGCCACAGCTCAGCTGACGTCAGCGTCGCTGTCGTCGAGTTGCTCCTGCCAGGTCTGGACTTTCGCCATCAGTTCGACGGGTGATGTTTCGTTGACATCAATGTTCCCGAGTTCGTCGAGGATGGCTTCGGTCTCCGGATCGAGCGACTGACCGTTCTGTTCCTCGGCGGGCGCCTCTATCTGGCTCCCGTCGGTCGCGACTTGCTGCTGGGAACCGTTCGAGTCACCGGCCACGAGCTCGCCAGACCCCAGATCGAACACGACCTGTTCGGTCCCGCCGCCGTCTCCCCCGTCGCTCCCCTGGACTTCGATCGCTTTCTCCTCGCGGAGTCTGTCGAGCACGTCACGTGACCGATCGACGACGGGGTCGGGGACGCCGGCGAGATCCGCGACGTGGACACCGTAGGACCGGTCGGTCGGCCCGTCCTCGACGGTCCGCAGGAAGGTCACGTCACCGTCGCGTTCGTCGGCTGCAACGTGGACGTTCTCCACTGTCGGCAACTCCTTACCCAGTGCCGTGAGCTCGTGGTAGTGCGTCGCGAAGAGGGTCTTGGCCTGGATCTGGTTAGCGAGATACTCCGTCGCCGCCCACGCGATGGAGATGCCGTCGTACGTCGCGGTCCCGCGGCCGACCTCGTCGAGGATCACGAGCGACTCGTCGGTCGCCGAGTGGAGGATATTGGAAAGTTCCTGCATCTCGACCATGAACGTCGACCGGCCCTGCGCGAGTTCGTCCAGCGCCCCCACTCTCGTGTAGATACCGTCGACAAGCCCCACCCGCGCCGAGCGGGCGGGGACGAAGCTGCCGACCTGGGCGAGTAGCGTGATCAGCGCCGCCTGGCGCATGTACGTCGACTTCCCGCTCATGTTCGGGCCGGTGACGACGAGGAACTGCCGCTCCTCATCCATCCGGAGGTCGTTCGGGACGAACTGCGTCGTCTGCTCGACGACCGGATGTCGTCCCTGCTCGACCGACAGTTCGCGCCCGTCGGAGAGTTCGGGCCGGGTCCAGTCGTTGCGGACGGCGTGGGCGGCCAGGCTCGCCAGCGCGTCGCACTCGGCGAGCGCCCGCCCGGTCTCCTGCAAGATCTCGGCCCGCGCGGCCACCCGGTCGCGCAGTCGCTCGAAGATCTCCCGCTCCATCTCGTGGCGCCGTTCCTCCAGTCGGAGGATCGCCCGCTCTTTCTCCGCGAGTTCGTCGATAACGTACCGTTCGGAGTTTTTGAGCGTCTTTATCTGCTCGTACTCCTCGGGCACCTGGTCGGTCTCGCTCTTGCCGACCTGGATGTAGTAGCCGTCGGTCTTGTTGCGGTCGACCGAGAGGTGGGTGATGCCGGTCTTGCGCTTCTCCCGCTCGGGCAGTTCCTCGATCCAGTCGAGCGCCGACTCGTGGTCGTCGACGATCTCGTCCAGTTCGGGGTCGAACCCTCGCCGGATCAGCCCGCCCTGCGTCACGGTTCCCGGCGGGTCCTCGACGAGCGCCTCGTCCAGGTCGGCGGCGAGTTCGGCGGCGGCCGCCCGATCCGGGCGGTCGAGCACGTCCGCGAGCGGCGAGTCGGCGAGTCGCTCGGTCTCGGCGACCAGTTCGCCGACCGCCGGTAACAGCGCGAGCGTCGTCTGCACCGCGCGCAGGTCGCGGGCGTCGGCGCTGCCCGACGCGGCCTTCGAGGCCAGCCGTTCGAGGTCGTAGGCGTCGCCCAGCGTCTCCCGCAACTGGTCGCGAGCCATCGCCGACTCGGCCAGCGCCGCGACGGTCGACTGGCGCCGAGTGAGGACCTCGCGCGAGCGGCGCGGGCGCTGGAGCCACTCCCGGAGGAGCCGCCCGCCGGCGCTCGTGACGGTGTGGTCGACCGTGTCGAACAGCGACCCCGACCGCTCGCCCTGCATCGTCTCCGTGAGTTCGAGGTTGCGCTGGGTCGTCGCGTCCAGGTCGACGTAGGCGGACTCGTCGAACGACTGCAGACGCGTCATCGACGCCAGCACGCCCGCGCCCGTCTCGTCGACGTAGGAGACGACCGCGCCCGCCGCGCGGACCGCGGCGTCCGCGTCGGCGATGCCGACGCTCTCCAGGGTCTCGCCGCCGAACTGCTCGCGGACGCGGTGGCGAGCGCGGCCCGGCGCGAACGCTTCCGTGGTGTGCAGCGACAGCGAGGCGTCGGTTCGCTCGCGGACCTCGTCGAGGAAGCCATCGTCCGAGCGGATGTCGGGGCCGGGCAGCACCTCCGCGGGGTCGAACTTGTACAACTCGGTGAGTGCCGCGCTCGTCGCGTCCGCCCCCGACTGCTCGGTGACGAGGAACTGCCCGGTCGTCACGTCCGCGACGGCGATGCCGTAGGTGGCGTCGTCGCCGTCTCCGTCCTCGCGGACGACCGCCGCGAGGTACTGCGCGTCGTCGTCGCTCGTTTCGAGGTGGGTGCCCGGGGTCACGATTCGCGTGATCTCCCGGGCGTGGCCGTCGTCGGTCTCGTACTGGTCGGCGACGGCCACCCGGTAGCCCCGCTCGACGAGCGCGGAGAGATACGGCGTCAGGTCGTCCAGCGGCACGCCGGCCATCGGATACGACGAACCGTGGGACCCTTTCTGTGACACCTTGAGATCCAGCTCGTCGGCGACGAGCTCGGCGTCCTCCGCGAAGAACTCGTAGAAGTCGCCGCACTGCATCGCGAGAATGTCGGCGTCGGTCTCCTCCTTGAGCGAGAGGAACTCCCCGACGATACCCGTCGCCTCTGTCATACAGGGTGGTGTGTCCGAACCGAGGTAAAAGGCTACGGGTCCGCGGCGAACGTGGTCGACCGGGAGGACGGGGTCGCCGTCCATGTTTCCGAGTCCATCTCTTCTGAAAACAGTTTGCCTGGGATCACTCGTAGTCGACGCCCGCCTGGTCGAGTTCGAGGAGTGAACGGGCGCAAGGTATTCTCAACTCGAATACATCGTATGCAACATGAGCACGTCCATCCGCATCTCCGAGGCGACGAAGCGAAAGCTCGAGGCGCTGAAACGAGACGACGAGACGTTCGACGACCTGCTCGATCGACTGGCCGTCAGTCGAACCGAGGCCGAGGTCCGCGAGATGGCTGGATTCGGTGGCGACGGTGTCGCGGACGGGATGAGTGACGCTCACGGGGATCTGAACGAGTCGCTCGAAGCGCGTTCGAGCGAGTGACGATGCTCTGTCTCGACAACGACGTCTTTCGGAAGTACACCAATGAGCCGCCCGACAGGCGGGGGCGACCCTCGCGACGGCGAACGCGAACGATTTCGACAAGCGCCCGATCCACGAACTGATGGACGTCGACATCGTCGACACGTAGATCTGTCGACCGCCGCCCCGTTCGACGCTACTCGTAGGCGACGCCCGCCGACTCCAGTTCCCCTTTCAGCGCCTCGGCCGCGGCCTCGAACCCCTCGGGGCCGCTGTAGCCGTAGTCCGAGCCCGCGAAGGCCAGATGGGGCTCCAGCGACAGCGCGCCGTCGAAGCCCCGATCACGGAGTGCGGCCACGGTCTCGCCGATGCGGCCGTCGCCCTCGCCGGCGGGTCGGATCCCCCCACGCTCGCCGAACTCGGCGTCCTTGACGTGGACCTGTTCGACGTACTCGACGACCTGCAGCAGCGCGTCGGGGTACGGTCGCACGCCGATTTCGAGGTAGTTCGCGGGGTCGAAGACCGCACGGAGGTGCGGTGAGTCCACGGTCGTCAGGAGATCCCGCATCCGCCCGGGCGTGTCGCCGTAGATGTCCTTCTCGTTCTCCAAGAGGAGTGTCACGCCCGCGTCGTCGGCCTTTTCGACGGCGACCTCGGTCCGGCGCAGGACCTCCTCGCGGTGGTCGGCGGGATCGTCGCCGTCGGGAATGTAGTAGGAGAACACGCGCACCCCGTCGGTGTCGAAGCGGTTCGCGAGTTCGAGCGCGCGGTCCAGGCGCTCCATGTGGGGCTCGAAGTCGTCTTCGATCCCGATCTTGCCGGTCGGCGAGCCGATGGAGGTGACCGAGAACCCGCGGTCGTCCAGCGTCGCTTCGAGGTCGTCGATGCGGTCCTCGGAGAGGTCCAGCGCGTTTTCGTTCCAGACGCCGCGCAGGTCGAGGTGGGAGATGTCGAGCGATTCCAGGGTCGACAGCTGGTCGTCCAGATCGTCGGCGATCTCGTCGGCGAACCCGCTGATCGGCAGGGGGTCGGTCATGACTCGCGGGTCGAGGCGTGGGACCGTCTGTCTTGCGCCCCCGGAGAGGTGCGCCCGTAGTGGCGCCGGTCAGACCGACCGTTCCGTGACGGTGAACGCCGTCGGGCCGACCTCGTAGACCGTGTCGTCCGACGTGGGCGCGCCGGCGGCGTCGAGCCACCCCAGCGGCGTCCGAAAGAACCCCCGGTCCTCGGTGTGGACGCGGACGGTCGACACCCCCTCCCGCCGCAGGCACGCGATGCATCGGAGTTCCCACTGCCCGTGGCACACCTCCGGTGGGACGGCGACCGTCTCTTCGGCGTTCGGTCTGGCGCTGAAAGTGGTCGTCAGCGAGTGGTCGCGCTCGTCGAACCGCTCGTCGCGGATCTCGATCGCCGAACCGGACCGCGTCGTCTTCGCGTCGCCCGGCGGCGAGAGCGTCATCGATTCGCCGTCGACGACGAAGCGTGCGACCGCCAGGACGTCCGGGTTCGACGCCCAGACGCCGTAGGCGAACTGGCCGGCGCCGTAGGCCTTCCCGGCTCCCCAGTCGACGTCCTCCGGTATCGACCCCCTCCCGTTGGCCAATCCGAAGCGCATCGACTCACCCTCCCCGAGATCAGCCGACCCGCCCTGGTCCTGGCGTCGGTCGGGGAGCCGGAACCAGCGCCCCTCGAACAGTCGATACACTCTCGGAAACGTGAGCGAAACGCGAACGCCCGTGTTCAGGCCGTTCTCCAGGGTAAATGCGACCGGCTCCGAGGGCGCCGGGACCTGTTCGCGGTCGGGCACCAACACCAGGTCGCCGTTCCGGTTCGCGACCCCGTGGTAGCAGGTCGCGTCCCCGCCGAACGCGCTCGTACACGGTTCGCCCGCGAACCGCGAGTCGGGGTTCGAATCGGGGCCGGTGTCCAGCAACCCACCGCAACCGGCCAGCGCGGCGCTTCCGAGGACGCCACAGAAGTCGCGTCGGCGCATACGACGACCGATGTCCGTTACCACATAGTTCCTGTCGGACGATAAACCGGTCGTTTGAACCTGGCTACGCGACCCCCACCGGCTCGCCACGTTCGGCGGACTCGTAGATGGCCTCGATGATCGCGACGGCCTTCCGGGCCTCGCTCGCGTCGAGCATGTACGGCTCGTCCGTCCGCCGGGCGTCGAGGAAGTCGGCGATGTTGCGCCGGTGGTTGGCGTAGTCGATGCTCATCGGGTCGGCGGCGCCACCTCCAGACTCCGTCTCCCCGAACTCCGCGCGGACCGCCTCGTCGTCCTCGCGTTCCTCCCGGAACCGCCAGGTGACGAGTTCGTCCTCCTCGATCTCGGCGGTGCCGTCCCGACCCGCGATCTGGAGCCGTTTCAGCGACCCCGGGTACATCGAGGTCGCGCCCAGGATCTGTCCGAGCGTCCCGTCGCGGTAGCGGAGGACCGCCACGGCCGAGTCCTCGACCTCCACGATGTCGTCGTCGTGGGCGCGTCGCGCGGTGTAGGCGAACACCTCCTCGACGGGGTTTCCGTTCGACTCGCCGCCCGCGCCGCCTGCGCTCGCGATCCACTGGATCGCGTCGATGCCGTGGATCGACTGGTTCATCAGCGCGCCGCCGCCGTCGAGTTCCTCGGTGCCCTGCCACGCGCCGTCGTAGTAGCCGTCGTCGCGCCACCACGGGACGTAGGCGTTGGCGACCGAGAGGGAGCCGAACCGGCCATCGCTGGCGGCCTCGCGGAGCTTGCGGACGACGGGGTTGTACCGCTGGTTGAAGATCCCGCCGAGCCGGATCCCCGCCTCGTCGGCCGCGGCGACCATCTCGTCGATGCGGTCGGTCGTGATCTCGAGGGGCTTCTCGCAGAGCACGTCGACGCCGCGGTCGGCCGCGGCGAGGGCGGGTTCGAGGTGGGCGCCGCTGGGCGTACAGACCGAGAGCACGTCGACGGCCTCGGCGTCGAGCATCGCCTCGGTGTCGGCGTACCAGGTGCAGTCGTACTCCTCGGCGAACTCGCGGCCCCGTTCCTCCGTTCGGCAGGAGCCGGCGACCAGTTCGGCCCCGTCAATGTCGGCGACCGACTCGGCGTGCATCGCCGCGACGGCACCGATCCCGGCGATCGCGATGCGGACTGTCATGTCCCGCGGGTTCGCGACGCCCGAGGAAAAAACCATCCAAGCGGGCGAACCGTTCCCCGAGTCGACCGGCGCGCCCGTCGGCGGCCGGTTCGTCCCCGGTGTACCGGTCCCGCCGCCCGGTGGTAGCGGCCACCTCTCGGCCCGAAGGCGAGTCGTTTTTACCCCTCCCACTGGTCCAGTTGGGACGAACAGATGGCCCTCCTCGATCCGTTCCGGCGGGCGAAACGTCAGGTCGGCGACGACCTCCGCGCCGACCCGTACCTCCCGTACATCCTGCTGGCCGCCCTCCTGCTGTCGTCCTTTTGGGTCTGGCATCGCTTGCCCAACTTCGCGACCCGGGACGAGCGCTGGCGCGTGGTCGACCCCGTCGAGGTACTGGCGACCGTCCTCGACGACCCGCGGCTCGGCTCGGTCTCCGAGGGCGTCGGCTACTGGCGGACCTACGGCTCGGCGATGTATCTCGCCGCGATCGCCCTGGTCCCGGTGCTGGTCGTCGCCCTCGCGACGGACGCGTTGCCCGCCTTTGCCGACATGGGTCGCCACCTCGACGTGGGCTTCTGGACCCACTGGCTGCGGACGCCCGGGTGGATGTGGACCTGGGGCGTCCTCCTCGTCCGACTGGCCAACGTCGCGATGGCCGTCGGCTGCGTCTACGTCGTCTACCGCATCGGGACGACGCTCCGTGACCGCCCGACCGGCCGGCTCGCCGCCGCGCTGTTGACGGTCACCTGGGCCCTCCTCATCCTCGCCCACGAGGGCGGCGAGGACGTGCCCTCACTGTTCTTCCTGCTGCTGTCGCTGTACTTCGCGATCCGCTACGTCGAGACCGGCGTCGACCGGCTGTTCTACTGGGGCGCGCTCGCCGGCGGCGTCTCTATCGCGTTCAAGCTCTCCGGCGGCGTCAGCGCGGTGATGCTCGGCGTCGCGCACCTCCAGCGCGCCCGCCGCTCCGAGGCGGGGATCGTGAGCGGGTCCGTCCGGCCGACGTTCCTCGCGACGGGCGTCCTGATAGGGGTCGCGACCGTCGCCGCGGGGTATCCGAGCATCCTCTTCGGCGCCCCGGCGGAGTTCGCCGGTCGGCTCGCCCGCGCGTTCGGGTCGAAGTCCGAGCCCCACGGCTGGCTCGTCCGGCCGAGCTGGTGGTGGATCCTCCGGAGCTACCTCCACGGCGTCGGCCTCCCGCTGGCCGTGGCCCTCGCCGGCGGCGCGCTCGCGGCCCTGGCGCGGGTCCGCGAAGATTCGCTGCCCGCCGACGGCCTGCGGCTGGCGCTGGTCGGCGTCGCCGTCTACCTCGCGGTGTTCTCCTCGTGGCGCTACGTCCGCACGCACCACCTCCTGCCGGTGGCCGCGCTGCTGGTCGTCGTCCTGGCGGTCGGGCTCGCCCGCCTGCGCGAGCGCCGACCCGCGGTCGGACGCGCGGTCGTCGCCGTCCTGCTCGTCACCAGCGCGGCCTACGCGGGCGCGGGGACGCTCGCCTACGCCTCCCAGCCCCGCGACCAGGCGGTCGACTACCTGCGAAGCGAGGCCGGCGCGAACGGCACCATCGAGACCTACACGCTCGACCCGCAGGACGCGGCCGTGCCCCACACCGACCGCGTCGACGCCCGCTTCGGCGTCGCCCCCGACACCTTCGAGTTCCGCTGTCCCGCCTTCGTCGTCCTCAACTACCACAGATCGGTCCTCTATCTCGCCCCCGACAGCTGGGGCAAGCGGGCGGCGGTCCTCTCGAACGACGCGACCGAGGAACACGTCCGCGCCCTGCTCGCCGAGGACACCTACCCCTACGAGGTCGCCGGCGAGTACGGTCGAACCCCGCGATTCCTCGACGGAAAGGGTCGCGCACCGATGTCCCAGCGACTCCTCAGGGTGAGCCTCCGCCCGCGGACGATGCAGTACGGCGACCCCCAGGACATGGGCGTCGACCAGTACACGGTCGTCCTCCGGCGGACCGGCTCCTGCGAGACGTGACTCCGGTCGCCGGGTCGCGCCGACCCGTCGCCGGTCGGACCGCCCGAGGCCGACCCGTGCCGCCGCGAGTGTGCGCGGTCACCGCTATAACGGGGTTTAAGCGGGCTCGTTCGCTAGCGGCGGGTACATGAGCGACAGCGAGTACGACGTGGTCGTGGTCGGCGGCGGACCGGCGGGGCTGACGGCCGCGCTCTACACGACGCGGCTCGGGCTGGACACCGCCCTGGTCGACCGCGGCGGCGGCCGCGCCGCGATGATGCAGGACACCCACAACGTCATCGGCGTCACCGAGGAGACCAGCGGCGTCGAATTCCTCGAGACCGCCAAATCGCAGGTCGAATCCTACGGCGCCGACGTACGCCGGGACTTTATCGAGGCGGCCGAGCGCGTCGACGACGGCGACGGCCCGCGGTTCCGGCTGGAGGGCGAGGACGCCGAATACGGCGCCGACAGCGTCGTCCTGGCGACGGGCTTCTCGGACACGCGGCCGGACCCGCCGCTGCCGCCGACGGGTCGCGGCCTGCACTACTGTCTGCACTGCGACGCCTACATGTTCGTCGACGAGCCGGTGTACGTGATGGGCACCGGCGATTCGGCCGCCTACGTCGCGATGATCATGCTGAACTTCACCGACGACGTGGACGTGTTGCTGCGGGGCGACGACCCCGAGTGGAGCGACGACACGGCGGCGATGCTCGACAATCACCCCGTCGACGTGGTCGAGGCGGAGATAACCGCCTCCAACCGCGACGACGACGGGTGGCTCGAGTCCTTCGAGTTCGAAGACGGGACAGTCCGGGAGTACCGCGGCGGCTTCCCGATGCTCGGCTCGGAGTACAACACCGACCTCCACGAGTCGCTCGGCTGCGAGATCGACGGCGACGGCACCGTCGCCGTCGACGACCACGGCCGCACCAGCGTGGACGGCGTCTACGCCGTCGGCGACGTGACGCCCGGTCACAACCAGATCCCCGTCGCGATGGGCCAGGGCGCCAAGGCCGGCATCGCGATCCACATGGACACCCGGCCGTTCCCGCGTTCGACGGAAGACATCGACGAACTCGGGCCGGTCTCCTCGGGTGACGTGCCCGCAGTCTCGGAGGAACTGCTCGCGACGGCGGTCGCCCACGAGGGTCACGCCGCTGGCCCGCGGGTCGAAGCGGCCGAGGAGACCGAGAGCGAAGAACAGCCGGCGGACGGCGACTGAGCACCGCCACGCCGTCGACCCAAAGTTTGAATTGTGTCGTCGAGAGTGACATCCGTATCATGGTACAGACCGCGCCCGTCCTCGTTGCGACGGCCGGAACCGCTCCGCTCGACCCGACGACGGCCGGGTCCGCCCGGGGTGAGTAGTGTATGCCGGCGAAGACCGGGGCGTCACACGCGCTCGCCGCCCTCGTGAGCATGCTGGCCGGGACCGTCCTCTCGAAGTACGTCTGGGAGTTGCTCCCGCCGCTGGCGTCCGTCGGGGAGTCGGTCTCGGCGGGCCTCGTCGCCGCCACCGGCGTCGCGCTCCCGCGGCCGCTGTCGGGGTCGCTCGTCGTCATCCTCGGGCTCTCGTTCGTCTGGGGCACGATCTACCACTACGCCCGCCACTGACGCCCCGGTCGGGTGGCGTCGACGCCGGCTCGGCGTCAGGACTCGGAGTCGATCCCGTAGACGTGGTCGACGCCGAGGTAGACGAACCACACCATCCAGACGGTGAAGATGACCAGCCACGCGCCGTACTGGACGTAGGGGTGGGGGACGAGGACGTAGGCGACGAACAGCAAAGCGGCGGCGGTGACAGCCGCGGCCACGTTGTACCGCGTCGGTGCCAGGGCGTCCCGGAGGAGGTCCCGCATCGAGCGTAGCGTTCGGTCCCGGGCCACATTACTGTTGGCAGCCGTCGAGAGGCGCCCTCACCGCGTTCACCCGCACTGGGCGTCGGCGACCAGGTCCAGCAACTCCCGCACGTCGCGCTGGTCCCCCAGCCGGTAGTCCGCGGCGGTCTCGCGCTCGCCGACGAGGACGCCGAGACCGTCCTCGCGGTCCGCCAGTTCGCGGAACGCGTCCTCGTCGGTCACGTCGTCGCCGACGTAGAGGGGGTGCCAGTCGTCGGGTGCCTCGTCGGCCAACTGCTCGACGGCGCGGCCCTTGTCCCGGTCGACGGCGGGGCGGATCTCGCGGATCGCCTTGCCGTCGCGGACCTCCATGCCGGGACCGCCGGCGTTCGTCGCCTCCTCGACGGTGTCGCGGACGATGTGCTCGACCTCGGGGACGCGCTCGTCGGGCACGTCGCGGACGTGGACCGTCGCGGTGAGGTCCTTGTCCTCGATCTCGACCCCGGGGACGTGCGCGAGACGGTCGTCGAGGCGGTCGCAGACACGCGCGACGGCGTCGCGGCCCCGGCGGGCGTCGGGCGCGACCGACCGCCGGCCGTCGACCCGGCGTTCGAGGCCGTGGTTGCCGGCGTAGGCGATCCCCTCGACGGCGACCCGCTCCCGGAGATCGGCGAGTTCGCGGCCGCTGACGACGGCGACGCGGACGGACTCGCAGTCGCGGAGGGCGACGACGCGCTCGCGCAGCGGCGGGGGCATGGCCGCGGCGTCGGGGTCGTCGACGATGGGGGCGAGCGTCCCGTCGAAGTCCAGCGAGCAGACGACGCCGGGGGCGGCCGCGAGGCGGTCGGCGACGGTCTCGCGGGCGAGCCACAGCGGCGTGGCGTCAGTGGTCTGCACGGGTGGGGACACCCCCGTCGGGGCTGGCGACGCTGGCGACCGCGCCGAGCACGTCGGCCAGCCACGAGTCGAGGTCGTCGTCCTCGACGCCGTCGGCCAGCGCGTTCGCGCGCCGGCGGCGCTCGCGCTCGGACATCGACAGCGCGTCGTCGAGCGCGGCGGCGAACCCTTCCGTGTCGTGCGGGCGGACGGAGACCGCGTGCTCGCCGAGGACGTCGTGGACGCCGGCCTGGTCGCTCAGGACGAGGACGCCGGGGTCGTCGCCCCCCGCGGCGACGAACTCCTGGGCGACGAGGTTCATCCCGTCGCGGACCGGGCTGACGACCCCCAGGTCGGCCTCGCGGTACAGCCCCGCCAGCCCCTCGTCGGAGACGTAGTCGGTCGTGTAGACGACGGGGCGCCAGTCGTCGGTCGCGAAGCGGTCGTTGACCCGCTCGACGGCCGCCTCGACGCGGTCCTGATAGTCGGCGTAGGCGGGGATGGCCGAGCGGCTCTCGGTGCCGACCTGGACGAAGGTGAACTCGCCGCGATAGGCCGGTCGCTCCGCGAGGAGTCGCTCGATGGCGTCGAGGCGCTGGACGATACCCTTGGTGTAGTCGAGGCGGTCGACGCCGACGCCGAGCCGGGTGTCGCGGTCGATGCCGCGGTTCTTCCGGAAGGCGGCGCGGAAGCCGGCCGCCTCCGCGCTGTCGGCCTGCTCGCGGATGCGGTCGACCGGGACGCCCATCGGCGCGGCCCGGACCGTCGTCGTCCGCCCGCGGTAGTCGACGGTCCCGGCGTCGAAGTCCACGGCGGTCCCGTCGAGCCCGCGGTCGGCGCTCCGGAGGAAGGCCTCACAGTACCGGGGAACGTGGAAGACGAGCAGGTCGTTACCGAGCAGGCCGTCGAGGATCGCCGCCCGGTTGGGACAGGCCCGGAACGTGTCCCAGCCGGGCCACGGGATGTGCCAGGTGTGGGCGAGCGTCGGGTCGGCGCTCGGTCCGCCGACGTGACGGCTCTCGCCGCTCCCCTCGGCGCCGGTCCGCTCGCGCACCTGTCGCGGCGCGAGCGCGAGGTGGTAGTCGTGGAGCCAGACGAGCGGGTCGCCGTCGGCGTCGGCCGCGGCGTCGGCCATCGCGTCGGCGAACTGGTCGTTGACCCGGCGGTAGTCCACCCAGGCGTCGCCGCAGCTCTCGACGGTGCCCAGCGCGGCGTGACACAGCGGCCACAGCACCTGGTTGGCCACCTCGTAGTAGTACCCCTCGACCTCGTCTTCGTCGAGCCACAGCCGGCGGAGGGCGTAGGAGTGCTCCGCGTCGTCCGGCGGGACCGAGACGGTGTCGTCGCCGTCGACGACGGCCGCGTCGGCCTCGCCGTCGCCCCAGGCGATCCACGTGCCGTCGACGCGGCGCATGACCTCGTCGAGGCCGGCGGTCAGCCCCCCGGTCGGCCGGTCGACCGTCACCTCGCCGTCGTCGCCGTAGTCGTGCCTGTACGGTTGTCGGTTCGAGGCGACGACGAGTCCGTCGCCGACCGCCGCCAGCAGTCGGTCGAGGTCGGTCTCGACTCGGTCCGCACGCAGATGTGTGTTCGGCATGTCGAGCTACCCGTCTTTCCCTCGCCAGGGGGGTATGGCCGCGGCTTGCACCTGCGGGGACACGCCGCGTCGTCTGCGGGCCCGTGTTACGGCGGTAGGATCCCTCTAATCGGCGTTCGCTGCGGGGGTATCGTCGCCGTCGCTGGCGGCCGCGCCGGCCCGCCGACGGATGTCCCGCACCCGCTCGGGGATCGGGGGATGGGTGTAGTGGAACGTCTCGTAGAGGGGGTGGGGGAAGGGGTTCGAGAGGTTCTCGCTGGCGAGGCGGGTGAGCGCGTCGACCATCGGCTCGCCGTCGCCCATCACGTCGACGGCGAAGGCGTCGGCCTCCCGTTCGTGGGCCAGCGAGAGCCGGTTCTCGACGGGGCTCGTGAGCCGCGAGAGCGGCTGGAGGACGAGCGCGGCCAGAGCGAGCCCGGCGTAGACTGGTTTGCCCGCCCCCGTCGCCAGCCCGAACAGCTCGTAGAGCCAGGGGCCGGTAACCAGTTGATAGGCGACGAACAGCAGGACGCCCATCTGGACCGCCGAGGCGCCGACGCGCTTCCAGATGTGAGCCTTCTTCCAGTGGGCGAGTTCGTGGGCGAGCACGCCCTGGAGTTCGTCGGTCTCCATCTGTTCGACCAGCGTGTCGAACAGCACGACCCGCTTGGTCGCGCCGAACCCGACGAAGTAGGCGTTGGAGTGGCCGCTGCGGCGGCTGGCGTCCATCACGTAGATCTGCGAGCACTCGAAGCCGGCGCGGTCGAACACCTCGGTGACGGCGTCGTGCAGCTCCCCTTCCTCGACGGGCTCGAAGTCGTTGAACAGCGGCGCGATCACGCGGGGGTAGATCACCATCATCGAAAGGGAGAAGACGACGAACAGCGCCCAGGCGCCCAGCCACCACAGGCCCGGGAACGACTCGACGACCCACATGACCGCCGCGGCGATGGCCGCGGTGAACACCAGCGCGACCGCGAGCCCGACGAGTTTGTCGCGAACCCAGAGCCGCGGCGACTGCTCGTTGAACCCGAATATCTCCTCGACGACGAAGGTGTCGAAGAACTCGAACGGGAGCGAGGAGACCTGGAGGAGAACGACGACGCCGAGGAAGAAGACGACGCCCGAGGGCACGGTCCCGAGCCCCAGCGACTCGACGGCGGCGACGGCGTCGGCCAGCAGGCCGGAGTACAGCACCAGCAGGATCAGTCCGAGGCCGACCCACGCCTCCAACTGGGAGGCGCCGGTCGTCGCGCGCTGGTAGCCCAGCAGCTCGTCGGTATCGTCGACGTCGAGCCGGTCGTCGAACCACTCGGCTTCGCGGGTGACCGCCTCGGCGCCGTACCGGACGTTCAGCGCCGCCAGCCAGGTGAAAAACGCCTCCGTCCCGACCAGCAGGGCGAGGAAGGCGACGTGGAGTGCGAGCATACCGGCCGATACGGAAGCGGCCCATTAAATCCCCTCGCTGGTCGTCTCGCCGACCCGCCCCGGGCGAGTCGCCGCGGCTTCCGCTGGGTCGCGAGATCCGGCCGTTCGGGCGGTCGATCGACCCGTTCGTGTCGGGCACCGATTCGGGGGACCTTACCGGATTGTTCCTATCCAAAGGAAGCCTTATGCAACAACAACACTGCTAGAACAATGACTAATGAGCAACAAGGACCCGAACCCGCAGACACGGAAGCGCAACCGTGACTGGTGGCCGAACACGCTCGATCTGAGCATCCTCGACCAGAACGCCCGCGACAGCGGGCCCTACGGGGACGACTTCGACTACGCGGAGGCGTTCCAGGAACTCGACCTCGACGAGGTGAAATCGGATATCGAGGAGACGATCACGACCTCTCAGGACTGGTGGCCGGCCGACTACGGCCACTACGGCCCGTTCATGATCCGCATGGCGTGGCACAGCGCTGGGACGTACCGCGCCTACGACGGTCGCGGCGGCGCGGCCGGCGGCCAGCAGCGGTTCGCTCCGCTCAACAGCTGGCCCGACAACGCGAACCTCGACAAGGCGCGGCGCCTGCTCCAGCCGGTCAAGCAGAAGTACGGCCGCAGCCTCTCGTGGGCCGACCTGATCGTCCTGGCGGGCAACGTCGCGATCGAGTCGATGGGGTTCAAGACGTTCGGCTTCGGCGGCGGCCGCGAGGACGACTTCGAACCGGACGAGTCGGTCGACTGGGGCCCCGAAGACGAGTGGGAGGCCGACGACCGCTTCGAGGAGCCCGGCGAGATCCAGGAGGGGCTCGGGGCGTCCGTCATGGGACTCATCTACGTGAACCCCGAGGGCCCGAAGGGCCAGCCCGACCCGATGGCCTCGGCGAAGAACATCCGCCAGACGTTCTCCCGGATGGCGATGGACGACAGGCAGACCGCGGCGCTGATCGCCGGCGGCCACACTTTCGGGAAGGTCCACGGCGCCGACGACCCCGACGAACACCACGAGCCCGAGCCGGAGGCGGCCCCCATCGAGAACATGGGGCTGGGCTGGCAGACCGACGGCACGAAGGGCGGCGAGATGATCACAAGCGGCATCGAGGGGCCGTGGACGTCGGACCCGACCTGGTGGGACATGGGCTACGTCGACAACCTCCTCGACTACGAGTGGGAACCCGAGAGGGGCCCCGGCGGCGCCTGGCAGTGGACGCCCAAGGAGGGCGAGGACGTCGAGTCCGCACCGGACGCCGCCGACCCCGACGAGGAAGTCACGCCCATGATGCTCACGACGGACGTCGCGCTGAAGCGCGACCCCGACTACCGCGAGATCATGGAGGACTTCCAGGAGAGCCCGATGGCGTTCGGGATGGCCTTCGCGGAGGCGTGGTACAAGCTGACCCACCGCGACATGGGGCCGCCCGAGCGGCTCCTCGGTCCGGAGGTCCCCGACGAGACGAAGATCTGGCAGGACCCGCTGCCGGATCGGGACTACGACCTGGTCGACGACGAGCAGGTCGCCGACCTCAAAGCCGAGCTCCTCGACAGCGACCTCTCGCGGTCGCAGCTGGTCGAGACCGCCTGGGCCTCGGCGTCGACCTACCGCGACAGCGACAAGCGCGGCGGCGCCAACGGCGCGCGGATCCGGCTCGAACCCCAGCGGAGCTGGGAGGCCAACGAGCCCGAGAAACTGGAGACGGCGCTGTCGACCTACGAGTCGATCCAGGCCGAGTTCAACGACCGGGACGACGACACCCGCGTCTCGCTGGCGGACCTAATCGTGCTGGGCGGCAACGCGGCCGTCGAGGAAGCCGCGGCCGACGCCGGCTACGACGTCGAGGTGCCGTTCGATCCGGGTCGGGTCGACGCCGGCGAGGAGCAGACCGACGTCGACTCCTTCGAGGCGCTCGAGCCGAAGGCCGACGGGTTCCGCAACTACCTCGCGGACGACGTCGACCGCCCGGGTGAGGAGTTGCTGGTCGACAAGGCCGACCTGCTGGACCTGAGCGTCGAGGAGATGACGGCACTGGTCGGCGGCATGCGCGCGCTGGGCGCGACCTACGGGGACTCGAACCTGGGCGTGTTCACCGACCGGCCCGGCACGCTGACCAACGACTTCTTCGTGAACCTGCTCGATATGGGCACCAAGTGGGAGCCCGCCGAGAGCCGCGACCAGGTCTACGAGGGTCACGACCGCGACACGGGCGAACTGGAGTGGGAGGGGACCCGCTTCGACCTCGTCTTCGGGTCGAACTCCCGACTGCGCGCCGTCTCGGAGGTCTACGGCTCCGAGGACGGCGAGGCCGAACTCGTCTCTGACTTCGTCGACGCCTGGAGCACGGTCATGCGGGCCGACCGCTTCGACCTGGCGTAACTCGCAGGTCGGCCCCTCCCACGGCTTTTCGGTGGGCGTATTTTGGGGCTGTCGCCCGTAGGGCGAGTATGCTGAGCGAAGCCGACCTCTACTGTGGGACCTGCGAGCGGTCGGTCCGCCGCGAGGAGACCGCCCGGCGCGAGCCGGTCGCCGACCTCGACCCCGACAAGTTCGTCGGTCGGCAGGCCGGCCTCGGCCAGGAGCGGTTCGGCGTACTCGGCGGGGTCGTCCACCGGGGAGAGCCTGACGGCGGGCGGAGCCATGTGCGTCCCGTCGGCCGGCGCCGACAAGGAACTTGCCCGTCGAACCCCCCGTGCAGTTCCGCCACCCTCACCGCTTTGTGACTGGAAGCCCCAGCCGTGTCTGCTATGGCTGACGACGTATACAACGAGAGTGACACGTTCGATATCGGCGGGGAACTCACGGTGAAACGGCTCGGGTTCGGTGCGATGCGACTCACCGGTGAGGACATCATCGGCCGCCCCGACGACGAGGAGACCGCACGGAACGTCGTCCACCGGGCGACGGAACTCGGCGTCGACTTCATCGACACCGCCGACTCGTACGGGCCGGGGACGAGCGAGCGCATCCTGCGGGAGGCGCTCGGCGAGATCGACGCGGACCCGGTCGTCGCGTCGAAGGCGGGACTGCTCCGCCACCGCGACGGCGAGTGGCCGACACACGGCGACCCGCAGTTCCTCCACAATCAGGTGCTCGCGAGCCTCGACCGACTGGGCGTCGACAGCATCGACCTCTACCAGTTCCACCGGCCGGACCCCGAGACCGACTTCGAGGACTCCGTCCACGCCTTCGCCGAGATGAAAGACGCCGGCCAGGTCGACCACGTCGGCCTCTCGAACGTCACCGTCGAACAGTTGGATCTCGCCCGCGACATCGTCGACATCGCGACGGTCCAGAACCAGTACAACGTCGCCTACCGCGGCGACGAGGACGTACTCCAGGCTTGCGAGGAGTACGACGTGGGCTTCATCCCGTGGGGACCGCTGTACACCGTCGACGACGACGGGGTCGCGGGCGTCCTCGACGAGGTCGGCGAGGCCCACGACGCCAGCCGGCGACAGGTCGCGCTCGCGTGGCTGCTCCACCACTCGGACGTGACCCTGCCGATCCCCGGCACCTCCAGCGTCGACCACCTCGAGTCGAACGTCGCCGCCTCGCAGGTCGAACTCACCGACGAGGATCTGGCGGCGCTGAACGATATCGACCCGCAGTAACGGCGTCGCTCGCCGTTTTTGCCGTTTCGCGTTCGACCGGTGAGCGACGGCGTCGCTCGTCGACGCGTGATCTGGGGAACCGACGGCGCCGTCGCTCGTCGGTGTGAGAGTGGTAGAATTCGGAGTCAGCCCGTCGCTGACGCCGTAGTCGGAGTCAGCGACTTACAGTCGGGTGAGGTTCGACGCGCGCGGGCCTTTGTCGGCCTGCTCGACGTCGAACTCCACTTCCTCGCCCTCTTCGAGGTCGGGGCCGCCGACGTCTTCCATGTGGAAGAACACGTCCTCGTCCTCGTCCTCGGCGTCGATGAAGCCGTAGCCACCGGTGTCGTTGAAGAAGTCGACCTTGCCTTTCGCCATCGTTAGAGGCGCTCCAGGTTGGTCGCTCGCGGACCCTTGTCCGCCTGCTCGATGTCGAACTCGACTTCCTGACCTTCTTCGAGGTCGGGGCCGCCGACGTCTTCCATGTGGAAGAAGACGTCGTCGTCCGCGTCCTCAGTCTCGATGAAACCGTAACCGCCGGTGTCGTTGAAGAAGTCGACCTTTCCGGAGGCCATTAGAGGCGCTCCAGGTTGGTCGCTCGCGGGCCCTTGTCGGCCTGCTCGATGTCGAACTCCACTTCCTGTCCCTCTTCGAGGTCCGGACCGCCCACGTCCTCCATGTGGAAGAAAACGTCGTCGTCAGCGTCCTCAGTCTCGATGAAACCGTAACCGCCCGTGTCGTTGAAGAAATCAACCTTACCGGATGCCATTGCAACTATACACAGACGCGGGGGATGTATAAGGATTCCGAGAGAACCGTTACCACGACCCGTCGCGTCCGTGAGAGTTTCTCGACGGCCGGCAGCTCGCCGCCATCGACCGGTTCGGGGCCGCGGGCGAGGGGTTTTAGTCCGGGGGCACGCAGGTTCGAGTGATGAGCGATGTCGCCGAACCGCTGTACGTCGGCGCGGCCTGGTCGGAGGGATCGTGGTTCGCGGTGGCGTTCGACCGTTCGGGGTTCGACCACGCCGCGGTCTTCGACGAGGTCGGGGACCTGTGGGTCCGCTACGAGGAGCGCGCCGAGCGCGTCCTCGTGGACGTGCCGGTCGGCCTCGTCGAGGAGGGCGAGGAGGGCCGGCGCTGTGACGACCTCGCGCGGCGCGTGCTGGGGCCGATGAGCGACGCGGTCGTCACGCCGCCGGTCAGGGAGGCGACGCGCAAGCGCCGCTACCCCGCCGCCCAGCGCGTCAACGAGCGCAAAGCCGGTCGCGGCATCTCCGAGCGGGCGTTCGCGATGAGCGACGGGATCGTCGCCGTCGACGAACTCCTCCAGAACGTCCCCGAGGCTCGGGCGGCCTTCGCGGCCTCCCAGTCGGAGGTCTGCTTCCGCGCGTTCGCGGGCGAACCCCTCGAACACGACACGGCCTACGCCGCGGGGTACGCCGAACGGATGCGGACGCTCGCCCAGCACGACCGCGACGCGCCGCCGGTCGTCCAGGCTGCCGCCGCGGCCACCGAAGGGTACGAGGTCGCCGTCGCCGACGTGCTCGACGCGGTCGCGCTGGCCTACACCGCCGCCCCGGGCGACGGCACCCTCCGGACGCTCCCCGCGGACCCGCCGACCGACGCCGTCGGCCTCC
Source organism: Halosimplex rubrum (assembly GCF_013415885.1). NCBI lineage: Archaea > Methanobacteriati > Methanobacteriota > Halobacteria > Halobacteriales > Haloarculaceae > Halosimplex > Halosimplex rubrum. Next base: position 4,457,651 of record NZ_CP058910.1, read on the forward strand.
CGATGGCTATCACCTACCGCGCCGACGCCCCGCTCGTGGCCGAGTAGCGGGCTCGACCCGCCGGGGCCGAACCGCCACGCGCGGGGCGCCGGATCGCGGACCGCACGGCGTCCCGGGCGCTTTTCCGGCGCCCGTACGGATCGATTTCATGGCCTACACGTGGCAGTACTACGACCTGATCCTGCTCGGCGTCTTCGCGAGCATGGGCACGGGATTGGCCGTCGGGACGTTCACCGAGGTCGCGGCGACCACGGCCGTGCTCGCCGCCGGCGTCGTGGCCGTGGCGCTCATCGGCCACGCGCTGTTCGTCAACGGTCCCGGCGACGGCGCCGACGACCTCACCGACGAGGTCGACGCGCTGAACTGATCGGGATGTCCATCTGTAGAAACTATGAAGTCATGACGTCGGTAAATCGACCGCGTCTCACACGTCGACCTTCCGAAGCGCGGACGAAGACCGTGTGACAGGCGAGAGGCGTTGGGCGTCGAACGACCGGTCCGTAAGGCTCAGTCGGTGAATTCGAGCGTCGCTTGTTTCGTCGGTCCGCCGATCGCATCGCGCCGTTCTCGGAATTGTTCGACCGGGAGCGCCCCGGAGCGGATGGTTTTGATCCGGTCCCGGTCCTCGTCGGTCGTCTCCATCTCGTACACGGCCTCTTTGAGATAGTAGCCCAGCGCCTCACCGAGATACGGCGGTACCGCGTTCCCGATCTGTTGTCGAATCGAGACGAGTCCGCCGGTGAATCGGTACGAATCGGGGAACGTCTGGAGCCGCGCGCCCTCGCGCGGCGTGAGCCCGCGGTCCTGGAACGGATGGATACACCGAGCGCTCGACGGCTTGGACATGTTCGAGGTGATTGCCACGGCGGGCTCCCGAGAATCCAGACGGGAGTACGAGTTGTGATACCCCGACGACGGCTGGAGTTCGTCCGGGATCTCCGTCCGGTTCCCGCCGTCGGAGATGTGAGCGATCATCTCCACCATGTCCTCGTCGTGGTTGGCCGCCTGATGCATCGTCAGCTCGTCGTTGTCGCCCCGGAGGTCGTCCTGAATCACCGTCTCCGGAGGTTGATCGTACTCGGTCGCTTCCTCCCCAGCCGTTACTTCCGGGAGGTCTCCGATGCCGCCGATGACACCCGGTGTCCGGACCGGGTCCATCTCGAATCCGTCGATGGAGTGCTCCGGCGCTTCACCCCTGAACGCGAGTACGATCAGCCGTCGTCTGTGCTGTGGGACGCCGAAGTCGGACGCCGTGACGACGTTCGGCGTCACCTCGTAGCCGATGTTGGCGAACGACTCCTTGACCGCGTCGAGGAACTTCCCGTCGGCGGTGTTCTCCATCCCGCGGACGTTCTCGAATATCGCTGCGTCCGGTCGCAGTTCGTCGACCCACCGGATGAAGTCGGTGAACAGGTGATTCCGGTCGTCCGACCCGTCAGGGCTCACGACTTCCGAAAAGCCCTGACACGGCGGGCCGCCGGCCACGAGATCGACCGAGTCCCGGCCCACTATCTCGGGGATCTCGTGGGAGTCGACGTCCCGGATGTCTTCGGTCAGGTCGTCCGGTTCGAACCCGTCCCGATTTTCCGCGTACGTCGCCCGGGCGTCGTCGTCCACTTCGACGGCGTGGAGCGGCTCGAACCCCGCGTTTTCCAGTCCCTCCGAGAGCCCCCCGGCGCCGGCGAAGAGATCGACGTACTCGATATCCTGACTGCCCATCTGGTTCGGAGATTAGTCGATATCGCACTTAATCGTTCGTACTTCCGGGGGTGGCGGACTGCCGAATGCTCGCGGTTCGATGCGTTCGTCCGCAACATTGAACCCGGTCGTCCGCTAGTCGTGTCGCGTATGACTGTCGTAGGGCCTGTCTCGGCGGATCCGGTGGTCGCTTTCGTCTGCTCGCACGGGTCGAATCGGTTCTTCAGCTCCGGAGGCACGGAAGATGGGGCGTGAACGGTCAGAGCGGGAGCGAGAGGTGATATCCGAGTTTCTCTCCGACTACTTTCCGGAGCGGTGCGGGAACGGCACACAGGGGAAGCTCCGCGAGGCGGACGGTGAGAGTTCCGACGAGATATCGGATTCGGAACTGGGAGAGATCGAGTCGATGGTCGACCGGGTCGAGGACGCGTTCAGTACGTCGAAGGGGACGCTCGGGCTCGCGATCGACTTTCTCATGGTTGCGGAACAGCTGTCCCGAGTCGACGACCGCCTCTCGGGGTTCGACGGTTCCATCGATCGGGTTCAGATCCTGGACTGGTACGAGAACACCGCGAAGACGACGCTCACCCCGAAGTACGACGGTGAGCGGTTCTCGATCCGGTCGGTCCACAACGACGTGATCGACCTGTTCCGCGAGGATCTCGAGCGGACGAACTTCCCCAGCTCACCCGGACACCACACGGGAGAGTGGGAGCGGTACGACGACCTGCTGGAGTCCAGTTTCCGACTGTCGAGCGCGGGCCGGTTCGAAGCCGCGCAACGAATCTTCGACCTCGGGCTAGAGGAACTCGCGGCGCGGGCGTTCGACACCCGAGAGCCGCCGTTCCCGGATCCACTGAGGGAGATATTGAACGACTACGAACGGAGCCACCCCGAAGAGGAAGGCGGACTCACCTATCAGGCACTCTGCTACGGGTACGTGAAAGCGAAGTGGTCACATCTGTCCTTCCGGGCGAGCAAAGTCCGGACGGGATCGTCTCGACAGCACCGGCACGGCGATATCGACGGATACTACGGCCCCGATCTGATGCTCTCCGTCGAAGTGAAGGACCGAGACATCCTCACCACGAACGTCGACAGCGAACTCGGAACGATGATAGAACTGGCCGAGCGGACGAACGTGGTGGTCGTCGCGGTCTGCAAACACGTAGACGAGGGGGCTGCGAACATCCTGGATACCGCGGGTGTACGCGTCGTCACCGACGAGGATATCGACGCAGAACTGCCACTCTGGGACTATCACAAGCAGAACCGAGCGATCCAGGGGATGGTCCACTTCCTGGCGAGCATCGAAGAGGACCCCGCGGCGGTTCAGCGACTGCTTCGATTTATCCAGACGGTGGACCCGGAGAACCCGGCGTTGGCACATCTCTCGGGTGACGAGTAGGTGAGACGGACATCGTTCCGACCACGACTGACGAGCCGGCAACAGAGATATCGTGTCGGCGAGCCAACGGGGCGGATATGGAGCACGAGATCTCCCACAGACCTTCCTACGCACAGTTGACCCTCGACCTCGGCCCGGGCGAGTCCGTCCGGTCGGAGGCGGGCGCGATGGTGAGCAAGTCGCCGTCGGTCGACGTGGAGACGAGCGCCGAGGGCGGCATCTTCAAGTCCATCTCGCGGTCGCTGTTCGGCGGGGAATCGTTCTTCATGAACACCTTCTCGGCGCCCGACGGCGGGCAGATACAGCTGGCGCCGGCCCTGTCGGGCGACGTGCAACACCACGACCTCGGCGACGAGACACTGTACGTCCAGTCGTCGTCGTTCCTGGCGTCGGACCCGACGGTCGAGGTGGACACCGAGTTCGGCGGCACGAAGACCTTCTTCGGCGGCGAAGGGCTCTTTCTGCTGCGGCTGTCGGGGAGCGGTCCCGTCTTCCTGTCGAGCTACGGCGCCATCGACGAACACGAGGTGACCGCCGACGAGTCGTTCGTCGTCGACACGGGCCACATCGTCGCCTTCGAGGGGTCGCTGTCGTTCGACGTGCGGAAGGTCGGCGGGCTGAAGTCGACGCTGTTCAGCGGCGAGGGGCTCGTCTGCGAGTTCTCCGGCGAGGGGACCGTCTGGACCCAGACCCGCAGCCCAGACGCGTTCCTCTCGTGGCTCATCCCGAAGATCCCCCAGCGGAACACGACCACGACGACCTGAGCCGGCGAGCCGCCGTGCTCGTCGAACGGTCGGCGGATCCCGCACAATCGTTATGCCAAGTCCGTCCGAACGGACTGGCATGAGCGAACGAGCCGAACTCGATACGGAGTCGCTGGCGTCGCGCGTCGTGGCCGCGGGCGTGGTCGAACTGTCCGTGCGCGACGAGACGCCGGCCCACGCCGGCGAGATCAGGCGGGCCTGCAACGACGCGGTGGACGCGGTCGAGAGCGACGTGCTCGGCACGGTGACCGAGGCCGAGGTGGCCCGGACGCTGAACGAGCTCGAAGCCGACGGCGTCGTCGAGGGCGCGCGCGACGACACGTCCCCCACGGGGAAGGGGCGGCCGGACTACCGGCTGGTCCCCCCCGCCGACGCGGTCCGCGGGGCGCTCGCCGACGACGACCGCACCGCGGCGCTGGCCGACCGCGTCGACGCGCTCGATTCCTGACCGCCGCTCGAACCGCACGCTCCGCGGGACCGGCTCCGAACCGGCGAGGCGTTCGATCGCCGACCGGCACAAAACCCATGTGTCGCCGAGCGGACTCCCCGGTGTATGCTCCAGGCAGAACTCGAAGTGTGTACGGACTGTGGCGTAGTGCATATGGAAGGCGGTCCGGCGCCGACGAACGTCAGCGAGTGCTCGGCCTGCGGCGGCCGCGTCGAAGACATCGAACTCGACGACCTGGTCGGGTTGTAGGGTACGACCCGGGGACCAGCGTGCCCGGACGACGAGCGCCGGTCAGTCGAGCACGCGGCGCCGCTCGGTGAACGTCGCCGTCCCCCCGTCCCAGCGGACGGTCGTCTCGATGCGGACCCGGCCGTCGTTTCGAGCGACGCGGAGTATCTCGCCCAGCGAGAGCTCGATCCGGGCGGTCCGATCGGCCGACGCGTTCGCCGAGAGGTTCCCGAAGCGGTGGTCCCGGCTCCAGATCCGGCTGTCGGCTGCGCGGATCCGCGTCTCCACGGTGACGTTCCGGAGGGACTCGGTCCCGTTGTTCGTGACGTTGGCCGTCACCCGGCGACAGCGGTCGCCGCAGTTTCGGATCTCCTTCACGTCGAGGTCGACCGCGTCCGTTCCGTTGGGTCGCGGCGTTTCGCTCTCGTTCGGCGTCCGAGCGGCGGCGTTCGCGTCCGAGCCGACGCGATTCGCGTCCCGCTCGGCGCCGACGGCGGACGGCGCACCGGGCCCTGCGGGACCGGCGACGGCGACCCCGGCCCAGGCCAGCGAGGCGGCCAGCGCGAGCGCGGCGACGGTCGGTATCGACGGGGGGAACGCGTCGGTGCCGGTCTCCCGGTCGAGGCGGGTCACACGGGGGTTCGGGGACCGCCGTGCAAGAACTGTGGGCCGGCATCGACAGGGTGGTCCCGGGTCGCTCGCGCGCCGAGGTCGAGACCGGACCGGGAGTTTCTCCACGCGGTCCGCCCAACGGACGAGCGATGACAGACCACGCGAACCGCGGGTATCGTCGGCTGTTCGGCGACGGCTTCTCCGTCGGCCTGTTCTTCCCGATCACGACCGCCGACGGCCCGGTCCCGCCGCTGGGCGAGCAGACCGAACTCGCCGCCTACGCCGAGGACCTGGGGTTCGACGCGCTGTGGTTCCGCGACGTGCCGCTGTTCTGGCCGCGGTTCGACGACGCCGGCCAGGTGTACGACCCCTGGGTGTTCCTCTCGCATATCGCCGCCAACACCGACGAGGTGGCGCTGGCGACGGGCAGTATCGTCCTCCCGCTGCGCCATCCGCTCCACGTCGCCAAGGCCGCGGCGTCGGTCGACCGGCTGTCGGACGGACGGCTCGTCCTCGGCGTCGCCAGCGGCGACCGGCCGCCGGAGTACCCCGCCTTCGGCGTCGACGAGGACGACGCCGGCGAACTGTTCCGCGAGTCCGTCCGGACGCTGCGGACGGTCTGGGCCGAGGAGTATCCCGAACTCGACACGCCCTTCGGGACCCTCGACGGGTCGATGGATCTCCTGCCGAAGCCGACGACGGAGACGCTGCCGCTGCTGGTGACCGGCCACGCCGGGCAGTCGCCGGAGTGGATCGGCGAACACGGCGACGGCTGGGTGTACTACCAGCGGACCGCCGCGGACGTGGCCGAGCAGGTCGACGACTGGCGAGCGGTGGCGGGGGAGAAACCGTACGTGCAGGTGCTCCACGTCGCGCTCGCCGAAGATCCGACGGCGGGACCGGAACGAATCCACCAGGGGTACGCCGCCGGGACGGACTGGCTCCGCGAGCACGTGCGGGACCTGCGCGACGCGGGCGTCGACCACGTGATGGTGAACGTCCGCCAGACCGACCCCGACCGCGACGTGCGGGCCGTGCTCGACCAGTTCGCCGACGAGGTGCTGGACGCGCTCTGAGCGCCGAGGGCGCCGGTCGCGATTCCGCCGCGAACGCGCCGTCCCGGTCCAGTCTGCCGCTACGGACACGCTTTTTCCCGCGTATCGAGTCCCTGGGATAGAACCGCCATGACGCTCACACCCGAGAAGCGAGACCGGCTGGAGAACCTCCACAGCGCGCTTATCAACGACATCACCGACGAGATGGGCATCGACGACAACGTCATCCCCGGCACGCGCATCCGCCCCGTCTGGTCGAAGGAGCCGACCGTGGGCACCGCCCACACGGCCCAGCGCGTCGATATCGGCTACGCCGAAGGGGAGTGGGACCCCGAGGACGACGGCGACGACGAGGACGAGGACGCGACCGAAGACGACCGCGACGCCGAGGACATCGACTTCTTCCAGTACCTCGAAGCCACCGAGGAGGGTGACTTCGTCGTCATGGCCGCGCCGAAGGACACCGAGGTCGGGCTGTGGGGCGAACTCCTCAGCACGATCGTTCAGGAGAACGGCGCGACCGGCGCGCTCATCGACGGCCCCACGCGGGACTCGACGATGATCGAACAGCACGAGTTCCCCGTCTGGTCGGACGGCCACAGCGCCATCGAGTCGTTCGGGCGCGTCAGTTTTCGCGAGTGGGACGTGCCCGTCGAGGTCCACGACGTGACCATCGCGCCCGGCGACGTGATCTTCGCCGACTACCAGTCGATCGCGGTCATCGACCCCGACATCGTCGACGAGGTGCTCGAACGCGGCGAGGAGGAGCTCGAACAGGAGAACGCGGTCCGCTCGGACATCCGCGACGGCGACAGCGTCTACGAGGTGTGGGACCGCTACGGCACGCTGTAGAGTAGTGTGACCCGCGCGGGCGATCCGCGGTCGAGCCCGACGCTCACAGGTCGAACAGCCGCGCCGCGGCGCCGGCCAGCAGGATCAGTGCGCCCAGGATGAAGGTCCCGGGAACGGGGAGGACGAACACGAGGGCGCCGGAGACGAGGATCTTCGTCGAGAGTCTCATGTCGGGTTCACGGGCGGCGTCCGGACGGTTGTGAGTTTGGTCGGATCGGCTGGCGCCGTCGCCCCCATTCCGGTCACTGCAGATACCCCAACTGTTCGAGTCGCGCCTTGCGCTCGGCGCCGATGGAGACCGATCCGCGCTCGCCGGCGGCGTCGACGGAGTCGAGCCAGTCGTCGAGCGCGTCGGTCAGGTCGGCGACGAGGTCGGGGCGAGCCTCGGACACGTCGGTCGCCTCGGCCGGGTCGGCGTCGAGGTCGTAGAGGCGTTCGGAGCCGTCGGAGCCGCGGATCAGTTTGTGCTCGTCGGTCCTGATGGCCCGCAGCGACCGGTCGTAGGTCCGGAGGTCCTCGGGCACCCGACCGAGGTTGCGTTCGAGCGCGGCCATCGACGGCTGGGGCGCCACGTACTCGCTGACGACGAACTCCCGAGCGGGAGTCCCGGCGTCGGGGTGGAACGAGGTGCCGTGGAACCGCTCGCGAGCCTCGGGCGCCTCGATGTCGGCGGCGTCCAGCAGCGTCGGCGGGAGGTCCAGCAGGCTCACGAGGGCTTCGAGGTCCGACCCGCCGGTGAACGCGCCGCCGTGGAGGACGAGCGGCACCCGAACGAGCGTGTCGTAGAGGCAGTACTGGTGGTCCATCATGCCGTGGTCGCCGACGTTCTCGCCGTGGTCGGCGGTGACGACGAGGATCGTGTCCTCCCACTCCCCGGCGGCCTGCAGGGCGGTCCGGAGCGCGGCCAGTTGCTCGTCGAAATAGGTGATCTCGCCGCGGTACAGCGCCCGGAGGAGCGCGAGGTCGCGCTCCGAGAGGTCCAGATCGCCGGCGAGGAACTCCCACGGTTTCTGGGGCACCTCCATCGCCTCCTCGTAGGTGGCGCCCTCGGGGAGGTGGCGCTCGGTCGTCTCCCGGGGCGGCCGGTACTCCAGGTGGGGTTCGAGGTAGTTGACCAGCAGGAAGAACGGATCGTCGCTCGACCGGTCGGTCACCCAGTCGGCGATCCAGTTCGTCGAGCGCTCGGCGCCGTCGTCCGAGCGGTCGCGGACGAACTGCCGGTACAGCGTGTTGGCGGCGTTGACCACCGGGTTGCCGTCGAACAGTTTCCGGGCGACCAGACGGGCGCGGCTCTGTTCGGTCTCGTCGACGAGTTCCGAGAGCGCGTTGTCGGACTGGACGAGCTGCCACATCTGGCGGAACTCGTCGAACCCGCGGTCGAACCCGGACTCGGCGCTGAGCCAGGTGTTGTTCGAGACGCAGACCGTCTCGTAGCCCGCCGCGCGGAACGGCTCGGGCAGGACGGGCAGCCGGTCGTCTAGGCGCTCGTGGTCGGCGTGGGCGCCGTGTTCCGAGGGGGGCGCCCCGGTCAGCAGCGAGGCGTGGGAGGGGAGCGTCCACGGGGCCGCCGAGACGGCCTGCGTGGCCCTGGTCCCCGAGGTTGCGAGCTCTGCGAGCGTCGGCGCGACCTGCGAGTCGTCGGCGTCGTCGACTCGCGTCGTGTCGGCGACGACGACGACGACGTTCGGCTGTGCGGCCATTGTCGCCCGGACTTGGCGGGCAAGACCGATAGCAATTGGCCGCTTACTTCCGGCGGTTTGGACCGTTTCGCCGCCGCAGATACGCGCGTTCGGTACCGAGGGCTTACCGTCTCCCCGCACCGGCCGCTCGGTCGCCGCCGATCCCGCTCACGCACCCGCCGTCTCCGGTAAGACGAGCTTAGCCGACCGCCCGGTCGCCGCTCGCGCGGCCAGTCGGCTCGCGTCGACCGATGGCCGACGGAATTCCGCCGGTCGAAGGCCGGGGCCTCCGGTGGCGTGTCCCGCCGGCGACTCGTTCGAAGGTGATTAGTAGTTCACATGAAAACGGCTCCTCGTGTCCAGCCCTCCACCCCGAACAGCACCCGCCAGATACGCGGCCGTCTGCCTCCTCGTCGTCGCGGCGATCGGCGCGGTGACGGCGGGGGCGACCACCGTCGCGACGACGGCGCCAGTGCGACCCTGACCGACGCGACCGTCCACGCGTCGCGCGGTGTCGTCACCGGCACGCTCGACCTCGGCGCGAACGGCTCGCTCCGACTCGTCGACGCGGACGGCGAAACGGCGACCGCCGATGCCGCGAGCGCCCGCACCGCGACCGCCGAGGCGACCGCTTTGCCAGCCACCGTCGCCGCCACCGCGACGGCGGGGACGGGCGCCGGGCCGACGCTCGCCATCGAAAACCGCGGCCCCGACTTCTCGACCGCGGCGGTCGTCACGTTCGGGGACCGTTCTCGGAACGTCACGCTCCCGTCGGGCCGGTTCTTCGCGTTCGCCGCCCGTCGGACTGCGGACGAGGGGGTGCGCGTCGCCGTCTGGGACGCCGAGCGGCCGTGGGACCGCGAGTGGGACGCGAGCTTCGACTCCGTCCCACGGACGGGGTGGCGCGTCGTTCTCGACGGGCGGGCGTTCCTCGACGGCCTCGCGGTCGGCGTCGATGACCAGGCGGCTGGCGATGCCGGCGGTGGCGCCGACGACGCGCCCACCCCCACAGAGGACCCGTTTCCCGAAATGCCCGATATGCCCGACGGGAACGACCCCGACCCCGAGTTCGACGACGGGGACGAGGAGGGAGGCGAACTGTACGGCGGCGGTTCGATCTTCTTCGGTCTGCTGCTGCTCGTCTTCGGTAGTCTCGGCGTCCGCTACGCTCGCCCGCTCACGCGGTTCAACGAGCAGATGGACGCCATCGGAAGCAAGACGCCCGCTTCGGAGGTCGAACCCGCCGAGTGGAACGTCGCGTTCACGAAGATCCTCTCCGCGTTCTTCGCCCTGCTCGGACTCGGGCTGGTCGTCGCTGGGATCCTCTGATCCCCGATATCTGCCGGCGAACCCGGCGCCCCCCTCACCCCTCGCCGACCATGCGGTCCTCGTCGTCCCACTCCCGCTCGCGGAGTTCGTACTTCTGGACCTTCCCGGTCGCCGTGGTCGGCAGGTCGTCGACGAACTCGACCCGTCTGACCGCCTTGTAGCTCGCCAGCCGCTCGCGGGTGAACGAGGTCAGTTCATCTTCGAGCGCGGCGGGGTCGTCGGGCTCCCCGTCCGGGACGACGAACGCCTTCGGCGCCTCGCCCCACTCGTCGCTCGGCGCGGGGATCACGGCCACGTCCGCGACGGCCTCGTGTTCGAACAGCGCGTCCTCCAGCTCGATCGTCGAGATGTTCTCCCCGCCGGAGACGATGATGTCTTTCTTCCGGTCCTGGATGGCGATCATCCCCTCGTCGTCGACCGTCGCCAGATCGCCGGTGTGGTAGTACCCCTCGATCCGTTCGGAGAAGGCCGCCTCGGTGGCCTCGGGCTTGTTCCAGTACCCCTCCATCACCTGGTTGCCGCGGACGACGACCTCGCCGACGGTCTCGTCGTCTCTGGGCACGTCCGCGCCGTCCTCGTCGACGACCCGAACTTCGGTGCCGAGATAGCCGAGCCCCTGGCGCTTCTTGACGGCGAAGCGGTCCGGGCCGTCGTCGTCGAAGTGCCGGCGGGCGTCGGAGGTGGTGATCAGCGGGCCGGTCTCGGTCGCGCCGTAGACGTGCTTGAGGTACCAGCCGAACTCGTCTTCGACGGTGCGGATAGTCGCCTCGGGCGGCGCGCTGCCGGCGGTCGCGACGCGCACGTCCGCCGCGCCGGTCGTCGGAGGGTCGTGGGCCTCGTAGTAGTCGATCAGCATGTTCAGCACCGTCGGCGCGCAGCAGAGATAGGACACGTCCTCGGCGGCGACGGTCTCGAAGATCCGCTCGGCGTCGACCCCGCGCGTGCAGACGTGGGTCGCGCCCATCCCGGTGATCGCGTAGATGTGGCCCCAGCCGTTGACGTGGAACATCGGCAGCGTCCACAGGTAGGTGTCGTCGTCGCGGATCTCCTGGTGGACCGAGACCAGGTAGGCGTGCAGCGTCTCGGTGCGGTGGGTCCGCATCACGCCCTTCGGGTCGCCCGTCGTCCCCGAGGTGTAGTTGATCGTGATCACGTCGTCCTCGGCCATCTCCGGGCGGTCCACGTCCGGGTCCGGACCGGCGGCGTCGACGAGCGTGTCGAAGTCCGCCCAGTCGCCGTCTCGCGGTGACCCGCTCGACGCGTCCGAGGCGCTGCCCGCCTCGCCGTCGACGGCGTCGGCGCCGTTCGTCACGAACGTCTCCGTCGGCACGTCGTCGCGGATCGGCTCGATCTTCCCGGCGTACTCCCGGTCGGCGTAGATGGCGTCGACCTCCGCGTCGTTCAGAATGTACTCGAAGTCGTCGGGCGTCAGCCGGTAGTTCAGCGGCGTGTGGACGGCTCCCAGTCCCATCGTCCCGTAGGCGGCTTCGAGGTGGTAGTGCGTGTTCGGGTCCAGCACCGCGACGCGGTCGCCCTTCCCGATACCGCGCTCGGCCAGCGCCGCCGAGAAGCGGTCGACCCGGTCGCCGAGCTCCGCGTAGGTGAACCGTTCTCCCGTCGTCGCCACGACCGCCTCGTCGTCGCCGTAGTGGCGCCGCGCGCGGTCGAGGAAGTCCGTCACCAGCAGTGGCTTGTGCATGGTATCGCCTCGCCCGGAGCTATCGGACGGACACCACATAAAGTGGATGTTCGATTGTGTAGGATGGGGGTCGGGACGCGGCGGTCGAGCCGCGTGCCGGTGGGCCCTGGCCCGTTCGACGCGGGCGGGAGGCGGCGAGTACAAGGGGGCGGAGTGCGTTGTGGGCGTATGGACTCGACGCAGTCGGACGACGGCAACGGCCGTATCGCACGCCTGGTTCTCGCCGCCGGCCTCGGCGCGGCCGCGCTCTGGTCGCTTCGGAAGGGCAAACGCCTCCGCGGCGCCCTCGCGGGCGTCGGCGCCGCGGCGCTCGGCTACAGCGCGACGAGCGACGCCGACGGCGTGACCGAACCGCTGGCCGAGGAGTTCGATATCGACGCGACCGGCGAGAGCGACGAGGTCGAATCGGACGCCGCCGAGAGCGACCACCTCCGCTGTGCGGCCTGCGGCGAACCCATCGTCGCCGGGCAGGTCCGCTCGCCCAACGAGGACGGCGAGACCGTCCACGAGAGCTGCCTCGAAGCGACGGCCTGAGTCGCGGACCCCCTTCTTTGGGCCCGTGTCTCCGGTCGACAGCCGCTAGTCTCTCGGCTCCCGAGCGGTCGAAACCGGTCGCGGTGACCCCCGAGTCCGGCGGTGAAAGCACTTGATCGACGCGTTCGGCGTGGGTGCTAACAGCGAACGTGCTCCGACGGCTGCATCAACGGCAGATAGACTCGGCAAAACGAACGCGTAGTGTATCGAAGCATCTATGTGGAGTGTAGATTTTCCGTCTTGTCGAAAACCGAGTCTCCGTGTACTGATCCGTATTTCAACCGAACATTAGCCATTTATACTATGGCCACACCACTTTCAGGCGCATGGAACGGTCCACGTTAAGTCTGTTCGCAGGGGCCGGTGGTTGCACGTTGGGATTCGACCGGGCCGGATTCGACGTGAAGTTGGGTATCGATATAGATAGCGACGCTATTAGTACCTACGACGCGAATTTCTCCGAGATCGATTCCGTCCAAAAGGATCTCAGTAATGCGACTTCCGATTGGCTACTGGAACGGTTAGAATTAGAGCCCGGGGAACTCGACTTTCTGATCGGTGGCCCGCCCTGTCAAGGGTTTAGTTCCGCCGGAAACGGATTCTGGGACGACCCTCGAAATCAGCTGTTGAAGCAGTATATTCGTTATCTGGAAGAGCTGCAGCCGAAATGGTTCCTGATGGAGAACGTCGAAGGTTTGCTGACTGCTCAGGAAAGTCAATATATCACGGAAACCGCTCGAAAACTCGTAGACGCAGGATACACGATACGGGTCCATAAGCTGTATTCGCATTGGCACGGGCTTCCGCAAAAGCGAAAACGTGTATTTATAGTAGGAAACTCCGGCGGAGTGAATTTCGAATTTCCCGATCCGACACACCATGGTATCAGTGCAGTTTCGCCACCTCGATCGATCACAGACGCCATATCCGATCTTCCAGAGCCGGCCGAGAGCAAGCCGAAACGACTCGAATATGCGAGCACACCCGAAACTGGCTATCAGCAAAGCCTTCGAAACGAAGCGGTTACCGATCACTACGATACAGAGGTTTCGGACGTACTTCGGAAACGGATCGAGCACCTTGAGTCGGGGCAGTCGATGCAAGACCTTCCCGAAGACCTGCAGCACGATTCCTTCGACCGACGAGCCAGTAGACGAGTTAAAGATGGCACCCCAACCGAAAAGAGGGGTGGGGCGCCAAGCGGCCTGAAGCGGTTGGTGCCCGACGAACCGAGTCTAACAATTACGGGAGGAAGCCGTTCCGAATTCGTTCACCCGGAGCGAGACCGATTCCTTACGCTACGGGAATGCGCAAGAATTCAGTCGTTCCCCGACTGGTTCCAGTTCCGGGGGTCGAAAACAAGTAAGCAGCAACAGATCGCGAACGCGATTCCGCCCCTTATCGCTGAGAAACTAGCCGATCACTTCGGGAAGGTCATGGAACGGAATGCTGACGCGCCTTATGGCGACGCGGAAGGAGGGTTGTTAGGTTTCTTTATGACGAAAGCAGACTCCAGAAGTCCGGCCCTCGATAGAACACATGACAAATTATCTGAGCTTCGGAACCGTACGCAGGTCGAAGTCTGACGATGAAACTATCACAATCCGACATATCAAAGCTAGAGGATGCTCGAACGGTAGGCGGTGATCCGAGCGTCTCTCTCAGTGACGCCGAGATGGTGAACTTGCTGAAATTAGTCGCGAGGGACTTGGATTTAGAGATTCCTGATGAACTGACTTGCGAAAAGTGCGACGAAACGTTGGACTCTGGCTTTTTCGAGGCTGAAATCGATAGTTTAGGCTGTTCAAAATTGGAGTCGACCTTTTCGTTAAACGAGCTACTGAAGCGGTCACTTGGTGAATACGCGGAAGATAACCCGAACATCTTCACATATTATTCTCTTTTAGTACAGCTCCATTCATACCGTCGAAAATTTGCAAAGGTATGCGATGTACAGGAGATACCTGAACTCGAGACCGTCATCCCGCGTGGGCTCCTCGAGATTGGAAAGTTCGATGAAGAATCGTTGGTTTCGTGGCTAACGTGGCGAAAATTTCTGTACGATATCGACAATCGGTCCGCTCAAACGGCTGGGTATCTATTCGAGCCGATCCTTACCGAAGCGATCGGTGGAGCGTCCTACAGTTCAAGCAAATCCCCTATCGAACGAACTAATCGAAGAGGAAGCCGACAAGTAGACTGTATCGTAGGTGACACAGCTTACGAGTTTAAAATGCGTGTCACGATCGCCGCTAGCGGGCAAGGCCGTTTCAGAGAGGAGCTACAATTCGCGGAAGATGCCCGTAATTCGGGATATACTCCCGTTCTGTTGGTTCTCGACCCGACCCCATCGAAGAAACTGACCAAGCTTTCCAACGAATTCGGAGAGTACGGTGGCCAAGCCTATACCGGAGACGAGGCGTGGAACCATCTTGAAGTGAGGGCCGGCGATACTCTGTCGGAGTTTTTGGAAAAATACGTTCGTGACCCTATATCTAGTATTGATGAACATAAAGAACAGTTCGAGAGCTTAGCTATCGATCACGATGACGAAGACGGATCGGTCATGGTCACTGTAGGCGAAACGGAGATCCAACTTCGGTGACCGAGCCCTGTTGTAGCGGAATTCCGCATCTGAGAGAAACGGGGAGAGCCTAGGCCGGGATTTGAACCCGGGCTCTCGTCCTTACCAAGGACGCGCTTTACCTCTAAGCTACCCAGGCGCGTTTCCGAGTTGCCGCGATTCGTCTTTAGTCGTTTCGATCTCACCCCCGCTGTGCGGTCGAGCCACACGGTAAGTCGGGGGACGGCACGGCGACCGTTCAGATCCGCTCGGCGAGCGCCGCCGGCGTCCCGTCGGAGAACAGCGACTCCGCGGGGGGCAGCCGCCCGTCCGTGCGACCGAGCGTCCCCACGTGGCTGCGCAGGGACTCGGTGACCGACCCGCCGGCCGCGGTGGTGCCCGCGACGGCGGCGAGTTCGAACACGTCGGCCTCCAGGTTGGCGTCGAGGCGGTCGTCGCCGGAGGTCCGCCGGCGGGTCTGGTCGCCGCCGAACGAGCGGACGACGGCGACGGCCTCGCCGGCGGCCTCGGTGCGGGCGAGCAGGTAGAACCCGCGGGCGACCATCACGTCGGCGACGAGGATGTCCATGTCCCCGCCGTCGGCGTCGACCGTCGCGGTCGGGCCCGACGTCACGCCGTCGGTCACCGCTACGTCGCCGCCGTCGGTCCGCTCCGCACGGTCGCTCCCCGACGAGCCCCCGCTCGCGTCGCTCGCGGGGCCGCCGTCGGTCCGCTCCGCACGGTCACTCCCCGACGAGCCCCCGCTCGCGTCGCTCGTGGGGACGCCGTCGGTCCGCTCCGCACGGTCGCCCTCCGGCGAACTCCCGCCCTGGGGGCCCCCGTCGGCGCGCTCGTCCTCGCGGTCGCCGGCGAGGGCGCCGTCGCGCTCCCACGGCGGGTCCCGGGAGAGCGAGCGGGTGAGGCGCAGTCCCTCGTAGATGAGCTGGACGCCGGCCCCGCGGTCGGCGACGGCGTCGATGTCGACCGACGGCCCGTCCGCCGACCCGGCGGCGACTGCGCGGGCGCTCAACACCGTCAGCACACCGGGTGCCATCGACCCGTCTTCGAGGCGTTCGCGGATCCGCTCGCGGAGGCGGTCGGGTTCGACGTCGCCCACGGCCTCCAGCGCGGCCCCGCGGACCGCCGCGGCTTCCTCCATTGGCGTCGGCTAGCGGTGGGAAGGGCAAAGACCTTTGGAAACGACTTACGGACGAACGCCCATGCCGACGCCTGCGACGGCCGATCCGCCGACCCCGGGGCGGCTCGCCCCCGGGACGGAGGCCCGCCCGTGATCGAGACCGACTCCGACGGCGACGTGTGCGTCGTCACGCTCGACCGCCCCGACCACCGCAACGCGCTCACGCCGGCGGCCCTCGACGACCTCGAATCGGCCGTCGACGGCGCCGACGCACCCGTCGTCCTCCTCGGTGGCGCCGGAGCGGCCTTCTGCGCCGGCGCAGACCTCGACGCGGTCGCCGACCTGGGAGACCGCGAAGCGGCCGAAGCGTTCGCTCGCCGCGGCCAGCGCGTCGCGGCGACCCTCGCCGAGAGCGAGTCGGTCGTCGTCGCGGGGGTCGACGGCGCGGCCCGGGGCGGCGGCGTCGAGCTCGCGCTGGCCTGCGACGTGCGCGTCGCGACGCCCGAGGCGACCTTCGCCGAACCGGGCGCGGCCATCGGCCTGTTGGGCGCCTGGGGCGGGACCGTCCGTTTGCCCGAGGTCGTCGGCCTCGGCGAGGCGATGGATATCGCGCTGTCGGGGCGAGTCCTCGACGCAGAGGAGGCGCTCCGGACGGGACTCGTCTCCCGCGTCGTCGACGATCCGCGGGCGGTCGCCACGGAGATCGCCGGGAACGACCCGGCGGCGCTCCGGACGATCAAGGAACGCCTGCGCGACGACGGCGACCGCGCCGAGCGGGAGGGCCGCGAGGCCGAGGCGTTCGCCGACCTGCACGCCGACTACGAGCGGTAGACGACTCGCGTGGCGCGAGACGGCCGCCTCCACGCCCGCCACAACCGAAACCTTCGAGAGCGGTGACCTCTCATAGACGGCTAATGCCGGACTGCGACTACTGCGGGGCGACGTTCGACGGCGAGGACGCCTACCTCGACCACCTCGCCGACGAACACGAGGGGGAACTGGGTTCGATCGATAGACGGCGGGTCGCCGACCGGGAGCCCGACGACGGCGGCGTCCCGCTCGGCCCGGCGATCCTGGTCGGACTGCTCGCGCTCGCGGGCGGGCTCGTGGTCTACGTCACCTTCCTCATGAGCGGGTCGGGCGGGACCGCCGCGGCGAGCGGCCTGCCCGACAGCGGCGACCAGTCGGTCATCTCGCAGGTCCAGACCGAGGAGTCGAACGGCCTCGAACACCGCGAGCAGGGGACCGAGATCGAGTACGAACGCGTCCCGCCGACCAGCGGCACCCACTGGGGCGGCACGTGGGAGACGGCCGGCTTCTACAGCGAGCAGCCGCCGATGGAGTCGCTCGTCCACTCGCTCGAACACGGCGCCGTCGTCGTCTACTACGACCCGGCCGAGCTGACCCCCGAGGCCGAGGAGAGCCTCCGCGGCTGGGCGACCAACCAGAGCGGTAACTTCCGGAACTTCATCGCCGTCCCGAACCCCAACGAGAACCCCGAGTCGACGTACGTCCTCACCGCGTGGACCAAGCGGCTGACGATGGACGAGTACGACGACTCGACGGTCCGCGCGTTCACCGCCGAGTACCTCGGCCGCGGTCCCGAGAACCCGGTGCGATAACGGTCGGACGGCAGAGACGACTTCTCGCAGTTCAGTACAGCGGCTCGGGCCCCGGCGGCGCCGCCCGCTTGTGTTCGCTCCCCTCGTACAGTCCGCGCACCCGCTCGACCGTCTCCGCGTCGACGCCGACCTGGTCGGCCGTCGCCGAGACCGACAGCGGCCCGTCGACGTGCAGCGCCAGGATCGAGTCGAGCGTGTCGTAGCTCATCCCGAGTTCCCCCTCGTCGGTCTGGTCGACCCACATGCCGGCGCTGGCCTCCTTGGCCGCCAGATCGTCGGGCACGCCGACGTGGCGGGCCAGCTGGCGCACCTGTTGCTTGTAGAGGTTCGCGATCGGGTGACAGTCCACCGCGCCGTCGCCGTACTTCGTGAAGTAGCCCACCAGTGCCTCGGTGCGGTTGCCCGTCCCCACGACCAGCCCGCCCTCGGTGTTGGCCACGAGGTAGTTCAACACCGCGCGGATCCGCACGTAGAGGTTCCCCGTCGCCATCCGGTCCTCGTCGGCCGCGGGGTAGGCGTCGAGGAACGCGTCGGCGATGGGCGTGATCTCCACGACGTCGTACTCGACATCTAGCAGTTCACTCGCGACCCGCTCGGCGTCGCTCATGTTCGACTCGCGGTTGACCTCGCTGGGCATCACCAGCGCGTGGACGGTCTCGGCGCCCAGCGCCTCGACGACCAGATGCGAGGTGAGCGTGCTGTCGATCCCACCCGACAGCCCTATCACCACGCGGTCGGCGCCCGCCGCCTCGTACTGCGCGGCGATGAAGTCGGTGATGTGCTCGCGATGGGCGTCCAGTTCCTCGGTCGAGAGGGACATATCGAGCGGGTCGGTCGCCCGGACGAGTTCCTCGGTCGTAGCCATACCGAACGATTGGCACGAGTGCGACTAATACCCTCGTGTCGGCCCGGATCGGTGACCGTCCGTCCACTCGGCCGAAGCGCTACGTTCAAGTGATCGGGACTGCGATTCTCGGATGAAGCGGGCGCCGTTGGTGAGCGGTCGACCGGACCGCGAGTCGCGGGGCGAACGAAGTGAGCGCCGTTGGTCCAGTGGTAGGACATTAGCTTCCCAAGCTAATAGCCCGGGTTCAATTCCCGGACGGCGCATACCGCGGTCGTCTTCTATCGGTTTCCTCTCGGGTCAGCCGCGCTCACCGGCAGATCCCGCCGACCACGCCGATACTTGGGTTTAAGCCGCTTCGAGCGAAAGACGGCCCCAATGGCAGGAAGCGACGAGGTTCTGGTGGCCGGTCCGCCGGGCGACGGAGGCCGAGCGGTCGCCGACGACCTCGCGGCGGTCGACGGGGTGACCGTCGAAGCGGCGAGCGCGGCGGATCCCGGCGAACTCGACCCGGAGAGAGTCGACTGCGTCGTCTGGGTCGGCCCGGCGACGGGCGACGCGCTGGCGGCGCTCGTCGACCGCGCGGGAGGGTCGACCGGAACGCCGGTCGTCGTCGTCGGGGACGACGCCGGTCCCGACCCGGACGCGGCCTTCGAGGCGGGGGTCGCGGACTTCGTGCGGGCGGGCGGGGACGACCGGACCGTCCTCGCGCGGCGGGTCGAACGGCTGTTGTCGGGCGAGCGCGACCGCGCGGCCGCCGACGGGAGCGGCGACCGGCCGGTATCGGGGGCGGTTCCCGCGGCGGCCCGGCCGCCCGAGGCGAACGCCGAGCGGGTCCTCGAACGCGTCGACGCCGCGGTCATGGGGCTGGACGACGACTGGCGGATCACCTACCTCAACGAGCCGGCGGCCGAGGCGCTGGGTCGCTCGCCCGACGAGGCCGTCGACGAGGTCGTCTGGGAGGCGTTCCCCGACCTCGGGGGCACCGTCTTCGAGCGGGAGTACCGCGAGGCGCTGGCGAGCCAGGAGGTCCGAAGCTTCGAGACCCGCTACGACCCGGAGGACCGCTGGCTGTCGGTGTCGGTCTACCCCGCCTCGGACGGGCTGTCGGTGTACGTCCGCGACGTGACCGAGCGCAAGCGGACGAAGGCGGAGCTGGAGCGCAACGAGCGGGCGCTGCGGGACCTCCAGCGGCTGGCCTCCTCGCGCGACCGGTCGTTCGACGAGAAACTGGAGCGGGCGCTGGCGGTCGGGTGCGAGCGCCTCGACCTGCCGCTGGGGTATCTGACCCGGATCGACGGCGACACCCAGACCGTCGTCGCCGCCCACGGCGACGCCATCGAGCCGGGCACCCGCCAGCCCGTCGAGGAGAGCTACTGCCGGCGGACCCTCGAAACCGACGGCCTGCTGGCGCTCGAACACGCCGGGGCGGATGGGTGGGACGGCGACCCCGCCTACGAGCGCCACGGGATGGAGTGTTACCTCGGCGGGAAGCTGCTGGTCGACGGCGAGCTGTACGGGACGCTCTGTTTCGGCGCCGCCGACGCCCGCGAGACGCCCTTCACCGACGCCGAGGAGACGTTCATCGAGCTACTCGTCGAGTGGGTCAGCTACGAGATCGAGCGCCGCGACCGCGAGCGCGAGCTCGGCCGCTACGGGACCATCGTCCGCTCGGTCGACGACGGCGTCTACGAACTCGACGGCGACGGCCGGTTCACGTTCGTCAACCCCGCGATGTGCCGGATCACCGGCTACGACGCCGACGAACTCGTCGGCGAGCACGTCTCGGTCGTCAAGGACGACGACGCGACCGCGGCGGCCGTCGACGCGCTGCTTTCCGGCGAGGCGACCGAGCGGACCGTCGAGTCGACCGTCCAGCGCAAGCGCGGTCCGCCGGTCCCCTGCGAGGACAGCCTGACCGCGCTGACCGGCGAGGAGGGGGCGGCCCGGGGCGTCGTCGGCGTCGTCCGCGACGTGACCGAACAGAAGGCCCACCGCGAGATGCTGTCGGAACTGGTCACCTCCTCGCGGTCGCTCATGCAGGCCCGCGACCGCGGGGAGGTCGCCGAGATGGCCGCCCAGGCGGTCGGCGAGGTACTCGGGTTCGAGCTGAACACCGTCCGCCTGTTCGACCGCGAGACCGACCGCCTCGAACCCGCGGGGACGACCGACGCCGTCGCCGAGCGCGGCGTCGAGACCCCGACCTACGACGTGGACGAGGGCGGTCCCGGCCGGGCGTTCGTCGACGGGAAGATGGTCGTCGTCTCCGACACGTCGACCGTCGACGACGACCACCCGCACGACATCGTCCGCTCGGCGCTGCACGTCCCGATGGGCGTCCACGGCACCATCAGTATCGGCGCCGAGACGGTCGACGCCTTCTCGAACACGGACCGCCAGGCCGCCCAGCTGCTGGCGACCAGCGCCGCCGCCGCGGCCAACCGCGCCAAGCGCGAGCAGGAGGTCCGCGAGGCCCGCGAGCGGGTCGACACGCTCGTCGACCGGATCAACGGCCTCATCGAGGACACCGTCGAGGTGCTCGTCCAGGCCGGCACGCGGGAGGAGCTCGAAGCCGGCGTCGTCGAGCAGCTCGTCGCCACCGACCCCTACGCCTTCGCCTGGATCGGCCGGCCCGACCTGGCCGCCGAACGCCTGGAAGCGGCCGCCTGGGAGGGCGACGTACCCGAACTCGCCGACGCCGTCGCGGACCTGTCGCTGGACCGGTCGACCGCCCGCGACGCAGCCGACCCCGCCGCGCTCGCGCTCGACGACGAGGCCACCCACATCGTCGACGACCTGGCCGACGCGCCCGACGGGAGCGTCCACGCGACCGCCCGCGAGGCCGGCCTGGGCTCGATGATCGCCGTCCCGCTCACCTACAAGGACGCCAGCTACGGCGTCCTCTGCGTCTACGCCCCGGAGACGGACGCCTTCGCCGACCGCGAGCAGGTCGTCCTCGACGCGCTAGGGCGGGCTGTCGCCAACGCCGTCAACGCCATCGAGAGCGGCCGTATCCTCTCGACCGACCGCGTCGTCGAGCTGGAGTTCACCGTGCGCGACGACGACCTCCTGTTCAACCGCCTGTCGGCGCAGACGGACGCGACCTACGAGCTGACGGGGTCGGTCCACGAGGCCGACGGGAGCATCCGGCTGTACGTCGCCGCCAGCGGCGCCGACGCCGAGGACATCGAGGCGACTCTGTCGGGCGACGACGGCGTCACCGCGTCGAGTATCATCGCCGACCACGACGGCGACGTGCTGTTCGAAGCGGTCGTCGACGACTCGCTCGTCGAGTCGCTGGCCGACCACGGCGCGGTCACCCGCTCGGTCGTCGCCGAGGACGGCCGCGTCCGCTACACCATCGAACTCCCCTACGAGGCCGAGGCCCGCGAGCTGTTCGAGCTCGTCTCCGACCGCTACCGCGGCACCGACCTCGTGGGGTACCACGAGCACGAGCGCCCGGTCCGAACCCGCCAGGAGTTCCGCGAGGCCGTCACCGACCGCTTCACCGACCGCCAGGAGACCGCCATCCGAACCGCCTACCTCGGCGGCTTCTTCGAGTGGCCCCGCGACGTGGACGGCGACGACCTGGCCGGCTCGATGGACATCTCCCGGCCCACCTACCACCAGCACCTCCGCGCCGCCCAGCGGAAGGTGTTCGACGAGCTGTTCGACCCGCACTCCGGGCGGTAGACGATTGGGGCACCGGCCGTCGAGGTCACGTCCGCTCAGTACGAATTCAACACGATCGACAGGCCGTACAGCAGCGCGAAGAACACACCGAGCCCGGCGAGGAACCCGACGACCGTCCTGACGACCGACGACCCGGTGATCCCCGACACCTCCTCGGTATCTTCGGATCGGCTGGCCGCTTCGCCCTTGGCGACCGCGTCCGGGGCGCTCGCACCGGTGGCCTTCGATCCATGTGCCGTCTCCCCCGTGTCCTCTCCGCCGGCTCCATCCATACCACCCGGAAATGATTTCCCGGAGATAAGTCTTCTGCGCGACCGGGGTACGGACACCG